>CAYGQZ010000069.1:11946-17999 GCA_964352055.1 uncultured Rhodobacterales bacterium
CTGCAAGGCTGCGCCGAGGCGAACCCGGACCGCGTGATCCCTGTGGCCGAAGCAGTGCTCGCAGAAGCGCGGCGCTTGTCAGGCGAAGACTGGACCATGCGCAAGCTGATGAAAAAGGCCCGACTGCCGCGATTTGGCAAAACGATCGAGCGCGCCTGAGGTCAGGGCGCGATCTGCCATTTGTCGCGCAAATCCTTTAGCGCCTGCACCCGGTCATGGGTCATCGGGTGGCTCAGCAGCCAGGCTGGCGCGCGACCCGCATTGGACTGGGTCAGGGCTTCAAGCTTTTCAAAAAGGGCGATTTGCGGCTCAATGCCGATGCCCGCCTTGGTCAACAGGGCGGCTGCGTAGGCGTCTGCCTCGTACTCATCACTGCGCGACAGCCGTGCGGCCAGCAATGACGTCAGTCCATTGGCAATCCAGACGCCCACACCGGGAATGAACCGCGACAGGACCATCGCAAGCGCCGTGCGCAAAGCATTCTGGCTGGAAAAATCGATCATCCGGCGGCGGCTGTGTCCCAGCGCCACGTGCCCCAGTTCATGGGCGATGACACTGGCCATTTCGGAGGCCGAGACAGCCCCTTCCTTGAACTTGTTGTAGAACCCGCGGGTGATGAAAATCCGACCATCCGGCGCGGCAAGCCCGTTCACCGGTGCGATTTCATAGATGTAGACCCGGACCCGATCAATTTCGAGCGCGCCGGCCAACTGGTCACACATCTGGCGCAGCATGGGGTCCATCAACTCGGTCGATTTCTCGTCAAGCTCGCGCGCAGTGCGCCACATGGAAAAGCGGAACATCGCCAGACCATAAAGCAGTGCAAGCAGGATCGGTGCAACCTTGAACATAGAGTGGATATGGGGCGTAAGGTGCCTTTGGGCAAGCGTCCCGTTCACCAAATCGCACTGGCCAATGCGGCTCTGCGCGCAAACGACGCGCCGAACGCGGCATCGTCGGTCTAACGGGTGAGCGTCTTGATCCCGCGGCTGAGCCCTTCGAGTGTCATCGGCACCATGGCGTCACGCCCAAAGATCTCCTGGATCATCTGGATCGAGTGGGTATAGCCCCAATAGTTCTCGGGCACCGGATTGATCCAGAGGTTCGATTGCCATTGATCGCGGGCGCGTTCCAGCCAGACCTGTCCGGCTTCGGCGTTCCAGTGTTCGTTGGCGCCGCCGGGATAGGCGATCTCGTAAGGGGACATGCTGGCGTCGCCCACAAAGATGCATTTGTAGTCATGGCCATAGGTGCGCAGGATATCATGGGTCGGGATCTGGGCATCCCAGCGGCGGCGATTGTCGCGCCAGACGCCTTCGTAAAGGCAGTTGTGGAAATAGAAATGTTCAAGATGCTTGAACTCGGATCTGGCGGCCGAAAACAATTCTTCGACCACTTTGACATGCGGATCCATGCTGCCGCCGATATCGAGGAACAGCAGAACCTTGACCGCATTGCGCCGTTCGGGCCGCGTTTTCACGTCGAGGTATCCGTGTTCGGCGGTGGCCCGGATTGTCCCGTTCAGATCCAACTCTTCGGCGGCCCCGTCGCGGGCCCAGCGGCGCAGGCGTTTGAGGGCCACCTTAATATTGCGCGTGCCCAGTTCGACCGTGTCGTCGAGGTTCCTGAATTCGCGCTTGTCCCAGACCTTGGTCGCGCGCTGGTGGCGGGATTTGTCCTGACCGATCCGCACCCCTTCGGGATTGTAGCCGTAGGCGCCGAACGGCGATGTGCCAGCGGTGCCAATCCATTTGCTGCCACCCTGATGGCGGCCCTTTTGCTCCTCAAGCCGTTTCTTGAGCGTTTCCATGAGCTTGTCAAAGCCACCCATGGCTTCGATCTCGGCGCGCTCCTCGGCGCTCAGATGCTTTTCGGCTAGCTTTTCCAGCCAGTCCTGCGGGATATCTACGGCCTCCAGCACCTGTTCGGTGCTGATCTGTTCCAGCCCGTCAAAGGCTGCGGCAAAGGCGCGGTCGAACTTGTCGATGTTGCGCTCGTCTTTGACCATGCTGGTGCGGGCGAGGTAATAGAACGCCTCGACATCATAGGTCGCGAGCCCGGCTTTCATGGCTTCCAGAAAGGCGAGGAATTCGCGCAGGCTGACCGGCACGCCGTTCTTTCGCAGGCTTTCAAAGAAGGGCAGAAACATTTCAGCTGCTCAGCATGCGATCTATGACGACTGTGGCAATCAGTCCCACCACGGTGAAGGCCAGCGCATGCGCCGCCGCGTATTGGGCGATATCGAGGCGATTGCCGCCCCGTTTGCGGGCTTTCATTCCACCAAGGATAGCCCCAAGAAGAGCCGCTGCAATTACGATCATTTCATTGGCCTTTCAGAGCCTTGGAAGCGAGCGTTCAACCTTTGCGCGGGTTCAGCGATGAGATTTCGCGCATCTTGGATTGGACAGCCCAGTCAGACCCGAACCCGTACCGTGCCCAACCAAGGCTGTCCAGTCTGACGGTGCGTGCCTCGTTGCCGCGCCCCTGAAGATCAAGCGCCTCGGCGCGCAGCAGCAACAGGGTGGACAAAAGGGCGGCGTTTTCGTTCTGGGCAGCTTGGTCAACATGCGGGTTCAGAATGGCCATGGCGCTGTCGCCGTCGCCATGGGTGATCGCGTAGGCGGCCAGTTGCGTGGCAACGTAGGCGCGGTGCAGATCTGCCCCGACCGTCGCGGCATAGTAGTGATCCGCCGCACGAAAATGTGTCTGCGCAGCACTGGGATCCGTGCTGACCAAAAGGCGGCCCTTGGCGTAATGGGCAAACGCGCGGCGATGATCCCGCCATTGCATCGCACTTGCGATGGTCAGCGCCGCGTCGGCAGCGCTGTGACGCTCTGCGAGGCTGTTGTCGGGCCCCAGCGCCGTCTGGATGGCATCGCTCCAGGCACGGGGTGTGCGTGTGGCATAGTTGGCGGGCAGCCTGTCGCCTTGCGGATTGATGCGCGACAAGACGGCGGGCAGGCGCTCAGAGACGTCGCCGCGTGTCATGCCGGACCGCAATTCGGGCGCATAATAAGCGCGCAGCATCAGCATGTCGAAACCGGTCAGGACCGTGTGCACATTGTCGTCATTAAAGACGGAGTTCGGCAATCGGTAGAGATCGTTGAGCGGGCCGATGGCTTGCGCCAGTTCTTCGTGCAGACAGTCGCGCACTTCCTGGGGGCTTACGTCATTTGGCAGGAAAATTGCCAGGTGCTCGCGCGTGCGCAGGGTGCTCCAGCTGGTGCGCGGGCTGCGCCGGTTGGGTTTGTATTGATCGATAGATGTGATGTTGGGCACAACAAAGCATGCCGCTTCGGGCAGGGCGCGGCGAATGTCCTCCCGGCTGACCGCCTGAATGGTGATGCTGGGTTGTGCGGCGTCCGGGTCTTCGGCGATGTCGATGCCTGCCTCGCTTTGCAACCGAAAGAGCAAGCGCTTGAGGTCCGGGGCCAGCGATGGCGAGGGATCGCCCGTGACGCGCACGGTAATCGGGCCTTCGAACCGCGTGAACACGGGCAACGCCCGCCCGGATTCCAGTTGAAAGCTGAGCTCGACAAAATCGAGGGCCAGATCGTTGTTGGAGCGGACCGGCTGTTCGGGGCGCGGTGCTCCGAAGGTTTTCATCGGGGGCAACGGGTCGGACGGCGGCAAGGCCCGCGTCGCCGTGTCACCGGGCGTGACGGGCACGCAGGCGGTCAGCAACAATACAAGCGGAAGAGCGAAACGGCGAACCTTTTTCATCGGCGCTGATACTTGATGAACGGGGTCACTTTGCCGATGCGATCATACAGCGTACGCGCCTCGGCGTTGAACTCCTGTGTCAGCCAATAGACCGAAGGGCAGCCCATCGCATCGGCGGCACTGTACACGCCTTCGATCAGCTTGCGCCCGACGCCCGTGCCGCGCACATCCGGTCTGGCATAGAGGTCTTGCAGGTAGCAGACGTTCTCAACGCTCCAGCCGTGGCGATGAAAGACGTAATGCGTGAGCCCGACAAGCTTGCCGTCCTGTTCGGCCACCAGGCAATGAAAGTCCTGCGGATCATCCCCCAGAAGCCGGGCGAAATAGGTGTCGTAAAGCGCGGGTGGGCGCGACGTTTCGTAGAATTCCAGATAGGACGTCCACAAATCACCCCATTCGGAGCGATCCGACGCCAAGAGAGGGCGCACACCAAGCGCGTCTGAACGTGTCATGAATACTGCCTGCCTATTCTTGTCTTGGGTCCGGGCGTTTTCGCCTCTTAACCAAGCTCAGGTTATGCAGCATTTCGTGGAAAAGAAAGAATTTTCCTTGGTGTGCGGGGCTTGGGCGGGTCGGCTCTTTGGAAATGTGACCAAAAAGACTCGGGTGCCCGGGCCCTGTGAGCGCCCCTAGCGCTGCCCGCGCGCCATGAAGGCCAGCCGTTCGAACAGGTGCACGTCCTGTTCGTTTTTCAGCAAGGCGCCATGCAGTTTGGGCAGCGATTGCGCGCCACCGGCCTTGAGGTCTTCGACGGTGAGGTCCTCGGCCAGCAGCAGCTTGAGCCAGTCCAGCACCTCGGATGTGGAGGGCTTTTTCTTCAACCCCTGCTGATCGCGGATCTCGAAAAACTGGGTGAGGGCGGTGGTCAGCAGGCTGTCTTTTATGCCGGGATGGTGGACGGCGACGATCTGTTTCATCGTGTCCATGTCGGGAAAGCGGATGTAGTGAAAGAAGCAGCGGCGCAGGAAGGCGTCGGGCAGTTCCTTTTCGTTGTTGGAGGTGATGATCACAACGGGACGGTGGCGGGCCTTGATGGTCTCGCCGGTCTCATAGACAAAGAACTCCATCTTATCGAGTTCCTGCAACAGATCGTTTGGAAACTCGATGTCGGCCTTGTCGATTTCGTCGATCAGCAGGACGACTTTCTCGTCGGCTTCAAAGGCCTCCCAGAGCTTGCCTTTCTTGATGTAGTTGGCCACGTCATGGACCTTGTCCTCGCCCAGCTGGCTGTCACGCAACCGGCTGACGGCGTCATATTCATAGAGGCCCTGCTGGGCCCGTGTGGTGGACTTGATGTTCCATTCGATCAGCCGCAGACCCAGCGCGCGGGACACTTGCTGGGCCAGTTCGGTCTTGCCGGTGCCGGGCTCTCCCTTGACCAGCAGCGGGCGTTCCAGCGTTACGGCGGCGTTGACCGCAATGGTGAGATCGTCCGTCGCGACATATGCGTCTGTGCCTTGAAATTTCATTTGCGTTCACCCTGTTGCGGTCTGGCGTTGATGTGACTGCTTTTAGCCAATATGGGGCGGGATTGTGTAGTGACAATCTCAATCGCCTCCGATAAACGCTGCCACAGGGAGCTGATTGGGCCAGTGCACAAGGGAACGTTCATGACCAAGGTCAGTCATATTGAGGGAAAGCCAATGAAACAGGAACTGTTTCTGCCGGACAACTATACTCCGGCCGAAGACGAGCCGTTCATGAATGACCGGCAAGTCGAATATTTTCGCCGCAAACTTCTGACCTGGAAGGCCGAGTTGCTGGCAGGCAGCCGGGACACCATCGAAGGCTTGCAGGACGGCACCCGCAATATTCCTGATGTCGCAGATCGCGCCAGCGAAGAAACCGACCGCGCGCTGGAATTGCGCACCCGCGACCGTCAGCGCAAGCTGGTCTCAAAGATCGACGGCGCGCTGCGCCGGATCGAAGAGGGCGAGTTCGGATATTGCAGTGTCACCGGCGAGCCGATTTCGCTGAAACGTCTGGATGCGCGACCCATCGCGACCATGAGCCTTGAGGCGCAAGAGCGCCACGAGCGCCGCGAAAAAGTACACCGCGACGACTGATCGGGCGACCGATCGTTAACGCAGCGTGCGTTGGCATTTTGGGGCCGGATGTGCCCCAAAATGCAAGTTTTGGCCCGCAAACTGCGCAGTTTGCATGGGGCCGGAACGCTCGAAAACCGGGCCATTTCCCTGAACTGCACATTTAGGCCCGCAAACTGCGCATTTTGCAGATCCGGGCGGCTTAACCTTCTGTTTACACACGCCGACCCGTTAACCTTTGCCAAAGCGCAGTCACAGTTTGGTAACGTTTGGGCGCGGCTTGGG
>CAYGQZ010000070.1:0-2238 GCA_964352055.1 uncultured Rhodobacterales bacterium
CTGCACCCAAACTCTCCGCTGAGGCGTTTGCCTGAAAGGCAGGTCCAGCTGGACCGGCAAGTGCGTATGAAAACGCGATGAGCACGTTGCACGATATGATGGCCCGATGGGCGCAAACGGGCACGGTGGATTGGATCGGGCTTCGTCCATCGCGTCGCGCGGATATGCAGATCGTCAGGTCTGTTCAGGTGAACGAAGCAGGACTGATGGGTGACCGGGCCCGCGCGGGCAAACGTGCAGTCACATTGATGCAGGCGGAACACCTCATGGCGATTGGTGGTTTTCTGGGGCAGGGTTCCGTGTCGCCGGCGGCGATGCGGCGCAATATCATTGTGTCCGGGGTGAACCTTGCGGCTTTGAAGGACAGGGATGTAGCGGTCGGGACAGCCATCCTGCGCCTGACTGTGATGTGTGCCCCATGCAGTCGGATGGAAGAAACCTTTGGCCATGGTGGGTATTCGGCGGTGCGTGGTCATGGTGGCTGGTGTGCCGAGGTGATTGCGCCGGGGACCATCCAATTGGGGGATGCTGTGCGTCCCGTTGATACGGAGCAGGCAGGGTGTTAATCGGCATTCTGCAAGACTGTACCCTGGCTGTGCACTCTTATCCCAACCGGACTGACACTTGATGCGCCACGGCTTTCCCTTTGCTCGACCCGGGCAGACCATCGGCCTGCTGGGGGGATCTTTTGATCCGGCCCATGCGGGGCACGTTCATATCACGTACGAGGCGATGAAACGGTTTGGTCTGGATCACGTATGGTGGCTGGTCAGCCCGGGCAATCCTTTGAAGGCCAATGGCCCCGCTCCGATAGGCCGACGCATGGTGCATGCGCGCGCACTTCTGGATCACCCGCGCGTCGAGGTCACCGATATCGAGGCGCAGTTGGGCACACGGTACACCGCGCAAACACTGGCTGCATTGTTGCCTATGTATCCCGGCGTGCGGTTCGTTTGGCTTATGGGCGCGGACAATCTGGCCCAACTGGATCAATGGCAGGATTGGCGGTGGATCATGGACACCGTGCCCGTCGGTGTTCTGGCACGTCCCGGAGACCGGATATCAGCCCGGATGAGCAAGGCGGCACGGGTCTATGCCGCGGACCGGATCCCGGCGCAGAGCAGTCAAAAGCTGAGAACGGCGCAGGCCCCGGCCTGGTGTTTCGTCAACGTGCCAATGTCCTCGCAATCCTCAAGCGCCATCCGGGCGTCTGGGCATTGGGGCCACGTTGACAAAAAGTGATGTTTTGAACGCTTGTTCACCCGCTTCGCCTGCGCTTAGATGCGCGCATGAAGAGCATGATTTCGAGACGTTGGTTTTTGGCCGCGACGGCGAGTGTGGTTGCGCAAACCGCTCTGGCCGCGCCGCCGGCAGTGTCTTTGCGGCCTGCGCTGCGCGGGGCGGATCATTTCAAGCAAGCCGTAAGTGGCGGCGAAGAGATTGTCGCGGCGGCAAAGCTGAATGGTCAGGTCAGCTTTACGGTTGCGGATGCCAAGACGGGATTGCGTCTTGAAGGGCTGGACAGCACGACCGGATTGCCCCCGGCCAGTGTCGCCAAGGCGATGACGGCCCTTTATGCGCTGGATACTCTGGGACCGGCACACCGCTTTGAAACCCGGCTGGTCGCGACCGGCGGCGTGTCTGGCGGCGTGGTGCGAGGCGACCTGGTTCTGGTCGGTGGTGGCGATCCGACCTTGAGCACCAACGATCTGGCGGTGCTGGCCAAAGCGCTCAAGGACAAGGGGATCACGGAAGTACGTGGTGCGTTCAAGGTTGCCGAGGGGGCTTTGCCCTACACTCAAACCATCGACACGGACCAACCAGACCATTTGGGCTACAGTCCGGCGGTCAGTGGGATCGCGTTAAATTTCAATCGGGTTCATTTTGAGTGGCGTCGTGCAGGCAGCGGGTATGGCGTAACGATGGATGCCCGGACAGATCGGTATCGGCCCGACGTGGCGATGGCCAAGATGACCGTCGTGAATCGCGATCTGCCTGTCTACACCTACACGGATGGCGGTCGGGTAGACACTTGGACGGTGGCGAAGCGTGCCTTGGGCAATGGCGGCGCGCGCTGGCTTCCGGTGCGCAAACCGGCCCTCTATGCGGGTGATGTGTTCCAGACGCTTGCCCGGTCCAATGGTATCGTTCTGAAGAACCCCGAAGTTGTAGACGCGGCCCCTGTCGGTACAACGCTGGCCACGCATCAAAGCGATGACTTGAACAGTATTCTCAAGG
>CAYGQZ010000070.1:2338-5421 GCA_964352055.1 uncultured Rhodobacterales bacterium
GCGGAAAGTGTCCATCCCAAGTGGCCGTGCCCGGTGTTGTAATAGACGCCCGGTTTGGAGCCCGGCCCGACCTTTGGCATCATGGATGGCAGCATTGGCCGCAGGCCCGCCCATGGCACGCAATGCTCGGTCGAGACATCCGGGAAGAATGTTTCGCACCAGTCGCGCAGCGGTTTGACCCGGTCATCGCGAATGTCGAGGTTGTAGCCATTGAACTCGGCCGTTCCGGCGATACGGAAACGGTTCTTGCCCAAACGGCTGGTCACGACCTTGGCCTCGTCATCCAGCAAGCTGACCCATGGGGCCGCCGCTTGGCTGGCTTCGTCATCGAGGTTGACGGTGATCGAATATCCTTTGACCGGGTAGATGTTCACGCGGTCGCCCAATTCGGCCGCGATGGCCCGGCTGCCGACACCTGCGCAAACCACGATACCGTCAAAATGCTGTTGTTCCTCGCCATCCTTGCAGGTCCAATCCAGACGGATGCCCGTGCCGGTGTGATGGATTTCGGTGACCTTCGATTTGTAATGGAATGTCACGCCGAGTTTTTCGCAGCCTTCGCTGAGTTTGCGGGCATAGCGGTGAATGTCACCGGTGAAATCGGTTGGGGTGTAGAAGCCGCCAATCGTTTCGGTTTTCAAAGCCGGTTCCAACTTTTGGACTTCGGCTGCGGACAGTTCCTGCCGCTCAAGTCCGCCTTTGTTCAACATGACGTTGACGCGGCGCGCGTGATCGAATTCGGACTTCTTTTTGTAGACATGCAGAATGCCGCGTTTCTCGATGTCGAATTCGACCCCTACTTCTGCTGCAAACTCAAGCAGGTGTTCGCGGGACGCGATGGCGAGCTCTGTGGATTTGATTGTGTTGGTTTCGTAATTGGGAATGTTGCCCATGAATTCGGCCATCCATGACAGCTTGTGCCAGCTGGGTCTGGGGTTGACCAAAAGGGGCGCATCCTTGCGCATCATCCATTTGAGGCCTTTGAAGATCGTGCCCCAGCGCGTCCAGACTTCGGCATTGGAGGCGGAAAGCTGGCCACCATTGGCGAAGGATGTTTCCATCGCCGCATAGCGGTTGCGGTCAAAGACAGACACGTCATAGCCGCGGCGGGCCAAAGCGTATGCGGTAGTAATGCCGGTGATTCCGGCGCCGATCACGGCGATATGGGTCATTGGGGGTCCTCCCAAGAGACGCGTATGACATGGACGCCTCCGGCGGAATGCCGGTGTGCGTCCCCATCTGTTGCGTGACCTGAGAGTTTGACGCAGGACAACTGGCCTGCGCTTTCTCCGTCGGTGGATTGGGTGCGTTAAACCCAACCGCTCTCCAGATTGTCGACGTTCCCAGTTCGGGGGCGGCTGGCACGGTTCTTGGTGCCTGAGAGTTTCCGGGGCGTTGCTCCTTCGGCGGCGGGCTCTCCCGCTCTCTCCCATGTCAGCCTTATCGACTGAGCGCTCTGTAAGTGCGGCCAGTGAGTCGTGTCAACGAAATTCGCAGGACGTAGCTTGAAAAATCACGGCAAAGTGTCGCCAGGTCAAAACCGGTGTTTTTTGAATACACCAAGTGGGGTTCAAAGAGTTGAAAACCGGACCTACATCGTCATGTGGCGTGCCCGCGCGCCCCGTTCGATGGCCGCCGCATGCAAGCGATCAATGTTCAGTTCATACCGGATTTCTTCCAGCAGGCGGAGTTCTGCTTCTCCAAGCATTCCATCGGCGGCGGCCACATCGCAAGACAAGGCATAGGCCGTCTCGAAGAGACGTTCCGGCAATGCGGTGCGGATTAGGCCAAAGAGCGCATCAAGACCGTCTTCCTGCTCAAAAAGGTCAAAGACGGTTTGGACGACCACGTTGAACCGATCAACGTCATAGTCTGCAAAGACGGGCAGATTGTTGACGGTCGAATTGATTTTGACCAACTCCGCAGTCCGGATGTCTTCATCCGAGGCCGAGACGGCGATCATCAGGGCCACAAGGGCGTCCTGTGATGTGAGCGATAGCGAAGTGGCATTGGTCATTTGGCATTCCTGTGCGACGAACGTGTCAGGTCCTAAATATTGACGCTCACGCCTGCCCGCAATAGGTAGCGGCGGGATCACGCCGGACGCGCGCGGATTCCCTCGCGCTGGATTGCGCGGTGAACATGAACAGATGCCGCGGATGACCTGCGGTCCAAGAATTTAGGACAAACCTGATGTCGAGTTTGCGTGACGCTGCGATGACGAGCAAAGCCTGGCCTTTTGAAGAAGCGCGCCGGGTGTTGAAACGTTACGAAAAAGCGCCGCCGGAAAAGGGTTTCGTGCTGTTCGAGACCGGCTATGGCCCCTCCGGCCTGCCCCATATTGGCACCTTTGGCGAAGTGGCCCGCACCAGCATGATCCGTCGCGCCTTTCAGGAAATCTCGGACATACCAACCAAGCTGATCTGCTTTTCCGACGATCTGGACGGGATGCGCAAGGTCCCTGGCAATGTGCCCAACGCCGAGGTCCTCGAGCAGCATTTGCAACGCCCGCTGACCTCGGTGCCGGATCCATTCGGCAAGTTCGAAAGCTTTGGGCACCATAACAACGCCATGCTGCGCCGATTTCTGGACACATTCGGGTTCGAATATGAATTCATATCGGCCACGGAATTCTATCGCTCCGGCCAGTTCGACGAGGTCTTGCTGCGGGCTGCCGAGAAATATGATGAGATCATGAATGTCATGCTGAAGTCGTTGCGTGACGAACGCCAGCAAACCTATTCCATCTTTCTGCCGATCCATCCGGAAACCGGTCGGGTGATGTATGTGCCGATGAAATCCGTCAATGCCGCCGAGGGAACGATCACCTTTGACGATGAGAACGGTACCGAGATGACGCTGCCCGTGACAGGTGGCAACGTGAAGCTGCAATGGAAGCCGGACTTTGGCGCGCGCTGGGCGGCCCTTGGCGTCGATTTCGAGATGTATGGCAAGGATCACAGCACCAACACGCCGATCTATGACCGCATTTGCGAGATCCTGGGCCAGCGCAAGCCGGAGCACTTTACCTATGAGCTGTTCCTTGATGAGCACGGACACAAGATTTCCAAGTCGTCCGGCAA
>CAYGQZ010000070.1:5521-15091 GCA_964352055.1 uncultured Rhodobacterales bacterium
GGTGCCAGCCAAGGCCCGCGTTTTGGCGGATTTATTGCGCTTTACGGTGTCGATGAAACTGTGGCGCTGATTGATCAGGCTCTTGCCGGGGAACTGGTCGGTTAGCCCGTCGCAACCGTGGTGTCTTGCAAGGTGTCCAGCTTCGGTTTGCCCTGATCCCAGATCGCCCTATCCTCATCAGGGTCGGGTGATGGAGGGACTGAGAAATGCGGGCATGGATATTGGCTGTGGTCATGGCCTTTGGTCTTGGTAGCATGGCAAGTGCGCAGGACACTGAAATCGAGGGTGTCATCGGCAGCCAGATTGAAGCCTTCAAAGTCGACGATTTTGTGGGCGCCTTCGAGTTTGCGCACCCGACCATTCGCAATATTTTTCGCACGCCGGAGAATTTCGGGCGGATGGTAACCCAAGGCTACCCGATGGTGTGGCGGCCAGCGGAGGTCACCTATCTTGACCTGCGCGAAGTCGATGGCGATTTGTGGCAAAAAGTGCGGATTGTTGACGGCAAGGGTGCCGTGCATCTTCTGGACTACCGCATGACACAAACCGCTGACGGATGGAAAATCAGTGGCGTGCAATTGCTCGAGGCCACTGAACTGAGCGCCTGACAGCCATTACGTTCAGTCATTGCTGAACCGTCTCTAACCAGGCGACCAGATCAGCCACGGGCGTGCTGGTCATAATGCTTTGGCCCGAGGGTGTTCTGAGCGCGATATTACGCCCTTCGAAGTAGTCGCCAAACACTGGCATAGGCGAGCCGTGGCTGACCAGCGGGTCGCGCCCGTCGATCCGTCGGACCACACGGACAAGCGGGAAGACGCCCTCATTTTCCATCTTGAGTCGTGTCAGATTTGTGGGTTGCAAGACCAAAGCAGGTCCCATTGGGCCTTTGCCATCGGCGTCAAGTCCGTGGCAGGTGGCGCAATAGGTGAGATACAGGTTTTTCCCTTCTTCGATATCCTGAGCCCCTGCAGAAGTTGTCATCGACGCTGCCAGCAGCAAAGCGAATACTGTTCTCATGTCCGACCTCCATTTGAGATCTTCAGTCTACGCGAGGACGGTCTCTGTCGTCTTGATCAGGATCAATAGGACGCAATGTTGCCCATTGCGCGAGTTCCGCGTGCGGTGCTGTGAGCCCGCATTAACACCCTGTTGATACTTACCCTGCCCGTACGGGTCGGAAACCCCGACCGAGATGGGTTGTCCGAATGTAACGGGCAGGAATGCCCCAGCTGGAAAAGGGATAGTTGGATGAACAAGGCGATCACTGATGGCGTGCTGCTGATGCCGCCGGCCTTTGAAAATGGTCTGGATGTCTGGTCAAGTGGCAATGGTACGCCCGGATCGGACACCTACGAAAACGCGGCCAATGCGGCCTTTGTGCCTGCAGATCAAGACTTTGGCGGTAGCCTTGAGATCCAAAAGACCAGCAGTACGACGCGGCTGCGATATATGGGTGAAACTCCGATCTTGCCAGGGTGCTATCTTCGGGTAACCGCCCGGATCAAGGCCATCAGTGGCAGTCTGCCCAGTGTCCGCATTGCAGCCTATGCCGCGCGAGGCAATGGTCAGCCAGTATCGGGTGTGACGGTTTTTGGCGGATCTGTTAGCCTGACCACCTATGGGTCAGTCGTCGAAGTGTCGGCCATTGTGGGCACAGGTAACCGTAACGGTGTCGATATGGTCTGGGGAAGGAATGCTGTTTATGGTCACTTTGGTCTGGATCTGACGGGCCCGAACGGCGGCATCGTTCGCATCGACGACATCGTGATCGAAGACATCACGTCCGTTTTCTTGCGGGACCTGATTTCCTATGTCGATGTTCGCGATTTTGGCGCGGTCGGCGACGGCGTAACCGACGACAGCGATGCGTTTGATGCGGCAAGTGCTGCCGCCAACGGGCGGTCGATCTTGGTTCCGAGCGGCACATTCCGATTGAACAAGGATGTGGCGTTTGAGGAGTTGGCCAAGTTTGAAGGCACGATCAGCATGCCGACGGACAAGGTCCTGCTGCTTCGCAAGAGTTTTGATTTGCCGACCTATATTGAGGCATTCGGTGATGAGGAGCTGGCCTTCAAGAAGGCGTTCCAAGCGCTTTTGAACAGCTCGGATCACGAAAGCCTCGATCTGGGTGGTCGTCGGGTGGCAGTCACCGCGCCAATCGATATGCAGGCTGCTGTCCCCAACCGAACGACGTTTGCCACGCGCCGCATGATCCGGAATGGCCAGTTGGAAGCACAGGGAGACAACTGGGCAACCGTCGTGGCATCCAGTCAGGCCACTTACAACGCGTCGAACTCTCGGAAGCTGACCAATGTAACCAACGTCGCGAATATTCCGGTCGGATCGCTTGTCCAGGGCAATGGTGTCGGTCGTGAAATCTATGTGCGCAGCAAAAATGTCGGCGCGCAGGAACTCGAATTGAACGCGCCACTTTATGATGCGGAAGGCACGCAGAACTACACCTTTCGGCGCTTCAAATATCTTTTGGATTTCAGCGGGTTCACGAAGTTTTCGAAATTCATCATTTCGGACATCGAATTTCAGTGCAACGGCAAGTCGAGCGGCGTCATGCTTGCGCCTGCAGGGCCGGTTTTCGAGTTTCAGGACTGTTTCATCAGCCGCCCACAAAACCGCGGCATCACCTCGATCGGAGGTGGGTGTCAGGGCATGCTGATCGACCGTTGTCAGTTCCTTTCGAACGAAGAGTCGCTGGAGGTGTCTGACCGCGTGTCAATCGCGCTCAACGTCAATTCGAACGACGTCAAGTTGCGCGATTGTCGGGCGACAATGTTCCGGCATTTTGCGGTCATGGCGGGCCAGAACCATCTGATTTCAGGCAACCACTTTTTTCAGGGTGATGGTGTCGCGAATGGATTCCGCACAGCCGGAATTATTCTGAAGGCCAATTTCACGTCGACTGTGATCTCGGGAAACTATATCGACAATTGCTTTGTTGAGTGGACCAACGAGGAAGATCCATCACCGGCCTTTAACGATGGCTTTTCCTTCAGTTCGCTGAGTATCACGGACAACGTTTTCCTGTCCGGGGATGTGGCGCCATGGT
Source organism: uncultured Rhodobacterales bacterium (assembly GCA_964352055.1). Taxonomy (GTDB): domain Bacteria; phylum Pseudomonadota; class Alphaproteobacteria; order Rhodobacterales; family Rhodobacteraceae; genus Tateyamaria. Next base: position 8,589 of record CAYGQZ010000070.1, read on the forward strand.
TCTGCTACTTTGTGGTCAAACCGCACGGAACCGGCCATTTCCTGAATGGTGTAACAGTATCCGGCAATCGTTTCCGGTCGATCAATGGAACGATTGACAGGGCAGAACGCGTTGACACCAGCTTTTCTGACCTGGATCACAGCAAGAACCGCGAAGTCTTCTTTGATGGGAACTCCTATCACAATGTGACCTATCAAGTGCACAACCCTCTCATTGTTCAACATACGCAGAACAGCAATGCCAAGACATGGACAATTGGCACCGGCAACAGGCTGCCGTTTGACGGGTATTGCATGTTCGTGGACTCGGTGGCGTTGACCGGAGATCTGCGCAATTCGGCGAGCGTCAAACAATTCGAGACCCCGGTGGCAAAGGGCCGGATCGGTGCTGGCGAGGATCAATTCACTCTTGAATGGAGTACAGAAATGCGTGGTCAGATCCGGGCTATCGTCCGCATGGACAAATAAGGTCCAGCTGTTGGTTTTTGTCCGTTTGACTTGATCAAAAGGAACGCCACACCCCGAACTTGATTGCCAGTACGCCGCTTTCTGCCTCGAGGCCGAATTGATAGCTGGCCATTTCGGGACGAGGTTGCCAGATGATGGATGGGGCCAGCGTTGTTGCGCTGGCCTTTAGTGTCTGGCTATGAAAAACCTGCATCATCACCTTGAATTTGTCCGTTAATGCCAGTCCAAGTGTCGTGTCGAGCTTTGCTGTGTCGCTGCTCTCGCCCAGTGACCATTCAACTGCGCTGTCGACTGCCAGCCAGCCGTACTTGGGGCCGATTTTGATCCCACGGCCATAGCTGAGCCCGGTTAGAATCAAGAGATCGGTGTTGTGTCCGAAAGTGCTGCCTACACCCAATTCATATGCAAGTTTATAGGGCCGGTCGCCGAATTCGATGGGTCTGCGAAGGAAGATGAAACCCCGACCGTCTCCTATTTGTTGCTGTGTCATATCCGCGTCGGTTTTGACGCCAAGGGTTAGTTTGGGGCGGAGCCCATATTCGACATAGAGACTGCCATCCAAACGCCCGGTTTCCTCATAGACGGGTGCAAACGCCAAAAAACCAGTGCCTTCTTCACGCATCCATGCACCGCCCGCGGCTGGGCCAGCCAGTACCAAGAAAGCGAAGAGAAAGAAGGCCCGCATTGGAAAGTTCCGTCAGGAAAGGGTGTCCTGACTTGGCATGATCTTGGTTAACAAATCATTATTTGCTGCGGAGTTGCCCGACTTGCTCAGTTTCAGAACAGCCTTCTGAGAACGCGAACAACGCTGCCATTGGCGTACCGTTGACTGTTTAAGCACGACATAACCGAAAGGCGCGCGCGGCTGTTTTCCCACTGCCTGCTTTTGCGTAAGCATCCAGCGACGGGCTTTTGCAGGTCCGATCACGGGTGCTACCACAACACATGCAAACCGGTATTTCAGTGTGACACGGTTGCCGCATCAGTGATCATGGGTCACGAACATTAAGAAATCTTAAGATGCGCCAAACCTAATCCTCATATGGCGCGCCTATGTGTGATCCGGCTCTGCTGAAAGAGCAGCAAAAAAGAGGATTACCAATTGGTTTACGCAGACAAGAACAAGTCAACACTGCGACGGGTCGTGACGACGTCCGCGCTTTCGACCGCACTGTTCACCGCGGCAGCCGTATCTGCGCATGCAGACGAAGCTTTGGCCGATCTGGTCGAGCAGGTCGCACCATCCGTCGTTACCGTTCTGGCACAACAGGATGCCAAGACAGATGCAACAGTCGCCAACAATGCTGAGCGGTTCCAGATCCCCGAAGGCACACCCTTTGGCGATCTGTTCCGCCAGTTCGGTCAGGGCAGAGGTTTGCCGGATCAATTCGCGGACAAGCAACCCCGCAACGGCTTGGGCTCCGGCTTTATTCTGGATGCCGATGGCTGGATCGTGACAAACCATCATGTGGTTGAAGGTGCCGACACCGTTACCATCCGCCTGAGCGATGACCGTGAATTCGACGCCGAAATCGTTGGTGTCGACGAAAAGACAGACATTGCATTGCTGCGCATTCAATCAGACGACGCGCTGCCTTACGTGGAACTGGGCGACTCCGATGAAATCCGTGTCGGCGAAGACGTTGTTGCCGTCGGCAACCCGTTCGGCCTTGGCGGTACGGTGACGTCGGGGATCGTGTCGGCCAAGGGTCGCAACATATCTGCCGGACCCTATGCTGAATTCATCCAGACCGACGCGGCGATCAACAAAGGCAACTCCGGTGGTCCGCTGTTCAACAACGAGGGTGAAGTCATCGGTGTGAACTCGGCCATTTACTCGCCCACCGGCGGTTCGGTCGGGGTTGGCTTTGCGGTCACGTCCAACATCGTTGAGTTGATTGTCGAAGACCTCAAAGAAGATGGTCAGGTTGATCGGGGTTGGTTGGGTGTGTCCATTCAGGACGTGACACCGGAACTGGCGGCAGCGCTTGGCATGGATGACGCAACAGGCGCATTGGTGTCGTCGGTCGTCGATGGCAGCCCCTCCGAAGGCAAATTGCAGGCTGGCGATGTCATCCTGACATTCAACGGCAAGGACGTCCCTGACAGCCGCGCATTGCCAAAACTGGTGGCTGAGACAGAAAACGGCACTCTGGCCGACATCAAACTGCACCGCGCAGGTGAGGAAGTGACCGAAGAAGTTCAGATCGGCGAGTTGCGTTCGGCGCAGGCCATGACACCGGCTGCTGCTGCGGCGGCAGAAGAGCAGGATACTTCGCTTGAAACCTTTGGCGCGACTGTTGCCGAACTCACAGATGGCGCACGCGAAGAGGTTGGCATCAGCCAGGATGTGGACGGTGTGGTCGTGACGTCCCTGTCGGCGTCTGGCCCGGCGGCCAAAGCCGGTGTGCAGGTGGGTGACGTGATTGTTCGCTTTGGCGATCAGGCGGTGAATGACCCGGGCGCGATGCGCGAGGCCCTTGCCAACCAGGACACGGCTCCTGCGCTTTTGCTGATCAACCGCGCAGGTCAACAACTCTTTGTGGCGGTCGAAATCGCCTGACGGGGTAAACGGTGAATCGTTCGGGACAGCTCTTAGGGAGGGGGCGCCGAACGCGAAAGTCCCTCATCGGAGTTCATCGTTGCCGCCGGGTGAGGCTCGTGTCACCCGGCGGTTCTTTGGTCAAAGCCGGTCTTCTCATTTCACGCAGGCCGACCTAGGCTGACATACTGGAAAGGGTGTCACATGCGCAGCATCTTGATCGTGGAAGACGACGCGGAAACCCGAAATTACGTTCAGCGCGGTTTTGCGGATGAAGGTTATGCGGTTGAGGTGGCCGACAATGGCCGGGACGGGCTCTACCTTGCCACCGGGGGCACATTTGACGCGATCATACTGGACCGTATGCTGCCGGAACTGGATGGCCTTTCGGTTCTGAAATCCCTGCGTGCCGCTGGGATCAAAACGCCCGTCCTGTTGTTGACGGCCGTCAGCGCGGTCGATGAGCGGGTAAAGGGACTGAAGTTTGGGGCAGATGATTATCTGGTCAAACCGTTCTCCTTGCAGGAACTTCTGGCGCGGCTCGAAGCCCTTTTGCGCCGCCCGCAAGAGCAGGCGGCGATTTCCGAACTGAACTGCAAGGACCTTGAAATGGATCTTATCCGACGGTCGGTGAAACGCGGCGCGCGCGCCATCGAACTGACCCAGAGGGAGTTTCAGATCCTCGAGTTTTTTCTGCGCCGAAAAAACAGGGTTGTCACCCGCTCCATGCTTCTGGAAGGGGTGTGGGGGTATCATTTTGACCCGCAAACAAATGTTGTGGACGTGCACGTGAGCAAGTTGCGCAAACAGATCGACGGCGCAGACGAAGCGCCCCTTTTGCGCACTGTGCGCGGGGCCGGATACATGTTGCAGGACGATTGAGCGTATGACGTGGGTCCGCAGCGCACGCACCAGACTGGTCATGGCAAGTGCTTTGCTGGGCTTTGTCTCGATCGCGATGATGCTGGGCCTTGTCTACTGGTCGGCCAATCGCGCGATCGAGGCCGAGACGCGCAACGTGGTCGATGCCGAGCTGAAAGGCTTGGCGGAAAGTTATTCCACCCTTGGCGTTCTGGGGCTGGCCCGCGCGATCGAACGCCGCATCGGCAGCAGCGAAGAACCCGATGCCATCTATGTTCTGACGGACAGGTACGGGCAGACAATTGCGGGCAATCTGGGCGCCTGGCCGCCAACGGTTCAACCGGGCAGCGGCTGGGTTGAAATCGAGTTGATCCGGACAGACACGGACCAGACGGTGCCGATATCGGCGGCCTCCATCAGCCTGCGCAACGGCGAACGGCTGCTGGTGGGGCGCGACGCGTCGGCCAAGCAACGGTTTGCGACCGCGCTCGGACAATCCGTGGCCGCGGCCCTGGTCGTTGCCATCGGTGTGAGTTTCATCATCGGCTGGCTGCTGACCCGGATGGTCTTCAACAGGGTGGGCGAGCTTTCGACCACCGCGACCGAGATCATGGCCGGGGATCTGACCCACCGGATGCCGATGCGCGAGGGCGGCGACGAATTCGACCGCCTGGCGCTGACCCTGAACAAAATGCTCAACCGGATCGAGTTGCTGGTCGCAAATCTGCGCATGACCACCGACAGCCTGTCGCACGACCTGCGCAGCCCGTTGACCCGGTTGCGGGGACATATCGAAGTGCTCGCCACGACTGGCCTGACGGATGAGGAAAGAGCCAACTATTCTGATCGTGCAGTGGAAGAGATCAACTATATCCTGCGCGTTTTCACCGATCTCACCGAGATCGCGCGCGCCGAAGCAGGCATAGGCCGGGCGGAGTTTGAAACCTTGGACCTTGCGACGGTTGCGCAAGGCGTGGCGGATTTCTATGGGCCGGTGGCCGCCGACAAGGACGTTGCCATTCGGGTTGGCGGCGGTCTGGCCCACGCCCTTGGCAACCGGGCGCTCTTGTCTCAGGCGATGTCCAACCTTCTGGAAAACGCGCTGCGCTATGCGCCGGAGGGGTCGGTCATCGAGGTGTCGACCAACACGATCGGTGACACGTGTGTTCTGACCGTGTCGGACCATGGTGAGGGCATTCCGCAGGCGGAACAAGACCGCGTCTTGCAACCTTTTGTGACGTTGGACCCAAGCCGGACGGGGGGATCAACCGGTCTGGGCCTTGCTTTGGTCGCCGCTGTGGCGCGACTGCACGGCGGGTCCATTGCACTGGATGACAATGCGCCGGGGTTGCGGGCTGTGCTGACGTTGCCGCGTTGCGCCAAGACGCAATGAAGCTACCGGATCAGGCGGGAAGCATCGCAGCAGCAGCAACCGCTGATCAAATGACGTGAAATCCGCCTGCCCAGATCACCGTTTCTAAAGGGATCCAGACTGCCCGATTACTCCGCCGCCGCCCGCAAGAATGCAAGCCGCAGGGAAATTGCAACTACGAAGAGTTCGGCCGTCAGGGTCAAAAGCAAGGACATGATGCTGACCGCATCGATGGCCGAGACGGTGTAGGCCGCTGTTGAACCTGTCGCCGGTGAGATTTGAAGGCCGACCTGCGGGTTTGCCAGCATTGTCAGCAATAGTGCGGACGCCGCCCCGAAGAGTGACAAAAGAGACGCGCCAGCGCCCACCGCACCAGCCCAAACGCCCGTCCAGATCAACCGCCCGAGCTTGGCAGAACTTGGTGCCTCACCACCTGCTGACCACGCCCGCCCCACATTGGCATATCGCCGACACCAGAACGTGGTGAAGATGGGCAAGCCCAAAACGAGGAAGGACAGGATGTTGGCAAGCCGCGCACCGGCGCCTGTCACCGCGAGGGTATAAAGACCAAGGATCAGGACAATGATCAGGAAAACCAGCTGAACCCAAAAGCCGATGCCTCCGAGGCGCACCAGCGCGGATGCCAGCGCTTTTTCCCGTTTTGCGTACCAATCATCTGTGCTGGACATGGCCGAACTCCTTTTTGGCGCTGCGCTTCAATCAGGTCTTAACTGACGCCTGTGTGTTCGGCAATCATGGCGCGCAGGCTGTCTTCCTGCTTTTGCGACAAAGAAGTCTGCAAGATGCGTGGTTTGTACTGCTCGATCTCTGCAATCACCTTGTCGGGCGTCGCCTTTGCAACCATCAGGAACAATGCGGATGAGTCCTCGGGTATGGTCTGCCCCAACTCCTTGATGAAGCCGTCATCGATCCCGAAATCCGACATCGAGCCGCCCAGCGCACCCATGGCAGCCCCCGCAGCCCCGCCCAAGGCCATGCCTGCAAGCGGATTAAGCACCAGAAGGCCGGCCAATGCCCCGATCAGTGCGCCGCTGCTCAGACCGGAGGACGCGCCGATTGCGGTCAGGTTCACGGATTGCTTGATATGGATTTCACCATCCGTGTCGCGCACGACAACGCAGGCGTCCAACAGATCAATCAGGGCTTGTTTCTTCAAGGACCGCAGCTTTGTCAGAACCGAGTCCGCAGTTTCCTGTCCGTCGAAGTTGAGTACAACAAGATCAGCCATCACAAGTCATCC
>CAYGQZ010000070.1:15191-17656 GCA_964352055.1 uncultured Rhodobacterales bacterium
CAGTTTCCTGTCCGTCGAAGTTGAGTACAACAAGATCAGCCATCACAAGTCATCCTTTTCAGATCGATACGTAAAAGAGGTCAGTTTTTTCATCTGTCGCAAAGTCAACTATGTCCAATCTGCGTCTCGTCAATTCAATTGGAGGTCGATTTTAAAAAGGTTGCAAAGCGATGTTCTGGTGTCAATGGCCTTGCCCGCAGTGCCGCCCAACGCTGATTGTCTGGTCAAAGACTTCGGCCTTCGCAGATTGCGGACGAACTTTGGAATTCAGGCCCAACCTACGATCAGTTTTCCTGAAATATGTAAGGCACCTGCTTTGCTCCGTCTTCGATCTTGGCCTCGATATTGGCGAGGTAATTGTCCATGTAATGCTCTTTCACCGAAAAATGGGAAAACTCCCGCCAGAAATCTGAAATCGACACGCGGTCCGCATCATGTGAGTCGAGATACACATAGTCGTCGCCGGGGCGCAGGACGATTTCTTCTCCGACATGTCGGTATTTCGGCACAAAGCCGGGCGGTGGCAACATGGGCACAACATCCCGGTCGTCGATCACGCGGGTCGTCACATCGTATACAGCGGGCGGCAATGCGGAATCCGAGATTTTGGGCTGGCCAAAGTTTACAATCCTTTTGACAGTGTACCCTTCGGCATTCGCGTAACCGCCCAGGATGAATGCAATCGCAGCACCAAGCGAATGCCCGGTTATCCTGATGTCGTAGTCTGTGATCAAATGCGGCTGGATATCATTCCAGAGCGCGAGCGAGTCTCTTTGAAAGCCGCCGTGAAGTTTCAGCCCGAGGATTGCGTCATTGACCAGCTTGACCTCGATATCTTCCCAGATATTCGGCTTTTCCGCTGTGCCACGCACTGCAATCGTTTGGGTTTTCTGGCTGTGGTCCGTTTCAATGAAGTATCGCACATCCACCGATGGAATCGTGCGAACGCGCGTCACATCCGGGTAGTCGCTCTTGATTTGTGCAGGGGTGTCATAGGCCGACTTTGAACGCAGGCCATAATAGCGCAATTCTTCGAAATCCACCTTGTGGGGCACAACAATGGACAAGGCCTGCCGTGTGCTTTGCGACAATCCGCCGGCACAGCCTGCCAACACCAGGAGCGATATTACGACAAGTGCTTTGAGCAGTGGGCCCGTTGAGGTGGGGTGTGACGAGGTTCTGGCGTAAGACACGGATTAACCTGCTATTTGGATGGAATGGAACATCAAGGCAAGACGTCACAGGCTGAATGTGAAAAACAGCAAATCGTCTTGTTACTGTTTCCTTTTGGGCTGGTTTCAGGGACTCACCACGATACCACGCACCCTGCTTTCAGATGCTTTGAAAATCAAGATGGCATCGTTCTGTTGCATTCACATGAAGATCGTCGCGAAGTCGCACGCAAGCGGGCCAGTCAGCACGTCAGGTAAACTTGCGAAACAGCTTCGTCTGGTCGAACATATCTTCCAGCGCTTCCATCCGATCCTTGGTATCGCCCCAGGTCAGGTTTTGAACGGCAGCGATCATCGCCTCGACCAGCAACATGGGCGTGGCTGCGGAATCCCAGGCGGACGGGGCCACGATACGACTGCTGAGGCTGATCTCGGCAAGCTGGTGCACGGGCGAGCGCCATTGATCGGTAAACAGGATCAACCGGGCCCCTTTGGCGTGGGCCATTTCGGCCAGCTTCAGTGTGTTGTTTTCGTATCGGCGCATGTCGAAGATGATGAAGACGTCGCCGTCCTTGACGTCCAGCAAGTAGTGAGGCCAGGCGTTCGACGTGGACTGGATATGCGTGATCCGGGGTCGGATCACCTGCATGTGCAGGAACAGGTATTCGGCCAGCGTGTGCGTCACGCGCCCGCCTACGATATAAAGATGACGCTCTGTGTTGGCGGTCATGGCGCAGGCCGCATCGAAGTCCTTGGGATCAATCTGGCCCAGCGTGTGCCGGATGTTGTCGATCACTGCGTCGGTGAAGCGGTTCAGAATGTGTTCCGAAGGTGCACCGCCCGCCCAGGTGTCGTGTTTGGCAATGGGATCCTTGGCCTTGGCCTTCAGCTCTTCGCGCAATTCTGCCTGGAATTCGGGATACCCGGAGAAGCCCAGTTTCTGAACCATACGCGCGACGGTGGGCACAGACACCTCGGCATCCTTGGCCAAGGCGCTCAGCGGACCAAGACCAGAAGCGGGGTAGTTTTCCAGGATTGAATGGGCCAACTGCCGTTCGGCCCGGGTCAGGTCATCCAGCTGTTTTTGAATGCGATCCGAGATCGTCAAATTGGCATTGGTCATGACTCATGCCTCGCTTTTGATAGAAAAAATAACAGCTCAACCGTAAGTGTTGTCATATTTCACAAATATGTTGACAGAAACGGGATTTGGCAAGACGTTTGCGTAAACGGAGGGCCGATGCCGCACGATCTGACTTCAGAATCACAGGACCATGTTCTGTCAGTCAATGC
>CAYGQZ010000071.1:0-17339 GCA_964352055.1 uncultured Rhodobacterales bacterium
AAAAAGGCGGGCTGGATGTGCCCGTCGCGGGCGACGTTGCAACTGTCGCGGCAGCGGCCCTTGAGGTTTTTTTGCCCACCCGCTGATTATTTCGCGTTTCGGGATCTGCGTTTGCGTTGAGGTCGGAACCTGCCCTGAAGGCATTGGATCCGATTGGTCAGACGGCTTTGCCTGCACGTCTCGACAGGGGGCCGGCGGGAGCGGGATTCATCTGTCTTGCGCCTGACATGGTCGTTGATATTCTGTGAAGTGTCTTTTGGCAGGAAGACATGCAGTGCCAAACTCTCTGTCCGTCACCAATACAATGGAGGTCAGTCCCATCCAGACCTTGCCGAAGAATACGCGTGACATTGCGAGACGCGATGCCGCGAAACCCGAGCGCGCGTCGGCGTGTCTCAGATCCTTGGCGGTCGGTGCGGAACGCAGCTTGCGTTGGCGCGATGGTGAACTTCCCCAATGGCGAAGCTAAACACCATTGCAGAGGCCGGTATCTGTCTTGCGTCGCGACCATGCGGATCATCCAATGCTCTTCGCCTGGTCGATTTGATTTGATCCGCAAGGGCGGGGGGCGTGTACCAGTTGTCTGCTTTGCAAAGGTGTTGAACACCAGGGTTATGCCACACTGCCGATTTACAAGTCGCATGCGTACATGCTGCGCGTTATCTTTGACGGAAATGACATGCAGAAGAATTGTGAAAATGACGGACACCACTGAAACAAGGCCAGCAGATCGAAGACTTGCTGCTATCTTGATGGCAGACATCGTCGGTTACTCTCAACTCATGGGCGCTGACCAAGACGCCACGCTGGATGCACTGCGGCAACTGCGCAGCACCCTGTTCAATCCCGTTGTGGATCAACATCGTGGAAACATCATAAAAAGTATGGGTGATGGCTGGCTTGTTGAGTTTCCATCAATCTCGGATGCCGTTGCCTGTGCTATCACTATTCAAACGGGTTTGAGCGGTCATGACATCATCAGACTGCGCATGGGGATTCATATCGGCGAGGTGTTGTTTGAAGCTGAAGATGTGTTTGGCGAAGGCGTAAATGTCGCGGCACGCCTCGAGGCGCTGGCCGAGCCTGGGCAGGTCCTGGTTTCGGACACCTCGATGAACAGTCTGGATCAAAAGACAGCCGCGCGGTTTCAGGGTGGTGTTGCGCAGAACCTGAAAAACATTGCGCGCCCTGTCGGCGTTTGGAGCTGGCCGAACGCAAGCGAGATCCAACATGCGACCAAACCGGAGCAGACCGATCCGTCGCCCGGACCGTGTATCGCCGTTCTGGCCTTCGACAATCTGTCGCGCGATCCCGAACAGGAATATTTTTCCGACGGCATTACCGAAGACATCATCACCGACTTGTCGAAAGTCGGCAGTCTGCTCGTCATTTCGCGCAACTCCAGCTTTGCCTACAAAGGAAAGACAACAGATATCAGGCAGGTCGGGCGCGAACTGGGCGTAAGCCATGTTCTCGAAGGCTCCATACGCCGCGTTGCCGACCGAATCCGCGTAAATGCGCAGTTGATCGATGCCAAAAATGGCGCGCATCTTTGGGCGGAACGGTATGATCGTGAGATTACGGATATTTTTGCCGTCCAGGATGAACTGACGATGTGTATCGTAGACGCGCTCAAGGTCAGACTTACAGCCGTCGAACACAAGCGTATTGGCATGGTTCCCACCGCAAGTCCGGAGGCACATGACCTGTTTCTGAGGGGCCGTGAGGCTGTTCAGAGCAGCACCAATACAAAGGAGATGTTCGAACTGGCCTTGAGGTGTTTCAACCGCGCCATCGAGCTCGATCCGGATTATGCCGAGCCTTATGCCGGCCTCGCACACGCCTACACGCGCGAATTTCAGAACAAGTGGCTGGGTATTCCGAACAGCCTGGAGCATTCGCAACGCTTCCTCGACACGGCGCTTCAGAAGAACCCGAACATGCCCTATGCGCATTGTCTGGATGGGATCAACAAGTTCTGGCGCGGCGCACTTGACGCGTCGAACGCCGCCATTGATCGGGCTTTGGCGCTGAATCCCAACTATGCGCTCGCCCTTGGCATGCGAGGGATCAATGCGGTCAACTCACTTGCTCCGCTCGACGGTATTGCTGACCTTGAGCGGGCCATGCAATTGGAGCCCCGCGCCGGTCATCTTTACCTTCATTTCATGGGCATGGCCTATCTGCTGGCCGGAGATTTCGAAACGGCCGTTCTTCGCTTCAAGGAGCGTATCGCGGCGTCGCCCTCCACCGATCTAAGCCGTGGTTTGATGATTTCGGCCCTTGGACATCTTGGACGGGTAGAGGAGGCCAAGGACGTGGGTCGCGCACTGAAAGACATCAACCCGGAGTATTCTTTCCAGGAACATGTTGGGCGTCTGCCCTTGCAGGATCCTGCCGCGTTCAACATGTTGTGGGAAGGATACAGGAAAGCCGGGGTAGCGGACTGACCTGTCGTGACGCTATCGCTTCTGATGCCTGAAGTGTCTGCCTTGCGCGTTGGCGCCTCGGGCGTCAGCCTTGCCGCAATACCGGCGCGAGCTTGAGTGAACCCCATTGTGGCCAATTGGCATTTGAAGCGCCTGGCCGCTGCTGGGCACAGGGCGAAATGTGTTCCAGGGCGATCTTGGAGTGCAGTTGCTTGTGTCACGCACGCATGTCACAGGTTCGGATCGTGGTCGCTGAGCCGTTTGCCCGGTTCATCCACGAACATTTCCGGCAAAGCCTCGGCGGATTGGATCAGGTCCACCCGGAAGACACGGAAACCATTGCGCAATTCGCACCATGCCGTCAGCGTCCAGACCCGCCCCCAGTATTCCATGTGCAGGGGGCGGATGGTGCGGGTCGTGATCCGGTCCCCCTTGGAGTGGTAGGTGATTTTCAGTTTCTGTTTGGCCCGGATCGCGGCGCGCAGCGTTGGCATTTGCGAAAACCCCCGCACTGCATCGGCAAAGGGGTAGACCGCGAATTTCCATTTGTCGGCATCGGAGACAGTCCGTTCGGGCAGGACGGCGTCGATCTTGTCCGCCAGCGATGCGGCGGCGGCTTTCAACGTCTCATCCGCAGCTTCGGCGACGATGGCCACGCCGAGGTTGAGGGCTTCCAGTTCCTCGACAGTAAGGGTGAGGGGCGGCAGGCTGATCGCTTGCGTGATCATGTAGCCAACGCCGCGTTCCCCCTGAACCGGCACGCCGGAGGCCACCAGCGTGTCCATGTCGCGGTAGATCGTGCGCACCGACACCTCAAGCCTGTCGGCCATGTCCTGTGCGCGGTGCAACCGCCCGTCGCGCAGGATCTGGATGATGTCAAAGAGGCGGTCGGTGCGGCGCATGTCACTCCTGTTGCAGATGCATGACGGCGTGGCGCATCCGTACACTTGGGCCGCCGATCATGACCATGGAGGGGCCTGCCGCCGGGTGCAGCAGGATATCGACGGCGGCGGCCCTGGCGACCTCTGGCAAGGTCCACAGCCCGGTGGCGTCCGTACTCAGGTCACGTCGGATCATGGCACCGGTGTCCTTCTGGACAGGCTCCATCGCAGGTGCAGCATTCGTGAAGGCCGCGGGGTCGCTGTCATTGGTCAGGTCGAGTGTGATGATTTCGGGCATGGTTTTTCTCCCATCAATGGGTGATGGGCTTGGAATGGCAGGATGCAACTGACACTAACCTGTCAGTTGATGGGTCGCCAGTCGAATTTTTTGCTGACACGGCCGCAATCCGCGCGCCGAAACCCGCCATCTGTCTTTTCGCTTGTGCTGCGCGCGCGTAGAACACGAGGCGAGAGGCGGTCCCCGATCCGCCATTGAGGGAGATAGACTATGTTGAACAATATTGGCCTGCCCGGCATTTTGCTGATCGCTGTTGTGGTCCTTGTGCTGTTTGGGCGCGGCAAGATTTCCAGCCTGATGGGCGAAGTGGGCAAGGGCATCACGAGCTTCAAGAAGGGCATCAAGGAAGGTCAGGAAGAGTTGAAAGACGACGTCGCCGCGGACACTCTGAAAGACGTCACGCCCGAGACCGAAAAAGACAAGGTTTAAACGATGCTGGATCTCGGTTGGACCGAGTTGCTGGTCATCGGGATTGTCGCGCTGATTGTTGTCGGCCCCAAGGACCTGCCGGTTCTGTTTCGCAATGTCGGTCAGTTTGTCGGCAAGGCCAAGGGCATGGCGCGCGAGTTCACATCCGCCATGAATCAGGCGGCGGATGATGTGGGCGTCAAGGATATCCAGAAAACCATCCGGACGGCGGCCAACCCGGTGGGTTCTGCCATGGAGGGGGTCAAGGACGCGGCCAAGGACATCTCGTCGTCGCTGACCGATCTGGACCCCGAAAGCGAGACCGGCAAACTGGCGGCTGAAAAGGCGGAACGTGCGCGAAACGCGCAGAAGATTCACGCCGCCACCGCGCGCGCGGCCGCAGAACGCAAGGCCCGCGAAGCCGCTGAAGCCCTGAAACTGGCAGAGAAATACGAGGCGGACCTCGCCCAAGAGCCGACCAAAGAAAGCTGACATGAGCCAAACCGATAATGTGGACGATAGCACTGCGCCGCTGATCGAACATCTGGCCGAACTGCGCACGCGCCTGATCCGGTCCGTGCTGGCCTTTCTTGTGGGCATCATTCTGGCCTTTGTGGTGGCCGAACCGATCCTGCAATTCCTGCTGGAACCGATCGAGGCCACCCTGCGCGAATTGGGTGACCCGGCGCCCACCATGCAATATACCAGCCCGCAGGAATATCTGTTCACCTTGTTCCGCATCTCGATGGTCTTTGGCTTTGCGCTGGCCTTTCCGGTGATCGGGTTTCAGCTGTGGCGCTTTGTGGCGCCGGGGCTCTATCGGCAAGAAAAGAATGCGTTCTTGCCCTTCATGATCGCGTCGCCGGTCATGTTCTTCCTTGGTGCGTCCTTTGCGCATTTCGTGGTGACCCCGTTGGCCATGGCCTTTTTTCTGGGCTTTGCCGATGTGCCGTCGATCATTGCCGACATCATGAGTGGCTTTGTCACCACCGATGTTCCCGGCCTTGATGCGCCGGTTGTCGAAGATATCGGCATACCTGTCACGAACGAGGGCATTCGCATCACCTTCTTCGGCAAGGTCAATGAAAGCCTTGATATCACTTTGAAATTCATCATGGCCTTTGGCCTGTGCTTTCAATTGCCCGTTTTGCTGACCTTGATGGGCAAGGCTGGGCTGGTCAGTGCCGAAGGGCTTGCCAATGTGCGCAAATATGCGGTCGTGGGCATTCTGGTGCTGGCCGCCTTGGTGACACCGCCCGATGTGATCACCCAGCTGATCCTGTTTGTCGTGGTCTACGGCCTTTACGAGGTGTCTATTTTCCTGGTGCGCCGGGTCGAGGCCAAGCGCGAAGCCAAGCTGCGCGCCGAAGGCTACTATGACGATGAAGACGATGTGGGCGATGCGCCCGAAAACGACCCGAAGTAAGCGCAGGGACGGGCAGGTGCCGATGATTGATGATCCGATGGACCGCATTGCGGCGGCGCTGGAGCGGATGTCTCCGGCACCGCTTGAGGCTCCGGATTTCGATGCGGCAGGTGCCTTTGTCTGGCAGACGGGACCCGACCGGTTGGAGTCTGTGGGCAAGGTTGCCCGGGTACCGCTGGAATTGCTCTTGGGGGTCGAACGGTCGCGCGATACGTTGCTGGCCAACACGCGCCAGTTTGCTCAGGGTCTGGCGGCGAACAACGCCTTGCTCTGGGGCGCAAGGGGTATGGGAAAATCAAGCCTTGTCAAAGCGATACATGGTGCACTTCACCCTGAATTCCCGCAACTCAAGATCGTGGAATTGCACCGCGAGGATTTGCCCTCGGTCGGGCGTTTGCTGAACGTGTTGCGGCGGGCCGAAACCGCGCGCTTTGTGCTGTATTGCGATGATTTGTCGTTCAGCCATGATGACCAGCACTATAAATCCCTCAAGGCCGTGCTCGATGGCGGGATCGAAGGGCGACCAGACAATGTGATCCTCTATGCCACGTCGAACCGGCGTCACCTGATGCCCCGCGACATGATCGAGAACGAGCGCGGATCGGCCATCAACCCAAGCGAAGCGGTTGAGGAAAAGGTATCTCTCTCGGACAGGTTCGGGCTGTGGCTGGGCTTTCATGCCTGTGATCAGGATCAGTATCTGGCGATTATCCGGGGCTATTGCGGGGCCTATGGCGTCGAGATTGACGACGATACGCTTTGGGCTGAGGCCATTGA
Source organism: uncultured Rhodobacterales bacterium (assembly GCA_964352055.1). Lineage (GTDB taxonomy): Bacteria > Pseudomonadota > Alphaproteobacteria > Rhodobacterales > Rhodobacteraceae > Tateyamaria. Next base: position 6,220 of record CAYGQZ010000071.1, read on the forward strand.
ATGGCAGGCGACACGCGGGTCGCGGTCTGGCCGTGTGGCATGGCAGTATTTCTGTGATCTGGCGGGGCGGCGGGGCGTAAGGCTGTAACCCGTAACGCGGGCGCGGTGCTGGGTGCGCCCAAAGCCGGTCGCCGGTCAGCTTTCAATGCGGGTCAGGATCGCAACCGGGCGCGGTGGCCCGGCCCGCGGCCTTACTCGAGGAACGGCGAGGGATCGACACTGTCGAAACCGTCCCGCACTTCGAAATGCACAAAGGCTTCCGGCTCGGTTGCGCGCAGGGCAGCGATGGATTGATTACGCTTGACCGCGTCGCCCTTGGCGACGGAGACCTGATCCACATTGGCATAGACCGTCAGAATATTGTCCGCATGGCGGATGACGACAATCGGCACACCGTCCGAGCTGGCGGTGATCGCCGCGACAGTGCCGTCTGCGGCCGCTTTGACCGGTGTACCGGGGGCGGCCTTGATGTCGATGCCTTCGTTGCGTCCCTTGCTGTAGCCGCGAATGATGCTGCCTTGGACAGGCAGGGCCATTTTCGCGGATCGGCTGGCCTGACCGACATCGGCAACTTGTTCGGTCGACGGCGCAATCTCTGGAGGATTTGCGGTGTCATCTTCGGGCAAGGGCTTGGTCGCACTGGGCGGTGTCGGTGTGGGTGACCCCGTGCCGGGTGCCGTGGTCGAAACGGCCGCCGTGGGCGCGGGGGGGGCCACCCGGGCGATCGGGATCAACAAGTATTGGCCTTCGCGGATCGCATAATCTGCGCCCAAGCCGTTCCACTCAGCCAGAGACTTGACCGGCACCTGATAGAGGCGCGCGATGGTATAGGCGGTCTCGCCCCGCTCAACCCTGTGCCGAATGGGTTCCTGGCCCGTGTCGGGCAGCGGTTTTGGTGCTGGCGCCGGAGCACTTGCGACGGGTGTTGGTTGAGAGTTTTCGATGGCGTTGCCCGCCAGGGTCGTCACGTCGACACGAGACGATTGGAGTGTACCGGTGCCGATGGCCGCGGCTCCGGCTGCAGGTTCGCCCACCCGTCTGGGCAGGGCGACAACCTCGCCGCTGCGCAATTGCACGTCCGGAGCGATCCCGTTGAAGCTTGCAAGCTCGGCTGCAGGCAGTCCGACCCTGTTGGCGACATCGGTGATCGTGTCGCCGCGCCGCGCCACAGCCACCTGATAGCTGGGGTAGGAGATCACGCCGCGACTGTCCGGCGCAGGCCGGTCGGCGGTGACCGTCTGGACCGAAGGTGCTGTGGAAAATCCACCGCCAGCACCGCGCAGATCGAAGTCAAGCGGCTGGGCACAGGCTGTCAGCGCAAGCAATGCGCCTGTCGACAAAAGAAGCGGCCCGCGCCGCGCGTATGTGTTCCGGGTCATCTGCATCGTCCTCTGCCGGTCCCCTCTGAAACGGGGGTCTTGCCGGTTGGCATCATTTTACACCAGTTTCAGTCCTTACCCAAGCCTTCCAGCAGCGGGACAAAGCGCACATCACGCAATTCGTCATATTCCAGTCCGGTTTCAGTCTTGTGAACCCGGATCAGGCTTTGCACTGCGTCGGACTGGCCCACGGGCAGAACCATGACGCCCCCAACCTTGAGTTGTTTGAGCAGGGGGCCGGGCGGGTCTTCGGCGGCGGCGGTGACAAGGATTCGGTCGAAAGGCGCCTGATCGGGCAGGCCGTGCGAGCCATCGCCGATGATCGCCGTGATCGTGTGCAGGCCCAGAGTGTCAAAGATGTCGCGCGCTTCGTGGACAAGACGGCGGTGCCGGTCGATGGTATAGACCCGGCGCGCCAGTTTGGCCAGAATCGCCGCCTGATAGCCCGAGCCTGTGCCCACTTCGAGCACCTTGTCGCGCGGGGTCACCCCCAGAGCCTGCGTCATCAGCCCCACCACGGAAGGCTGGCTGATCGTCTGTCCGCAGGCGATGGGCAGCGGCATGTCCTCATAGGCGCGCTCGGCAAAAAGCCCACGAATAAAGGGTCCCCGGTCGATCTGTTCCATCGCTTGCAACACGCGTTTGTCTGTCACCCCCTTGGAGCGCAGCGCATAGAGAAACTGCATCTTGCGGGTCGCGAGATCGTCGTCGGTCATGTGCCAATTGCGCCAAGCTGGTCGAGCATGTCATGGGCCGTCAGGTCTGCCCGCATCGGCGTGACCGAGATATAACCGTCCAGATTGACCGCTGCGTCGGTGCCCGGTGCCGTGGGCATCTGCTGGTCGCCGCCCTTGATCCAAAGGAACTGTCGGCCAGTGGGCGAGGTTGACGCCTCGGTGTGAAAGCCGGTGCCTGTGCGCAGACCTTGCGGGACAACAAGTGTGCCTTTGACATCCTTGGCCGCTACCGGCGGCACGTTGACGTTGTAGAACAGTTGATAGCCCGGGCCAGGTGGCGGCGTGGCGGCGATTATCCGCTTAACCACCGCCAACCCATGCACGGAAGAGGCTTCAAACGTGTTTTCGAGATCACGATTTGCGGGGCCGTAGAATTGCGAGATGGCGATGGAGAGCACGCCTTGCAGCGCCCCTTCGATGGCGGCCCCCAATGTGCCGGAATAGAGCGCGTTTTCGGCAGAGTTGTTGCCCCGATTCACGCCGGACAGGATCAGGTCGGGTTTTTCGTCGTTCAAGACATCATGCAGGCCCGCCAGAATGCAATCCGCAGGACTGCCTTCGACGGCGAAACGCCGCGGGCCTAGCTGCTGGATCATCATCGGGCGGGTGTAACTGATGCAATGCCCGACGCCGGATTGCTCGAATGCAGGTGCGACAGTCCACACCTCGCCGTCGGGTCCGGCCAGTTCGTTTGCAATCTGATCAAGCACGGCCAGCCCCTGTGCCGAGATGCCGTCGTCATTTGTAATGAGAATGCGCATGATAAGCCCCTTTGCGCCTTACTAGGCCAGTGGTGCGCGGTTGGGCAACCGGCGGAGCCTCCGGCGGGGATTTTTTTGAACAGAGAAGGAGGATCGTTGCGCGGGAGACTCAGTCCGGCGCTCAGAGGTTCAGATCTGCAAGGATGCGCCGCGCCTCGGCGGTGGGGTCTGTCAGCGCGTCGCGGTCTTCGCCGGGGAAAAACCGTGCCCGTGTGGCAGTGGCCATGGGCGCGGGGGTGGCAATGTGAATATGCGGCCCCGTGCGCTGACTTTCGGCCTGCCAGCAGCGCGCCAATGCGATCTGCGCGGCTTTGGTGGCCCCGTAGCTGCCGAAAAATGGCGTACCAGCGCGCGGATCGTCAAAAAAGAGCGCGTGCCCTGTCTGACCCAGAAGCGGTGCGATGAAAGTGATCAGTGTCGCAGTGGCCGTGACGTTTGCGTTGACCGATTTGGTCATGTCCTTGGCGTCGATCATGTTTGCCGGCGTCAGGGGGGCGGCGTGGATGGCCGCGTGCACCCAGAGATCGAGGCTGCCCCAGCGGTCATAGATCCCGCGGCAGAGCGTGGCCATTGCCGCTTCGGTGGTGATGTCCATGGGCGCCAGCGTGGCCGAGCCGCCCCGGGCCTTGATCCGGTCATCCAGCTCTTCGAGTGCGCCCGTCGTCTTGGCCACCGCGATGATGTGGTGGGTGGGGGCCAGTTCCAGCGCCAGCGCCGCGCCAAGTCCGCGCGAGGCGCCGGTGATAAGTGCAGTTTTTGTCATGCCGCCCTGATGCCCGTGTGCATGCGCGGCGTCAAGCGGCGCTGCGCTGGGGCAGGGTGAGTTTCTGTGACCCGGTGGAGGTGCCGATCATCACCGCATCATCGGAGATGGCGGTGATCTTGCCAGGTTTCAGCTTGTCGCCCACGGTGAGCGTGTCAATTTTGCCGCCCGGAAAGCGCACCAGCACGCGCTTGTTTTCGGCTGTGCCGACAATGCCGATCAGGGTGCGTTTGTTCAGGGGGATTGCGCCGATCTCGGTCGCGTGTTGGGCGACGGTCGGGTGTGTTGTTTCGGTCATTTTTGCCTTCGTTTCATAGCTCGAAGACGGGCGCTAACATGACGGATTCCGGACTGCCATGGGTTGATTTGCCATGGGCGACCCGGCGCCGATTGCCCTGTGGTCAATGGGCGGAGGATTGCTTGACCCGATGATAGGTGAAGGTGAGAAAGGCCAGTTGCCACAGGGCATCGCTGTTTGTGCTGGTCAGGTCAAAACGCAGGGCCCGTCTGCCGTCATTGCCGGGCAGATCGGGAAAGCGCAGTTGCATTTGCGCGGCCAGATCTGTCTTGCAATCGACAAAGGCGGTGATGTGATCGGGGTCATCCGGGGACCAGTTGAGCCGAAGCGTGCTGCCGGTGCGTGGCCTGCGGGGACGCCAGGCTGGTTGCCCCCATTTCAGGCTTTCGTCGAGCGGGCCGATTTCGGCGGCCTCGGCCACATCGTGAAACAGTGTGCGCAACGATTGCAGGCGCAGTTGCGCGGGCACGGCCCAATGGGTGATCTGGTCAAGAAAGGCGGTGGGCATCGGGGTCATACCCCTTTATGCCCTTTAATGCTGACAGTTTCCGGCGGCAGGGGTTATTCGGCGGCCTTCATCTCGAACCCTTTTTCGATCATGTCGGCGGGTATCACAGGGTATTCACCGCTAAAGCAGGCGTCGCAGTATTGTGGCGCGGTGCTGTCGCGGCCACCGGGTTCGCCGACTGCGCGATAGAGTCCGTCGAGCGAGATAAATTTCAAGCTGTCCACGCCCAAATGTTCGCGCATCTCGTCTTCGGACATGGTCGCGGCCAGCAGCTTTTCGCGTTGCGGCGTGTCGACGCCGTAAAAGCAGGGCCAGGCGGTGGGCGGGGAGGCGATGCGAAAATGCACTTCGGCAGCACCCGCATCCAGAATCATTTCCTTGATCTTGCGGCTGGTCGTGCCGCGCACAACGCTGTCATCCACAAGGATGACCCGTTTGCCTTTGATCAGCGCCCGGTTGACGTTCAGTTTGAGCCGCACGCCCATGTTGCGGATGCTTTCGGTGGGCTCGATAAAGGTCCGGCCCACATATTGGTTGCGGATGATCCCCATCGCAAAGGGGATGCCCGATTCCAGCGAAAAGCCGATGGCCGCCGGCGTGCCGCTGTCGGGCACCGGGCAGACAAGATCGGCGTCCACGGGTGCTTCCTTGGCCAGTTCACGGCCGATATTCTCGCGCGTCTCATAGACGGATCGTCCACCGAGGATACTGTCGGGGCGGCTGAAGTAAACGTGTTCGAAAATGCAGAAACGTGATTTTTTGGGACGGAAAGGAAAGCGGCTTTCAACGCCATCGTCGGTAATGACCACCATTTCGCCCGGTTCAATCTCGCGCACGAACTCGGCACCGATAATATCGAGCGCGCAGGTCTCGGAACTGAGCACGTAGCCCGTGGGCAATTTGCCCAACATCAGGGGACGGACCCCAAGGGCGTCGCGCACGCCGATCAGTTTGGTGCGGGTCATCGCGACAATCGAAAACGCGCCTTCAACGCGGCGCAGGGCGTCTTCCATGCGTTCGGGGACGTTGCGTTGCAGCGAGCGGGCCATAAGGTGGATGATGCATTCGCTGTCCGAAGAGCTTTGGAAGATCGAGCCGCGCTCGATCAACTCGCGGCGCAGGGCGACGGCGTTGGTGATATTGCCATTGTGGGCGATTGCGGCCCCGCCCATGGCAAATTCGCCAAAGAAGGGCTGCACGTCGCGGATTGCGGTCTGTCCCTTGGAGCCGGAGGTCGAATAGCGCACATGTCCGATGGCCAGCGGGCCGGGCAGCGTTTCCATGATCGCCTGAGAGGTGAAATTATCGCGGACATACCCAAAGCGGCGCGCCGAGTTGAAGCCCTGTTCGGCGTCATAGGACACAATGCCGCCCGCTTCCTGTCCCCGATGTTGCAGGGCGTGCAGGCCAAGGGCGACGAAATTCGCGGCGTCCGTGGTGCCGAGGACACCGAAGACCCCGCATTCCTCTTTCAATTTGTCGTCGTCGGTCACGTCCCGAACGGCATCAAAGTCAAAGGGGTGGGCAGGGGGCATTCGCGCTTCGGAAGAATCGGACAAGGGGCAGCTCCGGATCCGGTTGATGTCGGGGGCGGTGTAGCAAGCTCACGCCGCGCTGTCACGAAAGGATCACAATTCAGGTGCGCTTTACGCAGCGACACAGTGCGGCTGACCGATCTGTGCCTTCATCGCGTGGTTTTTGCGCGGGTTTTGCCTGCTGAGCGGTTGATGGAGCGCATTGTGACATGGCCACAATGCACCGGCAGGCCGTTTTGCGTATAACTCGGCCCTTCTTCGCCGAAATGCCGCATGGACCGCGTTGCAGTCAAACGCGTGCAGCCCTGTCAGATGAAGCCGCGCGGGTTTCACTCAGGTTTTGGGCCGTGTTTTTCGATGGCAAACGGGCGTTATTCGCCGCAGTTGCTCACGAGGCTTTCATACTGGCTTGTGATCCAGCCGAGGGCTTGCTCAGGGTTTTGCTCTTCGATCTGGCCCGTAAGACGGCCAAAGACAGCGGCAGAGCGGCTTTCGTCCACGATGGTGAATTCCTGTCCGGTGATCACGGTGTCATAGACAAAAAAGCCAAGCGCCACGAGCAGGATGCCGCGCGCGACGCCAAAGAGGAAGCCAAGCGCCTGATCCACGCCGCCCGCTGCCGAACGCTGCACGACAGATGAAAAGAGCGGCGTAAAGAGCGAGACCACAATCAGGGCAACCGCAAAGACGATGGCGAACGCGCCGATAATACTGAGTTCGCAACTGTCGGCGACAAACTCGCCAACGACAGGGATTTCGCGCACCAAAGGCTCGACCCGGGGGGCGAACAGGAACGCGAGTACGGCGGCAGCCACCCAGCCTGCGATGGCCATAGCTTCGCGCACCAGACCACGCCCGTAAGCCAGCAAGGCCGAGAGGATGATGACCGCGGCCACCACGCCGTCGATGATAGTGAACCCGTCCATGGTCCTGCCCCTTATTCTCTTTCCCGAGGGCGCTTATCCAGCGCCGAATATTTCGCCCACAAATCCGGTAAGATCACCCATTTGATTGAGTGTCATGCCGGACGCGCCAAGGGATTTTCCGCCCTTCGGTGCAATCGCGCTGGTGAAACCAAGTTTTTGCGCCTCTTTCAACCTGTTTTCCGTCTGCGGTGCCGGGCGAAGGGCCCCCGATAGGCTGATTTCCCCGAAAACGACTGTATCAGCGGGCAGCGCGCTGTCTTCGCGCGCGCTCAGAAGGGCCGCGGCCACCGCCAGATCTGCGGCGGGTTCAGAAATCTTCATACCGCCCGCCACGTTTAGATAGACATCAAGCCCGGCAAATGGGATGCCGCAGCGGGCCTCGAGCACCGCCAGGATCATGGCGAGCCTGCCGCCGTCCCAGCCCACAACCGTGCGCCGAGCCTGCGAATGGGGCGAGGGGGCTACGAGCGCCTGCAATTCGCACAAGACGGGCCGGGTGCCTTCGATCCCGGCAAACACAACCGATCCGGCAGTGGGTTCGCCGCGTTCGCTGAGAAAGAGGGCCGAGGGGTTGGTGACTTCGGCAAGGCCCGCGCCCGTCATCTCGAACACGCCAATCTCGTCCGCCGGACCAAAGCGGTTCTTGACCGCGCGCAGGATGCGGAACTGGTGGCCCCGTTCGCCTTCGAAATAAAGCACGGTATCGACCATGTGTTCGACCACGCGCGGGCCCGCGATCTGCCCTTCCTTGGTGACGTGGCCCACCAGAACGACGCTGACGCCCTTGCGTTTGGCAAAAGTGGTCAATTCATGTGCTGCCGCGCGCACCTGGCTGACGGATCCCGGGGCGCTGTCGACGGTGTCGAGCCACATGGTCTGGATCGAATCGATGATGGCGAGGCCGGGAGCCTCGGCTTCGAGCGTTGTGAGAATGTTGCGCAGGTTCGTTTCCGCCGCCAGTTGGACCGGCGCGTCCGTCAGGTCCAGCCGTTGCGCGCGCATGCGCACTTGCGCGCTGGCTTCCTCGCCGCTGACATAGATGGTTTTCAGACCGCCGCGCGCAAATTGGGCTGCGGCCTGCAAGAGCAGGGTTGATTTGCCGATGCCCGGATCGCCCCCCACCAGAATGGCCGAAGCCGGCACCAGACCGCCGCCCAGAACCCGATCAAGCTCAACCATGCTGGACTGGGTGCGGGGAGGCGGCGTTTCTTCGGCGCGCAGGTCCGTGAGTGTGATCGAAGCCCCGCGTTTTGCGCCAAGTGATTTGCTGCCCGGACCGGTCGAGAGCCCCGCATCTTCGGTGATTGTGTTCCATTCGCCGCACCCGTCACAGCGCCCTGACCATTTGGTGAAGGACGCCCCGCAGGCGGCACAGGAGAAAGAAGGGTTTTTAGCCATGGCTGCGGTGTGCCTCAGCACTGGCGCGGCGTCAAAGGATTATTCGGTCCTTGCCTTACTGTCCCGTTCCGTGACCCAGCTGACCCAGAGCGATGTGAGAATACAGGCGGTGAAGAGGTAGAGCCCCCAAGCAACCTCAAGCCTGCCCACACCGATGCCCTTGGCCAGCGTGATGTAGAGCGCAATGAGGAAGATATCGGCCATCGCCAGCTTGCCCAGCACGGCCAATGCAGGTGCGGCGCGCGGGCTCAGCCGGTTCCAGTGGATCAGCGCCAGGCCGATGGTCTTGAGATAGGGTGCGATGAGCGCGAAGAGCACCACAATCAGCGCGAGGAACATGTCGGTCTGCCACAAGGCGTGCAGCCCGGACATCACGCTGACCTCGGAGAGTTTGAACAGCGGCAAAAGCCCGGCCTTCATCAGCGGTGCAAACCACGAGATCGGATAGGCCAGCAGGAGAGCGAGGTTGATGTAGCGATGCATAAGCGTAAAGGGGCCGAGTTTGTTCAAATGGGTCAAGGTGGGCTGGTCTTGGATTTGAGTATTTCTGGAACAATGAAAGCATGGAGGCTGTCTGTGGTGGGCGGGCTTGCCTAGTGTCTGGTTGTTTGTGCAGGCCCTTTGTGCGGCGCGAGACGACGCTGTCAGCGCACCGAAGCAATTGGCCCTTCGGCGCGGCCATGGATGAACTGGTCGACATAGGGATCACCTGCAGCGTCCATGTCACTTACGCGGCCGGTCCAGCGGATCTTGCCATTGTGCAGCATGGCGACGTGATCCGCGATGGTGCGCACGGAGGTCATGTCATGGGTGATTGTCATGGTCGTGGCCCCCATCTCGGACACGATTTCGCGAATGAGGTCGTTGATCACGCCCGCCATGATCGGATCGAGGCCGGTGGTGGGTTCGTCGAAGAAAATGATCTCGGGCTCGGCGGCAATGGCGCGGGCGAGGCCGACCCGCTTTTGCATGCCCCCTGACAACTCGGCGGGTAACCTGTCGGCCACATCCGGTGTCAGCCCGACGCGGCGCAGTTTTTCGATGGCAATCTCGCGGGCCTCGCTGCGCGGTCTGGCGAGGCTGCCCCGCAACAGCCGGAAAGCCACGTTTTGCCAGACCGGCAGGGAATCAAAAAGTGCGGCGCCCTGAAACAGCATCCCGAAGCGTGCCAGAAAGGCATCGCGGTCGGTTTTGGTCACGTCCTGCCCGTCGACGGTGATTGTGCCCCGGTCCGGGGTCACAAGCCCAAGGATGGATTTGATGCAAACGGATTTGCCCGTGCCTGAGCCACCGATGATGACCATGGAGGTGCCTTTGCCGACCTCGAGGTCTACGCCCCGTAGCACGTGGTTGTCGCCAAAAGACTTGTGAACGTTGTCCAGAGTGATCATGCGGGCGTGCCTGTGGTGACTTTGGGAAGCCTCCGGCGGGAGTTTTTCCGGCAAGATGAAGGGATCAGGGCTGTGGCGCTGGTCATAGCGAGAAGAACACCCCCGTGAGTACGAAGTTTGCGGCCAGGATCAGGACAGCGGCGGCTTCGACCGAGCCTTTGGTGGCGCGCCCCACGCCCTGCGCGCCCCGGCCTGAGTTCATGCCGAAATAGCAGCCCATGAGGGCGGCGATGAAGCCAAAGACGGCGCCTTTGGCGAGGCTGGAGGTGATGTCTTTGAGTTCCAGGAAATCAACCGTGTTCTGGATGTAGGCGGCCGCATTGAAGCCCAGCGTGCCAGTGGCCACGGCATAGCCCCCGAAGATGCCGATGATGTCGCCGACGGCCACCAAAAGCGGCACCGTCAGCGTGGCCGCCAGCACCCGCGGTACAGTGAGGTATTTCATTGGATGGGTCGAAAGCGTCACAAGTGCGTCGATCTGTTCGGTTACTTTCATCGTCGCAATCTCGGCGGCGACCGACGATGTGACCCGCGCCGCGATCATCAGACCGACCAGAACCGGGCCCAGTTCGCGCACCATCCCGATGGCCACGATTTGCGGCACCACGGCTTCGGCATTGAAGCGCGCGCCGCCCGCATAGATTTGCAACGCCAGCGCGCCGCCGGTGAAAATCGCCGTGAGCCCCACGACCGGAAGCGACAACCAGCCGATGTTGAGCAGCGCGATGGCAAATTCGCGAGGGTAGAACGGCGGCCGCACCAGATGTGTCAGCGTCGCCCAGGCAAAGAGACTGACCCGTCCGATGGCCGCCAGAAGACCCAGCGTTGCCCGTCCGATCGCGGCCAGAAATCTCATTCCGTGATGGACCGGTGGTAGCGTTGACCCAGCGATGTCAGGATTTCATAACCGATGGTGCCCGCCGCCTCTGCAACCGTGTCAACGGTCTGGTGCCTGCCCAAAAGCTGGAGGCTGTCGGGCGCTTCGCCGAGATCGGTGATATCGGCTGTGATCAGGTCCATCGATACGCGACCCACGATCGGGCAGGGCGTGTCGCCTGCAAACAGCGTGGCGTTCGACCCCATCGCCCGGATAAGCCCATCCGCATAACCGCCAGACACGGTTGCAATCCGGCTGTCACGTTCTGCGGTCCAGCTGTTCCCATAGCCGACGGTTTCGCCGGCAACGACGTCGCGCACCTGAATGATCGGCAAATCAAGGCTGACCACGGGCAGGGCCTTTTCAAATGGCAAGCCGCCATAGAGACCGATGCCGGGGCGGGTCATGTCGAAATGGTAGGCTTGCCCCAGCAAGGTGCCGCCGGTTGCGGCCAGCGAGCGGGGGATGTCGAGACCGTCCGTCATGGCCTGAAAGGCTTCAAGCTGATGCGCATTCATCGGGTGGTCTGCCTCATCTGCGCAGGCCA
>CAYGQZ010000072.1:0-5220 GCA_964352055.1 uncultured Rhodobacterales bacterium
GACGCCGCGACCAGTAAATGATTGTGCCCGTGTTCCAACATAGCCTCTTTTTATATCGGCAAATCGGGTTTGCACATCGCAACTTTGATCCGTGATTTTTGGCGTGAGCGTACAAGAGACTGACTGCGTAGGCGGCCGCTCAACCGTGGCTTTTCACCTTAGAAGGGTGTTATATACACCTGTTTTTATTATATTTAAATAGTTCGATCGCACTACGCTGCGAAGTCAAACCGCCATCCACCGCAGAAACACAGATTCTGGTTTGCTCAAAAATTATGCAAGCACTGCTAAATCGGCTAAACTCAATAACAACGTCACGGATGCGGTCCAAGCACACAACGCCCCGTAGCTTCCACACACTGCGCGACCGGAGGACTCATGGCCGATACAACCGATTTTGAGAAGATGGAGCGTGAGGGCTGGAACGATCCGGCCATTGCAGAGGGCTATGCAACCGGTTTTGAGCGGGCGACCCGAAAGGTCGCGCAAGCCCTCTCGGACGCAGTCAGCGCCGGGCCGGGCACGCGCGGTCTGGATCTGTGTACCGGTCACGGGGTCGTTGCGGCTGCCCTCTCGGCGCAGGGCGCAGACGTCACGGGTCTGGATTTTTCCGCTGCCATGATTGCGCTGGCAAAACGCGCGGTCCCCGCAGTCACATTTGTTCAGGGGGACGCCATGGACCTCGATTTCGAAGATCAAAGCTTTGATGCGGTAACCATCGGCTTTGGCGTGCCGCACTTTCCCGATCCGGCGCGCGGATTGGCGGAAGCGGCGCGCGTTCTGCGCCCGGGCGGTCGCCTCGCGTTTTCAATCTGGCATGGTAAGGGGTCACACGGCGCGTTCGGCTGGCTTTTTGATGCGGTGGGTCGCTTGGGCGATCCGTCGGTCACGTTGCCAGCGGGCCCGGACGCGCATGCCTTGGTCGAACACTCGGTCGCAGAACCGCTGCTTCTCGCGGCAGGATTTCACGCGATCGAAGTGACCGAATTGGCAACCGAAATTGCAATTCAGTCCCCCGAGGACCTGTTTGATGTGTTTGATCGTGGCGCAGTGCGGGCAGCTGTTCTTCTCAGCGGCCAACCAACAGAAAACCGCGACGCGATCCGCGCCGATTTGGCGAAACGTACAACGGCAGAAGGCGTTGCTGACGCAAACGGCTATGTCGTCGCAACTCCCTGCGTCGTTGTTTCCGCCATACGCCAATAATTCTGGCTGACAAGACATGACAGCGGGATGCATCCAACTGGAGTGCCCTGCCCCATGCCTTCCTTGTTGACAGGTTGGCCACGGGTGTGAAAACGATTGGTATGGGAAACCGGATGGCACGCCAGACATGACAGTCACACCCGTAAATCCAATGCTGCGCCGGGCAACGGGCTGCGATCTGGTGGTCTGACGCCGAACGCTGATCTGCCGCCTGGCAGGACTGCGTACTGGAACATCTCCCTTTGATCATCGGCACATTTCATGACCCAAGACTCCGGCCTCAGGTTGGCCATCGATATCGGTGGCACGTTCACCGATACCGTCTTGATGGACGCAAACGGACAGGTCCGCGCGACCACCAAAACACCCACAACGCCGGACGCCCCGGCTTTGGCTGCGGTTGAGGGGGCACGCATGGTGCTGGCCGACGCAGATGCGCAATTCGGGCACATCAGCACCTTCATTCACGGCACGACACTGGCAACCAATGCGTTGATCGAGCGGCGGGGCGCACGGGTCGCCACGATCACAACGGCTGGATTTCGCGACATCCTCGAAATCGCTTACGAGCGTCGCTACAGCCAATACGCGATCAATATCGAGAAACCGGATTTGATCGTGCCGCGTCAGCATGCGTTGACAATCGGTGGCCGGATGGACGCACGCGGACAGGAACTGGAGCCTTTGGACCAAACCGGAGTGCCAGACATCGTGACGGCCCTGCGTGCGGCAAAAATTGAGGCCGCCGCGATTTGCCTTTTGCATGCCTACGCCAACCCGAGACATGAAGTGCAATTGCGAGCGCTTCTACAGGCGGAATTGCCTGACCTCGTGATCTCGCTCAGCCATGATGTCAGCCCCGAAGCCCGCGAGTTTGACCGCTTGTGCACCACAATCGCAAATGCCTATATCCAGCCGTTGATGGCGGGTTACCTCGCCGACATTCAGCGTCGCTTCGATGCCGAAGGATTGCGCTGCCCCGTATTGATGATGACAGCGCGGGGTGGCATGACCACACTGGAAACCGCCGCGCGGCTTCCCATCCGGTTGGTGGAGTCCGGCCCAGCGGGCGGCGCTATTCTGGCCGCCCGGATCGCAGCAGAAACAGGCGAAACGCAAGTCCTGTCTTTTGATATGGGCGGCACGACCGCCAAGCTGTCGTTGATTGATGACTTCCGCCCGCAAATGTCACGCAAGTTCGAGGTGTCGCGGGCGGCCCGTTTCATCAAGGGGTCGGGCATGCCGGTACGCATTCCGGTGATCGAGATGATCGAGATCGGTGCCGGTGGCGGCTCTATCGCCTCGGTCGATACGCTGGGCCGGGTTGCTGTCGGTCCCGAAAGCGCAGGCGCTGTTCCCGGCCCGGTCGGATTTGGCAAGGGCGGAACACGCGCCACAGTGACCGACGCTGATATCGCCCTCGGCTACATCCATCCGGACCGATTTGCCGAAGGACGGTTGAGGATTGATCGCACAGCCTCGGAAACCGCCCTGGCGGCTGGGATCGGTACAAAACTGGATCTGGATGCACACGCTGCCGCAACCGCCGTGGCCGAAATCGTGGACGAGGCCATGGCCAGTGCCGCGCGGATGCATGCGGTTGAGTCCGGCAAGCACCTGTCCGACAGAGTGATGATTGCCTTTGGTGGCAATGGCCCCTTGCATGCCACGCGTCTCGCCCGCCGCGCCGGGGTTCGCCGCGTTCTGGTGCCGAAAGATCCCGGTGTCGGCTCAGCCGTTGGGTTTCTCTTTGCCCCGGTTTCGTTCGAAATGATCCGCTCTTTCTATACCACCTTGAACGCGCTGGATGTGGACAGGCTGAACGCCCTCTTCGATGACATGTCCCGTGAGGCGACTGCGGTGGTGCGGGCAGGCGCTCCAACGGGGCCGCTCACGATCCGCCGGGTCGCCTTCATGCGCTATGTGGGCCAAGGGCACGAAATCGAAATTGACCTTGGGTCCGACCCGTTGACCCACACAGATACGGACCGCTTGCGTGCCGCATTCGAGGCCGAGTACAGCCGCCAGTTTGGCCGCCGCGTGCCCGGTATGACCATCGAGGTGCTGAATTGGGGGCTGTCCGTGTCCGCGATGTCGCCTGCTACCAAGAAGATCACCGCCCACGCGGGGCCGCGCAGCGTTCACGCCGCTTCGACGCGGCGCATCTGGTGTAATGTCACCGAGACGTGGTGCGACGCAGCACTCTTTGATCGAACAGGCCTTGCACCCGGCGACTGCTTTGAGGGCCCTGCCCTGATTGTTGAGCCACAAACAACAACCTTCGTCAGTGCCGGTTTTCGCGCCTGCATCGATTCCGCAGGCAACATCTGGTTGACCCAAATGCAGGAGGGTGCCGCATGAGCCGCACGGATACCAAGCTTCAGGTCATGTGGAACAGGTTGCTCGCCGTGGTCGAGGAACAGGGACAGGCCTTGATCCGCGCCGCCTTCAGCCCGATCGTGCGCGAGTGCGGCGATATCTCTGCCGGTATCTTTGACCGGCAAGGTCGCATGCTGGCGCAAGCCGTGACCGGCACGCCCGGCCATATCAACACCATGGCCGAAGCCGTACTGACCCTGCGCAACCGGTTCGACTTGCACAAGATGCGCCCCGGCGACATCTACATGACCAATGATCCATGGATCGCATCGGGGCATCTGAATGACTTTTTGCTGATGATGCCGGTCTTTCGGGAGGGTCAGGTCGTGGGATTCACGTCCTGCACCTCTCACCTGATTGATCTGGGTGGGTTGGGCATGGGGCCGGAAGGGTCTGATATCTATGACGAAGGTTTGCTGATCCCCCCTTGCAAGCTGGTCGATGGGGGCGAGGTCAATGCACTGCTGATGGACATCATCAAGGCCAATTCCCGTGAACCCGTCGCAAACGAAGGCGACATCTATGCCTTGATTGCCTGTTGCGAGGCAGGGGCAACCCGTCTGCGCCAGATGATGCAGGAATTCGGCATTTCTGATCTGGACGCACTATCCGATTACATCATCAACACCTCGCGCAAGGCCAGCGTCGCGGCCATTGCGGCACTGCCCAAAGGAACATGGCACAGCACTTTGAAGGTCGATGGATATGACGCTGAGATCACGTTGCACGCCAGCCTGACCATCGCGGACGATCACCTGAGCGTTGATTTCGCGGGCACGGATTTGTGCACCAACAAGGGGATCAATGTGCCGTTGAACTATGCCACGGCCTATACGGTCTTTGCGCTGCGGTGCATCATCGGGCCGGAGATACCGAACAATGCAGGCTCCCTCGCCCCGTTTCGCGTCATGGCACCCAAGGGCTGCATCCTGAACGCACAACCCCCCGCCCCCGTGGCCATGCGGCATACGCTGGGGCAGATGACACCGGATCTGATCTATGGCTGCTTGTCGCAGGCCTTGCCGGACATCGTCCCGGCCGAAGGCGCATCGTGCATGTATGATCTGCCCTTGCGCCATGTGCCCGAGGCCGTCGATCTGGGTCACCGCCAATTCGCAACTGAACTGGTGTTCAATGGCGGGACCGGTGCACGCCCCATGCTTGATGGTCTGTCGGCCACCGCCTTTCCCAGCGGCGTCTGGGGCAGTCAGGTCGAGACCACCGAAGCGGTTGCGCCCGTGCTGATCCACTGTCGTGAGTTGCGTCAGGACACAGGCGGTGCAGGCCGGTATCGCGGCGGGTTGGGCCAGCGGATCAAGATCAGCTCGGCCATCGATCAGGATTTCATGCTGTTTCTGTCGGTCGAGCGGGTGCGCAATCCGGCCCGCGGACGACACGGTGGCCAGGACGGAGCCTGCGGGCGCATTCGGATCTCTGGCAATGATATGGACCTGCCCAGCAAGGGGGAATTCCGCATCAAGGCAGGCGAAACGCTGATCTTTGAAACGCCGGGCGGCGGCGGCTTTGGTCCCCCGGAAGAACGGTCTGATTCGGCGGTGGAACGCGACCTGGAAGGCGGATTGATCAGTGCTGACGCCGCAACAAGCACGTATGGGAGGCGCCCATGATCCGCGC
>CAYGQZ010000072.1:5320-7736 GCA_964352055.1 uncultured Rhodobacterales bacterium
CGGCATCTTGTGCGGCGCAGGGTCGCTTGATCTGATTGGGTGCCTCGCACGCACCTATTCCGGCCCCGGCCGTGCGGTTCTGGCCCCCGCGCACGCCTATCCGTTCTTTCGCACAGCCGCTCAGATGGCCAATGCCCGGTTCGATACCGCGCCCGAGAAAAACGAGGCCGTATGTGTCGATGCCCTTTTGCAGGCGGTCGCGGCTGACACGTCGATTGTGTTTCTGGCCAATCCGGGCAATCCCACCGGCACCCACATTCCGAAATCGGAGCTTGTGCGGCTGCGTGCGGGATTGCGCGACGACATCCTTTTGGTGATCGATGAAGCCTATGGCGAGTTCATTGATGCCCAGAGCGAGCGATGCTGGGACATGGTCGACACAGGCAATTGCGTGGTGCTGCGCACATTCTCCAAAGCCTATGGGATGGCCGGGTTTCGCGTGGGTTGGGGGCTTTTTCCAGTCGCAATCGCCGCCGAGTTGTGGAAGGTGATGAACCCGAACGGCATGACAAGCGTTTCGCAGGCGGCAGCAATGGCGGCCCTCACAGACCAATCCTACATGATCGAAACCTGCGCAGTCACAACAGCGCTGCGCGAGGACGCGACGCACGCGTTGACACAAGCAGGATTCGACGTGGTGCCAAGCGTTACCAACTTCGTTCTCATTCGCTTTGATAATGCTGATACGGCATGTTCCGCAGATGCCGCCCTGCGCGCCCGAGGGATATTTCTGCGCCGCCAACAGGGTGCCGGACTGCCGCATGCCTTGCGGATGACCATCGGCCCGACCCAAGACACCGAAAGCGCCATCACATGTCTGACAAACTGGAAAAAGGGGGCCACCCGATGACCTCGACCCGTGGCCGCGCGCGCCTTGGCCTTTTGGTGCCTTTCACCAACTCAAACCTTGAACCGGACTTTGCCATGATGTCCCCGCCCGGTCTTTCGTGCCACAGTGCCCGCATGGGCGGATATGACGAAGACGAGGTTCCGGACGCCGCACAAATGCAAGGCCTTGGGGCTGCAGATCTGGACGCACCGCTGACGCTGTTGCTTGGCGTCAGACCGGATGTGGTGATCTATGGCTGCACATCGGCCACCTTGACCCACGGACCTGCCTTTGACCGTGCGCTGGCCGAGCGGATCGCAAAGACAAGCGGCGCGAGGACCGTCACAGCGGCGGGCGCACTGGTGCATGCGCTGAAACGCATCGGCGCAAGGCGGATCGGATTTGCCTCACCCTATGTGCCAGAAATCAACGACATGGCACTTCGGTTTCTGGGCGATATGGGCTTTGACACCGTGGCCCGCGCGGATTTGGAGGCAACACTTGGCAATCACGAACAGGGGGCACTGGACCCCGATGCTGTCTATCACTTGGGTTTGCGCGCCGACAGCCCGGACGCAGAGGCCATCGTGCTGTCCTGCACCGATATGCGCAGTGTAGAAACATTGGACCGGCTCGAGCAGACGTTGGGTAAACCTGTGATAAGCTCGAACCAGGCGATGATGTTCGAGGCCTTGAGTGCTTTGGGGATAGACGACCCCATCGCGGGATTTGGTGAACTTCTTGAAAGGAGCCCACGATGAGTTTTGATCAGATTGCCGCGTTTACCTTTGAGACGGCGACCATCCCCGAAGACGCTCTGGAGATGGCGGCGACCCTGCTGATCGACACGCTGGGGGTGGCAGCCGGGGCGACGGATATGGCACCTGCCCGCATGGCCCGCGCGCATGCGTACAGGTTCCTCGCGGCGGGCACGCCCGCAGACGCGGCGACGATGCTGTTTGACGGACGCCGCGCGTCGGTCGTCGGGGCATCCTTTGCAGCGGCCACGCAGATCGACAATCTGGATGCGCATGATGGCTACAATCCGACCAAGGGGCACATCGGTTGCGCGGTGGTCCCGGCCCTTTGTGCCTTTGCCGAGCACCTGTCGGATTTGAGCGGGCGTGAGGCGCTGGCCGTCTTGGCCATGTCTTATGAAATCTCCGCCCGCGCGGGGATCACCCTGCATGACACTGTGAGTGACTATCACACGTCCGGGGCATGGAATGCCTTGGGTGTAGCGGCCCTTGGGGCACGATTGCGGCGCGCCTCCCCGACCGTCTTGCGGCACGCGTTGGGCATCGCAGAATACCACGGGCCACGCAGCCAGATGATGCGAGAAATCGCGACGCCAACGATGCTGCATGACGGCTCTGGCATGGGCGCATTGGTGGGGGCCATGGCGGTGTTGCTGGCAGAAGACGGTTTCGAAGGCGCACCCGCGATCACGGTCGAGGCGGCGGATGTGGCCCATCATTGGGCCGACCTTGGGACCAAATGGACGATCCTCGACAATTACATCAAGCCTTACCCGATCTGTCGCTGGGCCCACGCCGCGCTCGACGCTTTGGGTCAGATCATGCAGGC
>CAYGQZ010000072.1:7836-9155 GCA_964352055.1 uncultured Rhodobacterales bacterium
CCTGCCTGCGCACCTGTCCTTGTTTCGGCCCGACATCGTCTATGCCGTCCGGTTTGACGGCACGCCGCGGTTTCCACGGGACGCGTTGTTCGGGCCGGATGGGCCGCGCTGGATTTCCAACGCCGGGGTGGGCATCGACCACTTTGGGCAATGGGATCCTGACAAGACGACCGTCACAAACAGCGCCGGTGTCAGCTCTGACATGATGGCGGAGTATGTGATGGGTGGATTTTTGCACTTTACGCTGGGTGTGCGCGGGCTTCAGACTGACAAGGCCAACAAGCTGTGGCAAGCGCGGACCGTTCGGCCCTTGAAGGGCCAGACTCTGCTGATCATCGGATTGGGCCATACCGGACAAGCGATCGCAGCCCGCGCCAAGGCCTTTGGCATGGTGGTCAAGGGCACGCGGGCACATCCGCGCCCGATGCAGAACGTCGATGAGGTGTCGGGCACCAAAGCTCTGCCCGACCTGTTGCCTGATGCAGACTTCATTGCCGTTTCGACCCCTCTGATCCCTGCAACCCGGCACCTGCTGGACGCAACAGCCTTCGCTTTGATGAAGCCCGGTGTCATCATCGCGGATGTGTCGCGCGGCGGCGTGATCGACCACACAGCCCTTGTTGCGGCCATGACCTCGGGACATGTTGGTGGCGCTGTATTGGATGTGTTCGAGACAGAGCCTTTGCCACAAGACCACCCCGTATGGAACTTGGAGAATGCGATCATTTCACCGCATTGCTCGGCGGTTTTTGAGGGATGGGAGCAGGCTTCTTTTGGACTGTTTCTCGAGAATCTGGCACGCTGGCGGGCAGGCAAAGCGTTGAGCAACGTGGTTGATCCGCGTCGTGGATACTGACCAGCCCGCGCGAAAAAAGGACGAAAGCAATGAAAGACCACAACACACAGCACCGTGGATACTTTTCCGAGGCGGATTGCGATATCGCCGCGTTCGAGGCGTTGATTGGCCAGTCCGTTGACACCAGTGCGCTGGCACATGCGCAGGATGTTCAAAAGAACATACCAATATACGACATGGCACAATTGCGCCCTTCGCTGGTCGATCCTGATGCCCGTGCCGCACTGATGGCCGAATGGGCCGCTGTGCTGATGTCCGGGCCGGGTGTTTTGGTTCTGAAGGGTGCCTATGCAGACACAGGCGTTCTGGATGAGGCCACGGCGATTTACGAGGACGTTATCGCCGAGGAAAAACAGGCCAGTGGCGGCGGTGGCGATCACTTTGCCGCCGCCGGGTCAAATGACCGGGTCTGGAACGCGAGCCAAAAGCTGTGCTTGCGCGCGCCGGATGTCTTTCTGCGTTA
>CAYGQZ010000072.1:9255-13318 GCA_964352055.1 uncultured Rhodobacterales bacterium
GGGCTGTTTTTCAACCCCGCGCTTTTTCATGCCGCCGGGGCCAACACCAGCACAGACATCCACCGCATGGCAAACCTGCTGCAAGTCTCGTCCGCCTTCGGGCGCGCAATGGAATCGCTGGACCGGCGTGCAATGTGCAAGGCCCTCTACCCATGCGCCCAAAGCGCGTCCCTGCCCCTACCCGAGATTGTGGCAGCCATAGCGGCCTGCGCCGAGGGCTATTCGTTTCCGACCAATCTGGACAGTGACCCGCCGATTGGCGGACTTGCCCCCGAAACACAGCAGGCACTCTTTCACCGTGCGCTTGGTGAAGGCATGACTCCAGAGGCGTTCGGCGCAGCGCTCGACCGGATCGCCTCGCGGCAGTGTCCATAAAAAACACCGCCGCAAGGCGCGGCGGTGCTCTGGAGGTCTCGCGTGAGTGGTTTAGACAGTTCCGCCCAGACTGCCTTCCAGCGTTGCCATTTCCTGACCACCGGCCATGAGGTCCTGCAACTCGTCCGGTGTGATTTCGCCGCGTTGGGCTGTCCCCAAAGTCTTGCCGCGGTTGAGAACCGTAAAGCGATCCCCCACCGCCATCGCGTGCCGCACGTTGTGGGTGATGAAGACAACCGCGATGCCCTGCTTGCGCACCTTGTCGATGGTGGCCAGAACATTCGCCGTCTGGCGCACCCCAAGGGCCGATGTCGGCTCGTCCAGGATCAGGACCTTGGCTCCGAAATGGACGGCGCGGGCAATGGCAACTGTCTGGCGTTCACCGCCAGACAAGGTGCCCACCGCCTGATCCGGACCGCGCAGGTTTATGCCCATCTTGCGCATTTCTTCCATGGTCACACGGTTGGCATAGTCATGGTCGAAGAACTCGATCGGTCCGATTTTCTTGACCGGCTCATTGCCCATGAAAAAGTTCCGGCTGACGGACATGAGCGGGATCATCGCAAGATGCTGATGGACCGTGGCGATGCCTGCCTCGATCGCATCGCGCGGATCGGCAAAGTTCATCGGCTTGCCTTCAAAGATGATCTCACCCTTTGTGGGCTTGTGCACGCCTGACATGGTCTTGATGAACGTCGACTTGCCAGCGCCATTGTCGCCAAGAAGGCAATGGCATTCGCCACCGAACACATCGACTGACACCCCTGCCAGCGCAATCACGCTGCCAAAGTGCTTTTCGATGTCTTTCATCTGGATGATGGGATCAGACATATCAACGTTCCCCCGTGATGATGCGACGGATGTAGGTGTTCAGGATCACCGCAAAGAGCAGGATCACCCCGAGGAACACCCGAAAGAGCGAGCTTTCCACACCGGCAAAGAACAGCCCCTGCTGCACCACACCAAAGATCAGCGCACCCAGGGCCGCTCCGATCACCGAGCCATAGCCGCCGGTCAGCAATGCACCGCCAATGACCACCGCGATGATCGCCTCGAACTCCTTCAGCAGACCACGGTCTGCCCCGGCAGATCCGAATTCCATGACCTGACAGACCGCCAGAACCGTGGCGCAGAACGCCGTGAACATGAACATCAGGATCTTGACCTTGTTCACAGGCACGCCTGAGTTGCGGGCCGCCTCGGCGTCCCCGCCCGAGGCAAAGATCCAGTTGCCAAACCGCGTCCGCGTCAACAGAATGTGGCCAAAAATGATCAGAGCAAGCGCCCAGATGATCAGCATCGGGATGCCGTCCACGACAGGCTCTCCGGCGCGTGTCCCGCGATCAAAGACGCCGATAATGCCCGCATCGCCAAGCCATTGGAAAATGGGCTGACCGATCTTTCCGCCAAACATTGCCGCCAGCCAGTCGCCTTCGGCAGCGTCGCGAATACCGCCGATGATCGTTTTCCGCTCGATGGTTTGCGGGATGTAGATGGTGAAGCCACGCAGAATAAAGAGAAAGGCAAGCGTCACGATAAAGCTGGGCAACCCGGTGCGAACCACAATCCAGCCGTTGAGGCCACCCAGTGCGGTACAGATCACGAATGTGATGATGATGGCGATCCACATGGGCCAGGCCAGCACAACCCCGAACACCGCAATCATCATGCCGGCAAAGCCGATCATCGATCCGACGCTCAGGTCGAACTCGCCACAGATCATCAACAGGCAAGCGCCCACGGCAATGATCATGAATTGTGCCGACACAGTCGACCAATTCATGATGCCCTGGCTGTTGAACATGCCGCTGTCAAAGGCAAACAATGCAAAAAGAGTGAATACGGCGACCGTCCCGACGATACCGCCCAGTTCCGGTCGGATGAGCGCTTGGCGCAGAGGCGAAATCTCTTTTATTCGCTCGTCGGTTTCTGTTGCGTTTGTCATGGCCTGTCCCTCGGCGTTGCGCAAATGAAAAGAAAAGGGCGGTCCTCACCCGTGAAGACCGCCCCTTGCAGTGCTGTGACTTAGCGGTATTCGCCCGCGAACTGCTCAACCTTGGTCAGACCATCGGCAGTCACAAAACCCGGACCCGAGTTGATGTTGTTGCCAGGCAGCACGCCGAAACGGTCCCAGTTGGCCAGAATGATGACAGGCATATAGGCTTGCAGGAAAGGCTGCTGGTCGATGCCCCAGTTGATGATGCCATCGCGGATGCCTTTGACGATCTCTTCGCCCAGGTCAAACGTGCCAAAGTGGATTTCACCGGCCAGCCCGTTTTCCTGCAGTGCCGCGATGGTCGGGTCAGCAGAGACCGGACCCAGCGTCAGGATACCGTCAACGTCGGGGTTGGCCGACAGATAAGCCAGGACCTTGTTCTTGATTTCCGACGGGTCGGTGCCGCTGTCCATCATCGCGTCACCCAGATCGATGCCCAGACCATCTGCATAGCCGCGGCAGCGTTCGCCCACTGTGGGTTGCTGGATCGCATGGTTCACGCAAAGGAACTTGGTCACGCCTTCGCCCTTGGCCCGTTGACCGGCAGCAAAGCCTGCGTCGTATTCCGGCTGGCCCACATACATCAGAGCACCGATTTCACGCGCCTGATCCGGCGTGCCAGTGTTCATGATAATGACGTCAATACCCTGATCCACTGCCGCTCTGATCGGCCCTTTGAGAACGTCGAAGTCAGCCAATGTTGTGATGATGCCGTCAGGGTTGGACGCAGTTGCCTGCTCGATGATGCGCGCCATGTCCGCAATATCGCCAGTTGGCGGGTTGCGGTATTCGACTTCCGCACCCACCTGTTCGCCCGCCAACGCGATACCGTTCTTGATCGTGTTCCACCATGTGTCGCTGTCAGGCGCATGACTGACCAAAATATATTTCTCACCTTCGGCCGACGCTGTTGTCGCAACCATCAATGGTGCTGCCACCATGGCTGTCGCCAGCGCCACGCTCTTGAATAGTGATTTCATGTCTCTCTCCCTGAGTTACCAAATGATTGGTCAAAGCGCAGACCGGGCCCGCACTTTCGACTCAAGCTAAGCACATTGCGCCCAAATTTGCAATCGGTTGCAAAATGTTTTGGAAAAACGCATGACTATGTTTCGAGTTTCAAGTCCAATCACCGTTTTGGGTATTGAAATCGGGTGTTCACAATGGGAGTTTGCCTGCCATGGTCACAACCCTGAAAGATGTTGCCGAGCGGGCCGGAGTGTCACGTTCCGCCGTCTCACGGACGTTCACAGATGGCGCGTCCGTGTCCGCGAAAATGCGCCAACGTGTGGAAAAGGCCGCCAAAGAGCTGGGCTATAGCCCCAATGCACTGGCCTCCAGCCTGACCACCGGGCGCACCAAATTGATCGGCCTTGTGTCGAACAACTTTCACAACCCGATTTTTCTGGAGGTTTTTGATCTTTTTACACGCGGCTTGCAGAACAAGGGGCTGCGGCCCCTGCTTGTGAACCTGACGGACGAAACCGATCCCGCAAACTCGGTCAAGATGATGCGGCAGTATTCGGCTGACGGCGTCATCGTGGCCTCCTCCACCCTGCCCCCGGGCTTTGCCAAGGCGTTTCGCGATGCAGGCATTCCTGTGGTGCGCGCCTTTGGGCGTCCGACCCGCGCGCCCATGGCGCATGTGGTTGGCATCGACAATGTCGAAGCCGGGCGGATGGCGGCCCAAAC
>CAYGQZ010000072.1:13418-17256 GCA_964352055.1 uncultured Rhodobacterales bacterium
CTCAGCTATATGCCCCTGATGAATACGTCAGTTCGTAGGAGTGGCTGTAAAGCTCAAATACGATTCCAAATGGGTCCTCTACATACACCATGCGATAGGGTTTCTCGTCGGGGTAGTAATAACGGATCGGCATTCGCTGCTTCCCGCCTGCGGCCACGATCTTTTCAACCAGACCTTCGACATCCGGATCCTGAATACAAAAGTGGAACGTACCGTTGCGCCGGAAGTCGATGTTGTTTTCTGGCGCATAATTGCCATCGAACTCGAAGATTTCTATGCCAATGCGGTCGGCGGTCGACAGATGCGCAATGCGTAGCTTTTTCCATTCAGGACCAAACACGTCCGTGCACATTTTTCCGATATCACTGTCGTCTTCGACGACATCGGTGGGCGGCATAATGACGTAAAACCCCATCACTTCGGAATAGAACTTTACAGCCGCATCCACGTCAGGAACGGACAAGCCGATGTGAGAAAAAGTTCTGGGGTGTTGTGGCATCTGAGGCTCCGATCAATGTACACCCTACACCTAGTCTGCGATGGCCGCGCTTCCATGGATACCTGTTGATGTGACCGGCATTTCACAAAAGCAAGCATTCCATGCGGGTCGTGTCATTTCGCAAATATGGGTGGGCGCGCATCCATCCAGGCACCGTTTTCTTTCGTCGACGCGACGGCCGTGTGAACCGCTGCAATTGACCGCACCCCATCAGCCGCATTCGGCAACCCGTCACGCGCTTCGCCCCGGATTGCGTCAGCCAGATCACAGTAGATATTGGCAACGGCCAGCGGGAAACCTTCGGGATGTGCGATCGAAACCCGTGACAGACGCTTGGCATCTTCATGCAAACCGCCTTCGCCCTTTTCGATTATCTGTGTGCGCCCACCGACGGGTGTATAGATCAGCTGGTTGGGCTGCTCAGACGCCCAACGCAACCCACCCGTTTCCCCAAAGACCTGAATATCAAAGCCATGTTGACGGCCGATGGCCACGGACGACGTCCAAAGCCTGCCAACGGTACCGCCGGACAGCCGGAAATTCACCATCGCGTCGTCTTCCAGCACGCGGCTGGAGATGGTCGAGGCAAAGTCAGCCGATAGTGTTTCCACCTCATCATCACAAATAAAGCTCGCCATGTGCAGCGCGTGAATGCCGCAATCCGCAAACTGGCCCGACACACCCGCCATCGCCGGATCATAGCGCCAGCGGACACGCGGGTTGTCCGCGTCCGTAGCGTCGCCGTGGTGGCCGTGACTGAAGTTGGTGACCACAAGCCGCACCTTGCCGATCTCGCCTGCGCGGACCATGGCGCGGGCCTGACGGACCATGGGATAGGCGGAATAGCAGTAGTTGACAGCACAGATCTTGCCGCTCGCTTCGGCCACGCGCACGATTTCTTCGCCTTCTTCGACGGTCATCGTCATCGGTTTTTCGCAAAGCACGTTGATCCCGGCCTCAAGAAACGCCTTGGTGATCTCGAAATGGGTGGAGTTGGGCGTCGCGACGGTGACCAGGTCAACGCGGTCTTCGCGCCCCCTTTCGCCCTCCAGCATCTCTTGCCAACTGCCATAGGCGCGGTCCGCGGCCAAGCCGAGGCGCGTCGCATATGCGCGCCCCGCATCGGCGCGGTGATCCAGCGCGCCCGCCGTAAATTCAAACAATCCGTCAGCCTGTGCGCCCAGACGGTGTGCCGGGCCGATCTGGCTGCCTTCGCCGCCGCCGACCATGCCCCATTTCAACTTTGCCATGGCGAATGCTCCCTAAAAGCCAATGGATTGCAGGTATTCACGGTTGGCCCGTGCGTCTTCCAGCGGTGTCCCCGGCATGGACGGGTCGCAATCCTGCTCGACCGTGCACCAACCGTCAAAGCCAGCATCCAGCAGACGCTGGCGCACGGCGGGAAAGTCTACATCGCCCTTGCCCAGATTGCAGAATATGCCTTGCCCGCACGCCTTGTAGAAATCGGTACGCTTTTCAACCACATCTGCTTTTACCGTCGGGTCTATGTCCTTGAAATGCATATAGGATATCCGCGACATATGCCGATCCATAAAGGCCACGGGATCAAAGCCCGCATAGCTGTGGTGGCCTGTGTCAAAACAGATTTTCAGGATCCTTTCGTCGACTTCGGACAGCAAGCGCTCCAGCTCCGGTTCAAAGTCCATAAAGCCTGCCGCGTGCGCATGGATGCCAACGGTCAGACCGTAATCCTCTGTTCCGATTTTGGCGATGGTCGCGATCCGGTCGCGGAAGGCGTCCCATTCGGCCTCATCCATTTGTTCGGCTTCGCTGGCGCGCCCGGCCGTGGGCGCGCGGCGCGGCGAAATGCTATCGATCAGCACCAGATGTTGCGCGCCATGCGCCGTCAGTGCCTTGCAGGTGCGTACGCTGGCGTCCAACACGTCATCCCACATGTCCGGGTCGTGAAACGCACGGAACACCACGCCGCCAATGATCTCAAGGTCCCGCTCAGCCAGCGCCGGAGCGAGGACCGCCGGGTCTTCGGGCATATAGCCAATGGGGCCAAGCTCAATGCCCTTGTAACCCGCACCGGCACACTGATCCAAGACGGATTGCCACGTGGGATAGGACGGGTCACTGGGAAATTCGATGCCCCAGGAACAGGGTGCATTGCCAATCTTGATCGTCATGTGTCTTAACTTTCGGGTTCTTAGAACGCTGCCACGTCCTGCCAGGTTTTCGATGTCGATGATGCGAGGGCGCAGGCAATGATCTGATTGACCTCCATCCCGTCGCGAAAAGTGGGCCAGATGGATTGGCCGCTGGCGATGGCCGTCAGAAAATCCTTGGCCTCGATAATGATCTGATCCTGATAACCGGTCCCGTGGCCCGGCCCCTGGCAAAACGGCTCGTAGTCCGGATGTGCAGGACCCGTCAGGATCTTGGTGAAACCCCGCGTCGCTTCGGGCCCGTCCATACGGTAAAGCCAGAGCGCATTCTGATCTTCCTGATCAAAACGAATTGCACCTTTTGTGCCTGTGATTTCATAGGCATAACCCATCTTTCGGCCCGTTGCGACCCGGCTGAAATACATCTGCCCCATGGCCCCGTTTTCAAAGCGGCACATCATCTGGGCGTGGTCGTCATTTGAAACATCGCCACCAGGGCGCGTCGCGTGAACAGTTTCAACCTCGGCAATCACCCGGGTGATCGGCCCGACCAGAGCCAGAGCACCGTTGATCATATGGGGTGCGAGGTCCCCCATCGTGCCGTTCGCCATTCCCGTCGTGCGCCACGTGGCGGGCGATTGCGGATCGGCCAGAAAGTCTTCGGTATGTTCCCCGCGAAACCATGTGATGTCGCCGATCTCGCCGGATGCAATCAGTTGGCGGGCGTATTGGCTAGCCGGTGTCCGGATGTAATTGAAGCCCACCATATTCACACAACCGCTGGATTCGGCGGCGGCAACCATGGCGCGGCTGTCTTCCAGTGATGCGCCAAGCGGTTTTTCGCAGAACACCGGCTTTCCCAGGCCAAAGGCCGCTTCTGCCGCCGCCCGATGCGTGCCTTGCGGCGCGGCAATCACAAGCGCTTCCACCTTTGGGTCGGCGATCAGGGTTCGCCAGTCCGCTGTCGCCCGCGCAAAACCAAACTGCGCACGGTACCGTTCGGCGCTTTCGTCGGAACTGGCGCAAACCATTTCAAGACGCGGACGCAATTGCGTGTTGAACACCGCGCCAACGGCCGACATCGCAACGGCATGCGCCTTGCCCATGTAGCCGCCTCCGAGAATGCCAATCCCGACCTCAGTCATACGCTATCCAATTCAAGGTGAAATTCTCTTTGCAACCGGTTGCGAAACTTGTATCTAGGAAA
>CAYGQZ010000073.1:0-17121 GCA_964352055.1 uncultured Rhodobacterales bacterium
TGGCGCAAGCGCGCCGGGCCTTGCCGAGCCTCACGGATGTGGCGCTGCCCGAGGAAGGGCACTTGAGCTTTCACAGTGATCTGGCAGAGGTCGTGGCGGGTGCCGACTGGATACAGGAGAGCGTGCCGGAGCGCTTGGAGATCAAGCACAAGGTGCTGGCGTTGGTGCAAGCGGCTTGCCCGGAGGGGGCGGTGATCGGGTCGTCCACCTCTGGCTTCAAGCCGAGCGAGTTGCAGGAGGGGGCGGTCCGTCCGGGGCAGATCATGGTCTGTCACCCGTTCAATCCGGTTTACCTGATGCCGCTGATTGAAGTTGTGCCATCACCTGCGACTGACCCCGCGCTGGTGGTCAAGGCGCAGGATGTTTTGCGCGGTTTGGGGATGTACCCCTTGCATGTGCGCAAGGAGATCGACGCCCATATTGCGGACCGGTTTCTGGAAGCGGTGTGGCGCGAGGCGCTGTGGCTGGTCAAGGACGGGGTCGCCACGACCGAAGAGATCGACGAGGCGATCCGCATGGGCTTTGGTATTCGCTGGGGTCAGATGGGTCTTTTTGACACC
Organism: uncultured Rhodobacterales bacterium; assembly: GCA_964352055.1. Taxonomy (GTDB): domain Bacteria; phylum Pseudomonadota; class Alphaproteobacteria; order Rhodobacterales; family Rhodobacteraceae; genus Tateyamaria. The sequence goes on from CAYGQZ010000073.1 coordinate 561, forward strand.
TACCGGACGGCGGGCGGTGAGGCGGGCATGCGCCATTTCATGGCCCAGTTTGGCCCGGCGCTGAAATGGCCCTGGACCAAGCTGATGGATGTGCCGGAGTTTACCGACGCGCTGGTCGACCTGATCGCGGGGCAGTCGGACGCGCAATCGGGTCATTTGAGCATCTCGGAGATGATTGCGGCGCGGGACACTAACCTTGTGGGCATGATGCGCGCCTTGAAGGCCAATGACTGGGGTGCCGGGGCCGTTCTGAACGCCCATGAGGCGCAATTGCGCGCGGGCCATGTGCTGGGCGCGCATGCGGATGATATCGACGATGTGTCGGTGCCGATTTTGACGGTGCGCCGCGCGGTGCCTTTGGACTGGACCGATTATAACGGGCATATGAACGAAGCCCGCTATCTGCACGCCTTTGGCGATGCGACGGATCGGTTCATGGCGCTGATTGGCTGTGATGCGGAATACATCGCGTCGGGGGGCAGCTACTTTACCGCTGAGACGCACATTCGCCATGTGGATGAGGCGTTGGCAGGGGCGATCATCGAAGTGCGTACGCAGGTTTTGGCGGGTGCGGGCAAGAAGTTGCATGTGTGGCATGAGATGTACGAGGGCGACCGCTTGCTGGCGACAGGGGAGCATTTCCTGCTGCATGTGAGCCTTGAGACGCGCCGCCCCTCAGAGCCGTCGGCGGGGATTCTGGCGGCGTTGGGTCGGATTGCCGAGGCCCATGCTGCGCTTCCGCGTCCTGAGGGGGCGGGGCGCGCTGTGGGGCAGCGTCCGTGAAGCGCGTCTTGATCACTGCGGGCGCGTCGGGGATCGGTCGGGCGATGGGTGCGGGCTTTGACGCGGCGGGCTTTGAGGTCTGGGTTACGGATGTGGATGCGCGGGCTTTGGCGGAGGTGCCGGACCATTGGCATGCGCGGCTTTGCGATGTTGCGGATGAGGCAGCCATGGCGGCCGTGATTGCGGAGGCCGGGCCTTTGGAGGTGCTCTGTGCGAATGCCGGGATTGCGGGGCCGACGGCACAGGTTGAGGATGTCGATCTGAACGATTGGCGGGCCTGCGTGTCGGTCAATCTGGAGGGCGCGTTTCTGGCCGTCAAACATGCCCTGCCGGGGATGAAGGTGGCGGGTGCCGGGTCGGTTGTGTTCACCTCGTCCACCGCTGGCATTTATGGCTATCCAAACCGCGCGCCTTATGCGGCGGCCAAGTGGGCCATAATCGGCTTGATGAAGACGGTTGCCATGGAGGCGGGCCCGTTTGGGGTGCGGGCCAATGCGATCTGTCCCGGGGCGGTTGAAGGGCCGCGCATGGAAGGTGTTCTGGCCCGCGAGGCCGCGGCCAAGGGCATGACCCGCGACCAGGTATATGACGGCTATGCGGCGGGAACGTCGATGCGGTCCTTTGTCGATGCGTCGGATGTTGCGGATATGGCGGTGTTTCTGGGATCAGAGGCGGCGCGCCGGGTGTCCGGGCAGGTGATTGCCGTGGACGGGCATACGGAAAACCCGGATCCCAAGGTCGCGTCGGTGGGCGGGACTGTTTGCTGACGCAAATGCGCCCGCCCGCCGACCCAGGGACTGGCACAGCCTATGTTGACGGGTTCAGTCCTGATTGCCCGGGTTGGTGGTGAAGCCGTACGTGTCGAAATAGTCGCGGTACTGCGCGTACAATGCATCGGGATCAATCGCGTATTCTTGGTTTGAGTAGCGATGACGGCCGTGTTTGCCTTGTTGGTTCTCGGCAAGGTAGGCTGTCATCCGCTCTTCGAACTCTGGCGTGACCTCCATTTCGAATTTGTCGTAGATCCTGCGCACCATCGCGATCGGGTCTGCGAAGGTGTCGCTGTAGACCGCATCGATGATCTGGCTTTCGCGTTCGGGATGCGCCTTGCGAAACTCCAGCGGGCGTTGCCAGCACAATCCGCTGCTTTGAACGACCATCTGCCCAAAGGCATGTTTGTCAAAACTGCCGTCGACATCGCATGGAACGCAGGTGCTTTCCAACAGGCGGGCGAAAGAGGCGGCGTTTTTGGCGGGGTTGCGGTGGGTCACAACAATGCGCGCATCGTCAAATTCATCAAAGATCGCACCGAAATAGAGCGCGTAGCTGGGCGCCTTGTTGATCCAGTGCGAGGCAGCAGGCGCGTAAGCGTCCAGCATGGTGAAAAAGTTTCGCTCGTATTTCAGCAAGGCGGGCGCCACATCCGGTTCGGCCAGACGCATCGCATAGTCGAGCCCGGCCTGCACATGGTTCGCGATGGTCATGCCATTGTGAAATTGCATGTAGAGCAGGCTTTCTTCCTTTTCGGTGGCCGCCCATAAATGGCTTTCGTTGAGCTTTTCGATGAAGCCGGGTGCGTATCTGGCAAGCATATTGATCGAGGCGGAACTTGTCCTGATCCGGTCATTGACCAACGGATCTTCACCCGTTCGGAGCGGCGGCAGAACCTGTTCCATCTCGTAAGTGTGCGGCGACCGGGATCGGGGATCTTCGGCCAGCAGCCGATGCAGAAGTGTTGTTCCTGTGCGTGGATACCCAGTGACCAGCAAAGGCGCCTTGTACCTGCCGTTTGTTTCGATGAAGTCTGCGTTTTCCTCGTAAAACCTGATGAATGCGGTGCGATTGCGCAGATACGTCACATAGACGGTTTTGATCAGCAATCGGCCAATGGAGGAAATGTAGGGGTTGGTGTCGATGCCCGTGGCGAACATCTCGAGGCAGTCGCGCAACACCTGCACGTCGCGGGCTGAACCCCAGCGCGGGTGCAGATTACCCGGCTTGTCGAACTCTTTCAGAGCAGCCCTTGTCAGGCTGAATGCGCTGGTTCCTGTCAAGGCAATCTTCGCCGCATCGATCCATCGTACCGGCGCCAGAAGCCTTGAAAATGTCACATGGTTTTTGGGGTATCGGCCCGATGTGTCACCGGCGGTCGTGGCGGGATCAACATGGTAATATTGGGTCATTCTGTCCCCTGATCCTGCACTCAATTGTTCCGCAACACGCCATATCGCGTCAGCGCAAAATTGGGCGTTCGGGGTTTGGCCCGAACGCAACGCCTTGCAGAGGTATGCCACAAAGACGCAGCGGGCAGGAATTAAAGTTGCCTGTGAGATTGGACCGGGGCCGATGACGTCGGTTTCCTCGCATCATAATATGTGCCTGTCCGCTGACGGCGCGCGGTTGGTTATGTTGACTGCGGGTAGCTGATGATCGACAGGTAGCGGGCAGGCAGGGTGATCAGGTTTTCGGGCCCGTGCGGAGCATCGGCATCGAAGAACAGCGTGTCCCCCGGCTCCAACCGGAAGGACCGGTCGCCATGGCGATAATCCACCACCCCTTCAAGCATGTAGATCGTTTCGATGCCGCCATGCTGGAAAGTTGGAAAGACGTCCGATGTGGCGGTGAGGGTGATCAGGTAGGGCTCTACGATCACGCCGGAGGTATTGGCGCCGATATGGCCCAGCAGATTGTACTGGTGATTGGCGCGCGTGCCTGCGCGCTCGGTCTCGACCCCGGTGCCTGCCTTGGTGTGCACCGCCTCGCGGCGTTCCTCGAACCTATGGAAAAAGCTGGTGAGCGGCACCGAAAGCGCGTTGGCCAGCGTCTGCAAGGTGGTGAGCGAGGGCGAGGTGTTGCCGTTCTCGATCTTGGAGAGCATCCCGATGGACAGCCCGGTCAGTCCGGCCAGTTCGGCCACCGTCATGTTCTGTTTTTGCCGGAACGCCCGTACTTCGCGCCCGATGGCCAGTTCCAGTACCTTCTCGCGTTCGGGGCTCGCGGCGGCGTGGGGGTCCTGCGTGAGTTTGGCGGTCATGGATGCGGTCCCTGTGGATATGTGTGACCTCTTGCGGGCAAGGGTGGCAAACCCTAGCGGAAAGGGGGCCTGATGGGAATGTGTCGGCAACAGCCTGCGCTGTGTCCCGTTGCCGTCAGAGCGCGGAGCGCATGGCCGTTTCGATGGCGTGAAAGAGAGAGGTCGCGGCGGATCTTGGTCCCATGATCCGAAGCCCGTGGATCGTGGCGCGTCGCATGACGAGGCAGCCGAGATGATCGATTGCGGTCCGGCTGGCCCGGCCCTGTTCCATCTGGCGAATGTCCAGATTGCACAACCGCTCCATCACCGCATCAGCGCCGGGGCCGATGAGGTCAAGGCAGACCCAGGCGTCGGATTGTTCGGTGACCCAGGCGCTGGCCCCGAGTGTGGTTTTGAGGTGGTCCGCGAGGTCCTCGTGGGTGTCATAGGACGCGCAGATCATCCATTGGTCGGGGCCAAGCCAGAGCGCGTCGAAGGGATCGCCCAGGGTGGCCTGACCGGGGCCGGGGGGGGCTGTGCCGAGCAGGTCGGTCAGTTTTGCCTCGCAGGTGGCCGCGTGCCCCATCCGCGCGGCAACCGAGGCCAGCGCCACGTTTGGCATTTCCCGCAAGGTCACCGTTCCGATATCGGCCCGTTGCGGCACGCGGCCCCCGAGCGCGTTGAAGGGCTGAAGATCATGCACGAAGCCGCTCTCCTTCTGGGTCAACGAAATGGGGGGACGTGATTTCCACCGCAACGGTCAGGTTCGTGAGCGGAGAGACCAGCCGCATCTTTTCGCCATGCCGTGTGTCGCCCGCCTTGAGAAAGGCCAGCCCGATCATGGTTTTGAGCGTGGGTGAGTAGGCCGCTGACGTGACATAGCCCTGATCGTGGGCGGCATCCACAGGCCCGGTCGCTGCCATCAGGTGGCCGCCTGCGGTGATCTTGTGGGTGGGGTCCATGGGTTTGATCCCCACGGCAATCAGCCCGTCCTTTTCGTTCAGCCCGGGCCGTTCGGACAGGGTGTTGCCGATGCAGTCCTTGGCCTTGGACACCATACGCCCCAGGCCGAGGGTGCGCGCCGTTGTGGTCCCGTTCAACTCGTTGCCTGCCGCGTGGCCCTTTTCGATCCGCATCATACCCAAGGCTTCGGTGCCGTATGGGATGACGTTGAATTCTTCACCTTCGCGCATCAGGCGGCGCATCAGCGCGTCGCCGTAGCGCGATGGCACTGCGATCTCGAAGGCCAGTTCGCCCGAAAAGGAAATCCGGAAAAGCCGCGCCCTCAAGCCCCCGCAGACGGTGATGTTGCCACAGGCCATGAAGGGGAAAGCTTCGTTCGATATGTCGAACACCGGGTCCACGATCTTTTGCAGCAGCTTGCGGGAATTGGGCCCTGCGACGGCGTATTGTGCCCAGGCTTCGGTCGTTGAGATCAGTTGCACATCCATATCGGGCATCAGGCATTGGCGCACAAACTCCATGTGCTGGTAGACCTTGACCGCGTTGGCCGTGGTGGTTGTGACCACGAAGTGATCTTCGGCCAGCCGTGCAGCGGTGCCGTCGTCCATGGCCATGCCGTCCTCACGCAGCATCAGGCCATAGCGGGTCTTGCCCACTGCCAATTTTGCAAAGCCGTTGCAGTAGACGAAGTTGTGGAATGCCGCCGCATCGGTGCCTTGCACGTCGATCTTGCCCAGTGTGGTGCAGTCGCAGACCCCGACCGAGGCCCGCGTGGCCAGGACTTCGCGGTCGACCGATTGCCGCCAGTGGGTTTCGCCCTTGATCGGGAACCATTGCGCGCGCAGCCAGTTGCCGACCTCCACAAACACCGCACCGCGTTCCTTGGCCCAGTGATGAGAGGGCGTCAGCCGGGTCGGGTGGAATTCCTTGCCGCGCATCCGTCCGCCCAGCACGCCGATGGCAGTGGGTGTGTAGGGGGGGCGGTACATGGTTGTGCCCACCTCGGGGATCGCCTTGCCGGCAAGCTCGGCCATGATCGCCAGCCCGCCCATGTTCGAGGTCTTGCCCTGATCGGTGGCCATGCCGAGGGTGGTGTAGCGTTTGAGGTGCTCGACGGAGCGGTAGCCTTCCTGATGGGAGAGTTTGATGTCCTTGACCGTCACATCGTTTTGCTGGTCAAGCCAGGCGCGGGAGCAGCCTTCGACATACCAGAAGGGTGTCTGGGTGACGATGGCGTCTTCGGCGGTGGGCAGGGGCGGTTGAGTGTCGGTGATTTCGAGCGCCTTGATTGCGGCGTTTTGCCCTGAGTGCAGTGCCCCATGGGTCGAGAACACCCCATTGGCCGCACCCGCGACGGACATGCCGACGGGCAGCGCGTCGCCGGGCACAAAGGCTGCGAGCGTATCGTTCCACGTGGGCCGTCCGCGTTCGTGGCAAGTGAGATGCACATTCGGGTTCCAGCCGCCGGAAACGCCAAGCGCGCCGCATTCGATCATCTGTGTTTCGCCGTTTGGCAGACGCACCGTGATGAAGGTCAACCCAAGCCTCCCTTGGGTGTCGATCACCTGTCCGCCACGGATCACCCGGTAGTTGTGTTCAAATGGGATATCGGGTCGCGTGTCGATCACGGCGGCGATGGTGACGCCTTTGGCGGCGAGGTCACGGGCAGTGCGGTGGCCGTCATCGTTGCTGGTGAAGATCGTCACGCGCTTGGCCGGAGTGGCCGCATAACGGTTGACGTAGGTGCGCAGGGCCGAGGCGAGCATGATCCCGGGCCGGTCGTTGTTGTCAAAGGCAATGGGCCGTTCCGTGGCCCCGGCGCACAGCAGAGATTGCCCGGCATAGATGCGCCAGAGGATCTGCCGTGGTTTGCCGTGGGTAGGGGTGTAGAGGTGGTCGCTGACCCGCTCAACCGCACCCAGAATGCCATGATCAAATGCCCCGATGACTGTGGTGCGCGGCATCACGCGGACATTGGGCAGGCTTGACAACTCGGCCACAGCGGCGCCGGCCCAAACCGCGCCTGCGTTGTCATCGATTGCATAGCTTTCGGCGTTGAGACGCCCGCCTATGCGGAAATCCTCGTCCGCGAGGATCACCCGCCGGCCTGCGCGCCCGGCAGTGAGGGCCGCCATCAGGCCTGATGGGCCGGCACCGATAACCAGCAGGTCGCAATGCAGGAACCCTTTGTCATAGACGTCGGGGTCTTCTTGCATCGAGAGGGATCCGAGGCCTGCGGCCTTGCGGATGATCGGCTCGTAGAGCCGTTCCCAGAAGGCGGCGGGCCACATGAAGGTCTTGTAGTAGAACCCTGCCGTCAGGAAATCCGAAGCTGCGTCATTGATCGCCATGGCGTCAAAGCCGAGGCTCGGCCAGCGGTTTTGCGAGCGTGCTTCGAGCCCGTCATACAGCTCGGCCGTGGTGGCGCGGGTGTTGGGTTCCTGCCGGTCGCCGCTGCGCAATTCCACGATGGCGTTGGGCTCTTCTGAGCCTGCTGAAAGCGGGCCGCGCGGGCGGTGGTATTTGAAGGAGCGGCCCATGAGGCGCACGTTGTTGGCCAGCAGCGCGGAGGCCAGCGTGTCGCCCGGATGGCCGAAATAGGTCTTGCGGTCAAAACGAAAGCTGAGCCGGGTGGTGCGGTCGATCTGGCCGCCGCCGAGGCGGTTGGTCTGGGTCATTTCGTCCGCCCCCGTGCGCGGGCCACGTCGCGGGCCAGTTCCACCTTGCTGATCTCGTGCGTGGTCGTATCGCGGGTGACCACCAGCCAGGACCGGTCGCCGCCCTCATGGTACCAAAGCTCGCGGTGGGGGCCTGCGGGGTTGTCGCGCAGATAGGCGTAGTCGTGGAAGTCCTGCGCGGCCGTTTCGGATTGCCAGTCGGGACGGTCGATCAGGCTGGCGTCACCCAGATAGACAAACTCGGCGCTGTCACGGGGGCCCAGCAGGGGGTGGTTGATGATCATCTGTGACCCCTTTTTGCGGGCGGTGAGAGGTGAGTATTTTTGGAACAATGAAACATGGTGTCAGTGCAGATTGGGCTGATTGCCCACGCCTTTCTCGTCAATCATGTGCCCGGTCTTGAACCGATCAAAACGGTAGGCTGTGGCGACGGGGTGCGGCGCGCCGGTGGCCAGAAGGTGCGCAAAGCAATAGCCGGAGGCGGGGGTCGCCTTGAACCCGCCATAGCACCAGCCGCCGTTGAAATAGAGCCCCGAAAGACCCGTCTGGTCGATGATAGGCGAGCCGTCCATCGACATGTCCATGATCCCGCCCCACATCCGCAAGAGCCGGGCGCGCCCGATCATCGGCATGATCGCCATGCCGCTTTCGCAGACGTCTTCGACCACGGGCAGGTTTCCGCGCTGGGCATAAGAGTTGTAGCCGTCGATATCGCCGCCAAAGACCAGCCCGCCCTTGTCGGATTGACTGACATAGAAGTGTCCTGCGCCGAAGGTGATCACGCCGGGGAGCACCGGTTTCAGCCCTTCGGAGACGAAGGCCTGCAACACGTGCGATTCGATTGGCAGGCGCATGCCTGCCTTGGCCATGACCTTGCCGGAATTGCCCGCCACCGCGCAGCCGACCTTGCCCGCGCCGATGAAACCGCGCGTTGTTTCGACCCCGAGGCACTTGCCGTTGCGGGTGTGAAAGCCGGTGACTTCGCAGTTCTGGATGATGTCCACACCATTGCGGTCGGCGCTGCGCGCATAGCCCCAGGCCACCGCATCGTGCCGGACTGTGCCGCCGCGCCGCTGGGCCAGCCCGCCCTTGATCGGAAAGCGCGCGTCGTTGAAGTTCAGGTAGGGGTATTCGGCGCGCACGGCGTCCTCGGAGAGCAGTTCGGCATCGGCCCCGTTCAGGATCATTGCGTTGCCGCGCCGGACAAATGCATCGCGCTGGGCGTCGGAGTGGATGAGGTTTATGATCCCGCGCTGGCTGACCATCGCGTTGTAATTGAGATCCTGTTCCAGCCCCTCCCAGAGTTTGAGGGAAAACTCGTAGAACGGCTCGTTCCCGTCCAGCAGGTAGTTCGAGCGGATGATGGTCGTGTTGCGGCCGACATTGCCGCCGCCGATCCAGCCTTTTTCGATTACGGCCACGTTGCGCCGCCCGTAGACCGTGGAAAGGTAATGCGCCGTGGCAAGGCCATGACCCCCGCCGCCGATCACGATAATGTCGTAATAGGGCTGTGGATCAGGATCGCGCCAGGCAGGTTTCCAGCCCTTGTGCCCGGTAAGCGCCTCTTTGATGACCTTGAAGCCAGAGTAGTTCATGAATCAGACCTCCGACCTTCTTTTTTCATCAATTGTCAGCGGTGGCGATAGTTGTTTGCGACCTCAGTTTTCAGAATGCGTCCGATTGGCGCAGAAAATGGGAATTGTGAGCCGTTTGGGGAAAAGCTTGACCGGAGGCGCAAAGATCGCAACCTTGGCGGGCGATTTTTCATTCATTCATTTCTGTGAGGATTCAATGCGATATTTCATTTTTGGGCTTGTCCTGGGTTTGCCCGGAACTGCCTTTGCAAACCCTGCCTGTCTTGCCACCCCAAAGATCGAAGCCGATACGCAGTTGTCGCAAATTTCGGATGTCTGGTTCGGCGACAGTTCGTTCCGCTTTGCCATTCTGCTGGCCACGAATGCGCGCACCGATGATCCCATGTTCAAATACATCCCCAGCGTCTATGCGCTGCCCGAAGGCGGGGCTGTCTGCGTGCCGCAGTTCGATGAGGCGATGCGCTACAAGACCCGTTATGACCGCTATATCACCGCTGTGCAGGATATGGCCGTGGCCCATCCGTTCGAGGTTGTCGAAACGTTGGACCCGCTGCCCAGCGCAGGAACCTATCAGGTGGCGACGTGGATCCGGGACAGCGATCTGCCCAAGTACCCGGCCGGGCAGGCGGTGACCCTTGGCAAGAGTGTCTGGGTGACAGTGTCGCCGAATTTGCAGCAGTTTTGCACGAGCTATGCCCAAACCGTTGCGGACGACGATGTGGCACTGGATCTGCGGGTCGAACAGCGGTTGGGTCTGCCGCCGGGATCGACCAACAGCCATTTTGTCACTTTCGACATCGAGGCCGACGGGGCAGGCGCGGCGATATTCCGACCCTGTGCTGATCCGGCGACCGATACGAACACCTGTGCGATGGGGGCACCCAAGACCTGCTCTGCTGGTGACGCATCCTGCGAGACGCATTCAGATTTCTTTTACCGGCAATACTATTCGGCCTTTGGGACGGCGCAGCCTGTGAAATACCCCTGGACCTCTTTGGGGTACACGTTTGACTGGGCACCGGCCCCCATCGGATTCTCGGGTGAGGCGGGTTTCATACGCGTGGGCGAAAGCGAATATGTGATTCCTCAGGGCATCTCCGTGCATGTGGCATCTGTGGTGCCAACGGCGACCTATTGCGGCAAATAGTCATCACGGGGCGCGTATTCCGGTCAGATCCGGTGAATTTGCTGCTTTTCCCGACCCGTTTGACTGCTGAGATGTAGCTCAGCCCGGGGGTAGTGCGCTGGAACGGCTCAGTTTTTTGCAAATCATGGTTTCTTGGGCACTCGGGCATCGCTGCTTTATGGTCACGGTCGCGATTTTCCGTTATTTTAGCGCTAACAATTTGAGATGATTTTGCCTAGAGGTGCGGCGGGCGCGCTGTAGACTGTCATGAAGGTGGCGTATATGTGGCAAAACCAAACCGACGAGCCGAAAAGAGAGCGACATGCTGGACCAAAACCTATCCCTGCTGACCTCAGACGACCTGCGCGACGACATCCTGAAGCATCTCAGGCTTTCGATCGGCAAGGATCCTGAGCATGCGAGCCTTTATGACTGGCGGATGTCGCTGTCTCTGGCTCTGCGTGACCGGGTGGTCGAGCCTTGGTTCGCCTCGACCCGCAAGACCTATGAAGGCAAGCACAAGCGGGTCTATTATCTGTCGATGGAATTCCTGATTGGGCGTCTGATCGAAGACGTGATCATCAATCTTGGGGTTGAGGACGTGGCCCGCACGGCGATGGCGTCGCTTGGGCAGGATTACGCAGATGTTGTCGCGGACGAGCCGGACGCAGCCCTTGGCAATGGTGGACTGGGCCGGTTGGCCGCCTGCTTCATGGACAGCCTGTCGACGCTTGCGATCCCGGCCTATGGCTACGGCATCCGCTATGAGCATGGCCTCTTTGAACAGCATTTTCAGGATGGCCAGCAGATCGAGACTGCCGAAGGGTGGCTGGCGCAACGCCACGCCTGGGAATTCGAGCGGCCAGAGGCCTCGTACGAGGTGCATTTCGGCGGCTATGTCAGCGCGTCCGAGGGCAAGGCGGTCTGGCATCCGGCGGAAACCGTTCTGGCCTCGGCCTATGACACGCCCGTTGTGGGCTGGCAGGGGCAGTGGGCCAATACCTTGCGCCTTTGGGCGGCCAAGCCCATCAAGCTTTTTGACCTCGAAAGCTTTAACCGTGGCGATTACATCGGGGCCAATGCGCCCGAACGGCTGGCGCGGACCATTTCGCGCGTTTTGTACCCGGATGACACCACCGATGTTGGCAAGGAACTGCGACTGAAGCAGGAGTATTTCTTTACCTCCGCCTCGATTCAGGACCTGCTGCGCCGGTTCCAGGCTGAAGGCTATGACGTGTCGGAACTGGACGACCATGTCGCCATCCAGCTCAATGACACGCATCCGGCCATCGCGGGACCGGAGCTGGTTCGCATTCTGGTGGACGAGCACGGCATCGACATGTCCAAGGCGATCGACATGGCGCGCGCCTGTCTGGGCTATACGAACCACACGTTGCTGCCCGAAGCGCTGGAGCGCTGGCCCGAGGATCTCTTTGCCCGCATTCTGCCGCGCCATCACCGGATCATCGAGCTGATCCAGGATCAGCATCTGGCCGAAACCGGCAGCCATGTGCGCATCATTGATCATGGCAACGTCAACATGGGCGAATTGTCGTTCATCATGGCCCATAGCGTGAACGGGGTTTCGGCCTTGCACTCCGAACTGGTCAAGCAAACCGTGTTCGCTGACCTGCACCAAGCCTACCCTGACCGTATCCTGAACCAGACCAACGGCATCACGCCGCGCCGCTGGCTGCACTCGTGCAACCCGGCTCTGCGTGGGCTGATCAATGACACCATTGGCACCGGTTGGGAAAACGATCTGGAAAAGCTGAAGGGTCTAGAGGCCCATCTGGATGATGCGGCCTTTCAGCAGGCCTTTGATGCGGCGAAAGTGACCAACAAGGCGCGTATGGCGGACTGGCTGAAGGCGCGTGACGGGATCACGCTGGACACGTCGGCCATGTTCGACATCCAGATCAAGCGCATCCACGAATACAAACGCCAGCACATGAACATTCTGGAGACCATCGCGCTCTGGAACGAGATCCGCGACAACCCGAACGGCAACTGGACGCCGCGGGTGAAGGTCTTTGGCGGCAAGGCGGCCCCCGGTTATGCGCTGGCCAAGTCGATCATTCATCTGATCAACGATGTGGCCGCTACCATCAACAACGATCCGGTCACGCGCGACTATCTGCAAGTGGTCTACCCCGAGAACTACAACGTCTCGATGGCCGAAATCCTGATCCCGGCCTCTGATCTGTCGGAACAAATCTCGACCGCAGGCAAGGAGGCATCCGGCACCGGCAACATGAAGCTGTCATTGAACGGCAGCCCGACCATTGGCACGCTGGACGGGGCCAATGTTGAAATTCTGGAGCATGTGGGGGCGGACAACTTCTTCCTCTTTGGTTTGACGGCGGCGGAAGCGCAAGCCAAGCGGGGCGAGCATGGTCATGCCCGCCGCGCCATCGAAAACAACCCGCGCCTGAGCCGCGTTTTGGGGCAGATTGCGCAAGGCGTATTCTCGGGTGGGGATCGCTATCGCTATTCGGACATTCTGCACAATCTTTGGGAGCATGACTATTTTCTCGTCAGCGCTGATTTTGACAGCTACTTTGACAAACAACGTGAAGTGGACGCAGTTTACCAGGACAAGGCGCGCTGGACGCGGATGGCGGCGGCGAACACGGCCCGGATGGGCTGGTTCTCTTCCGACCGGACGATCCGGGGCTATGCTGATGACATTTGGTCAGCAAAATCGGTTACTTGAGGTAACCTTTTGAAGTAAAGGATGAAGTGACGTGATCCCTATTGAAGACGCAACAAGGATCGTCGCGGGCACGCATCCTGATCCGTTTGGTGTGCTTGGCATGCATGCTGTGGATGGCAAGATCACCGTGCGGGTTCACCATCCCGAAGCGGATGGCATCGACGTTCTGGACCGCAAGACCGGGCGCAAGGTGCTTTCGCTTGAACGATCGCCGGATGCACCGGCGGTCTTTACGGGCGTGGCCGGGCGTCGCAAGACCCGCTTTGCCTATCGGCTGCGGATCACCAAGGGTTCCCATGTCTGGGAGCAAGAGGATGCCTATCGCTTTGGTCCGGTCCTTGGCGCTTTGGACGAACATCTGATTGCGGAAGGCGCGCATCTGGACCTGTGGAAGGTGCTGGGTGCGCATGTGATGACCCATGAGGGTGTCGATGGCACGCATTTTGCGGTCTGGGCCCCTAATGCTACCCGTGTGTCCGTTATCGGCGATTTCAACGCCTGGGACGGGCGGCGCAACCCGATGCGCCTGCGCGGCCAGACTGGCGTCTGGGAAATCTTTATGCCCGGTCTGGGCGACGGCGAAGCCTATAAATACGAACTGCTTGACGGCCACGGAACCCTTTTGCCGCAAAAGGCCGACCCGTTCGGCTTTGGCGCGGAGCACCCGCCCAAGACAGCCTCTGTCGTCCGCAAGCTGGATGGCCACAAGTGGTCCGACAAAAAGTGGATGACCAAACGCGAGGCGCTGCACAGGATTGATCAGCCGATTTCGGTCTATGAGGTGCATCTGGGATCGTGGCGGCGTGTGACCGAAGAGGGCAACCGCCCGCTGTCCTATCTGGAACATGCCGAGCATCTGGTCCGTTATGTCAAGGAAATGGGCTTCACCCATATCGAGTTGATGCCCGTCTCGGAGTTTCCGTTTGACGGGTCCTGGGGCTATCAGCCCATTGGTCTTTATGCGCCGACCATTCGGCATGGCACGCTGGAAGAGTTTCGCGCCTTTGTCGAGGCGTGCCACGCTGCCGGCATTGGCCTGATCCTGGACTGGGTGCCGGGGCATTTTCCCGAAGATCAGCATGGGCTGGGTCGGTTTGACGGCACACCGCTTTATGAGCATGCGGATCGCAAGGAAGGGTTTCACCCCGACTGGAACACGCTTGTCTACAATTACGGGCGTCGGGAAGTGTCGAACTATCTGGTGGCCAACGCGCTTTACTGGCTGCGGGAACATCACGTGGACGGGCTGCGCGTCGATGCGGTCGCCTCGATGCTCTACCGCGATTATTCGCGCAAAGAGGGCGAGTGGGTGCCAAACAAGGACGGTGGCCGCGAAAACCTTGAGGCGATTGCGTTCCTGCAACGCACCAACTCGGTCGCTTATGGCGATATGCCGGGGATCATGACCGTTGCCGAGGAATCGACCGCCTTTCCCGGCGTCAGCGCGCCTGTCGACAACAGCGGCCTTGGCTTTGGTTTCAAGTGGAACATGGGCTGGATGAACGACACCCTGTCCTACATGGCCGAGGACCCGATCAACCGGAAATACCACCACCACAAGATGACCTTCGGGCTGCATTACGCGTTCTCGGAAAACTTTGTGCTGCCGATCAGCCATGACGAAGTGGTGCATGGCAAAGGGTCGATGATCGACAAGATGCCGGGGCAGGGCGATGACAAATTCGCCAACCTGCGCGCCTATTACGGCTTCATGTGGGGCCATCCGGGCAAGAAGCTGCTGTTTATGGGCTGCGAGTTTGCGCAAGGGCTGGAATGGAACCACGACAGCAGTCTGGACTGGCATTTGCTGGATCACCCCTTGCATCGGGGCATGCAGAACCTTGTGCGCGATTTGAACGGTCTGTTCCGGAACGCGCCTGCGCTGCATCAGCTGGACTGCAAATCCGAAGGGTTCGAGTGGATCGAAGAGGGCGCGGCGGACGAATCCATTCTGGCCTGGGTCCGGCATGGAACAAAGGACACGCCTCCGGTGTTGGTGGTGAGCAACTTCACCCCGGTGGAACGATCGGGGCGTCGCATCGGCGTGCCCAAAGCGGGCCGGTGGATTGAACGACTGAACACCGATGCAGGGTGCTATGGTGGCGGGGACCGGGGTAATTTCGGCTTTGCCGAAAGTGACAAGGTCGCGGCGTCAGGTCGGCCAGATTCAGTGTCGCTGACGATCCCGCCGCTGTCGACGTTGTTTTTTGAACTGGACGAAGGTCACTGACCTGCAGGCTTGAATACGAAAAGGGAGGACGATCAATGGACAATGAATCGCAGCGGCTTGCACAGCAAACCATGGCGTTTGTGCTGGCGGGGGGGCGCGGCAGTCGATTGTACGAACTCACCGACAGGCGGGCAAAGCCGGCCATGTATTTCGGTGGCAAAAGCCGGATCATCGACTTTGCCCTGTCAAACGCTGTCAATTCAGGCATCCGCCGGATTGGGGTCGCGACCCAGTACAAGGCGCATTCGCTGATCCGTCATTTGCAGCGCGGCTGGAGCTTTTTCCGGGCGGAGCGCAACGAGTCCCTTGATATCCTGCCTGCGTCCCAGCAACTGGACAACGAAAACTGGTACAAGGGCACGGCCGACGCTGTCACCCAGAACATTGATATCATTCGCGGCTATGGTCCGAAATACATCATCATTCTGGCAGGCGACCATATCTACAAGCAGGACTATTCGCTGATGGTCAAGCAGCACGTCGAAAGCGGCGCGGATGTGACCGTGGGCTGTATCGAAGTGCCCCGGATGGAAGCGCGCGGCTTTGGTGTCATGAAGGTCGACGAGAACGACCGCATCCTTGATTTCGTGGAAAAGCCCGCCGATCCGCCCGCCATGCCCGGCCATCCCGATCATGCACTGGCCAGCATGGGCATCTACGTGTTCGAGACAGAATACCTGTGCGACCTGTTGCAGGCTGATGCCCAAAACCCCAATTCGAAACATGATTTTGGCGGCGACATCATCCCCGATATCGTGAAGAACGGCAAAGCCATGGCGCATCCGTTCAGCCGCTCCTGCGTGCGCGGCGGGCTTGAGGAAAAGCCATATTGGCGCGATGTGGGGACGGTGGACGCGTTCTGGCAGGCCAACGTGGATCTGACCGATTTCAAACCCGAACTTGATCTTTATGACACGACCTGGCCCATCTGGACCTATTCGGAACTGACGGCCCCCGCCAAATTCATCCACAATGAGGAAGGGCGGCGCGGCCATGCGGTGTCGTCCATGGTGTCGGGCGGCTGCATCATCTCGGGCTCATCGCTGGATCGGTGCTTTTTGTTCACCGGCGTGCGTACGCATTCCTATTCCCAGCTCGAAGGCGTCGTGGCGATGCCTTATGCCGAGATCAATCGCAATGCCAAACTGAAGAACGTGGTCATCGACCGGGGTGTGAACATCCCCGAAGGACTGATTGTCGGCGAGGATGCCGAGGCTGATGCGCGCCGGTTCCGCCGGACCGACAATGGCATCTGCCTGATCACTCAAAGCATGATCGACAAGTTGGAACGCTGACATGAACGTTCTCTTTGTCGCCTCCGAATGCGCCCCCTTCATCAAGACGGGGGGATTGGCGGATGTGATCGGGGCCGTGCCGAAGGCGCTGGAGGCCCAAGGTGCCAGCGTCAGGGTGCTGATCCCGGCCTATCCGGCCCTCGCATCGCTGGTGGCAACAGG
>CAYGQZ010000074.1:0-8466 GCA_964352055.1 uncultured Rhodobacterales bacterium
AGCGAGGAACTGAGGCAGCCTTGCTGCACTTCGCGCCACATGGGGACGTTCAGCGACATCTGGCACTGGGCCATGAACATCCGCCCGTCAACCTGCAGGCAAATCGTTTGCCCAAGTTCAATGCGCGCGCCGGATTTGTCGGTGCAGTAGCATTCCACTGTTTTGCCGGACGGGCTGGTGACGTCAGACAGAGCAGGAGTGGCCAGCAGAGCAAAGAGGCAAATCAATCGCAGCATGTTTTCACAGTACCACAGCCTGCCCCTTGACCAAAAGCCCGGCTTGGATCAAACCCCCATCATGATCCCCAATGACCGCCTTATCCAGATCACACAACGCTTTCAGTATCTTGAAGCGGCCATGGCAGCCGGTTCGGACGATATTGCGCGGCTGGCCAAGGAATACTCGGATTTGCGCCCCGTCGTGGACCAGATCACCGCCTATCAGCAGATCGTGGCCGACATGGCCGAAGCGAGGCAGATGCTGGACGATCCTGATATGGCGGAGCTCGCGCAGGAAGAATTGCCGCGTCTGAAAGCGGCCTTGCCCGATGCGGAAGCGGCCTTGCAACTGGCACTTTTGCCCAAGGACGTCGCCGATGCCCGTCCCGCCATGCTGGAGATCCGTCCCGGCACGGGTGGTGACGAGGCCGCCCTTTTTGCCGGTGATCTTTTTCGCATGTACCAGCGCTATGCCGAAGCGCAGGGTTGGAAGGTCGAGGTTATCGAGGAGCAGATCACCGAACTGGGTGGCCTGAAGGAAATGGTTGCCCATATCAAGGGCGAGAACGTGTTTGCCAGATTGAAATTCGAATCGGGTGTACACCGGGTGCAACGTGTACCAACCACCGAAAGCGGTGGGCGCATTCATACTTCGGCTGCAACGGTCGCCGTTTTGCCGGAAGCCGAGGAGGTTGATATCGAGATCAAACCCGGCGACATCCGCATCGATACGATGCGCGCGTCCGGATCGGGCGGCCAGCACGTCAACACCACCGATTCGGCCGTGCGGATCACCCATCTTCGCACCGGTCTGATGGTCACCAGTGCCGAGAAATCACAGCACCGCAACCGTGAGATCGCCATGCAGGTCCTGCGCACCCGGCTCTATGACCTGGAGCGGAGCCGCGTCGACAGCGAACGCTCGGCGGATCGTGCAATGCAGGTGGGATCAGGGGATCGTTCCGAGCGGATCAGAACCTATAACTTCCCGCAAGGGCGGATGACCGATCACCGGATCAACCTGACGCTCTACAAGCTTGACCAGATCATGCAGGGCGATCTGAATGACGTGATTGACGCGCTGACCGCCGATGCGCAGGCCCGTCAGATGGCTGAGATGGGCGCATGACCGCCGCCGAGGCCATGGCCGCAGCCACAGCACGATTGCGGGCCGCAGGCGTGCCGGAACCGGCCCGCGATGCCCGCGTTCTGCTGGCCCATGCGGCCCAGGTCGATGCGGCCCGGGTGACCCTGATAGCACCCGAAGACATAGCGCCTGAAATTGCCGACCGCTATGAGCATCTGGTCGCCTTGCGGGCCGTTCGTGTGCCTGTGAGTCACCTGATCGGCGCGCGCGAATTCTATGGACGCAGCTTCAAGGTCAGCGCGGAAGTGCTTGATCCTAGGCCGGAAACGGAAACCCTGATCGAAGCGGCCCTGGCCGAGGATTTTGCCCGTGTGCTGGATCTGGGGATCGGGTCCGGTTGCATCCTCGTGACCCTGCTGGCCGAACGCCACGACACGTCGGGTGTCGGTACGGATCTGAGCGAGGACGCCTGTTTGCAGGCCAGTGTAAACGCGCTGCTGCACCATGTGGCCGATCGGGCACAGATCCTGAACGCGGACTGGTTCGACGAGGTCGACGGTCGGTTTGACCTGATCGTGTCAAACCCGCCTTATCTGGCCGCCTTCGAGATGGAGGAAGTGGCCCCGGAGGTCCGCGATCATGAGCCGCGCATGGCGCTGACCGACGAAGGCGACGGGCTGTCGTGCTACCGGATCATTGCCGCGCAGGCGGGCAGCTATCTGACCCCGAATGGCCGTGTGATCTGCGAGATTGGCAGTGAGCAGGGCAATGACGTTCATGGCATTTTCACCCGGGAAGGATGGAGCAGCGTCACGATCTTGCCGGATCTGGATGGGCGCGACCGCGTCATTGTTGCCCGAAATCCGGCATAGCGCGTCCAAAAAATACAAATTTTCGGTATTTGCACTTGTTCTGGACGTGAACCCATGCTTATTCAGTATCAGACGCGATGAACGAGGCTCTTTTGCCCTGCATTGCGAACTCGCCCGATAGATCGCCGAGACAGAATGATGGTGCACCGATGCACTGCGCTGCGATCAGCAAAAACCTGCCAGAGAGCTGAACAGAATATATGAAATCTTCGAGATCACGGTCCCGGTCCAAGAACACTCGCAATCGCAACCCCAACAACGGCGGTGGCGGCAATGTCGTCAATCGCGTGTTCGACAGTTCCGGCCCCGAAGGCAAAGTGCGCGGCACGCCGGCGCAGATCATCGACAAATACAACCAACTGGCGCGGGATGCGCAATTGTCCGGCGACCGGGTGGCCACAGAAAATTTTCAGCAACATGCCGAGCATTATTTGCGTCTGCTGAGCGAAGCGCAGCGCGAGATTGACGCCCGCCGCGAGGAACAGGACCGCCAGAACCGGGAACGCCAGGCCGAACAGGAGCGTCTGAACCGTGAACGTCAGGCGGAACGGGATCGGGAGCGCGCGGCCCGTCCAGAGCAGGACGATCAACACCCCTCCCGTGAGGTTGATCCGGCGGTGGCATCCCAGCCGGATGTTGTCGATAGCGAAGGCGATTCCGGTTTGGTCGAGACCCCGGAAAGCAAGCCAAAGCCAAAACCGCGCACCCGGGCGCCACGCAAACCCAAAGCAGCAGCGCCCAAAACCGAAGACGCCCCTGCAGCAGCGCCTGCCGACGACAGCCAAGCCCCCGAAGCCGCAGCCGAATAGGATCCGTCAGGCGGCTGCCATCGTGCGGGCCAGGGCACAAAACGCTTCCAGCGACACTTGCTCGGCCCGCTCTGTGGGCTTGATGCCCGCGGCGCGCAACCGGTCGTCGATGTCCGGTGCAATCCCCTTGAGCGCGGATCGCAGCATCTTGCGCCGCTGGTTGAACGCAGCTGCAACAACCCGGTTCAGCACAAGCGCATCCGCCTCGAACCGGGGGCCGGGCAGGGCGGTCAGGTGGACCACCGCGCTCGATACCTTGGGCGGGGGCGTGAATGCGCCCGGTGGCAGCGACAACACGATTTTCGCGTCGCACCGCCACTGCGCCAGCAGCGCAAGCCGTCCGTAGGCCTTGGAGCCGGGCGCTGCGACGATACGCTCGGCCACTTCGCGCTGGAACATCAATGTCAGCGACCGCCAGAACGGGGGCCAGTCGGGCGGCGTGAGCCACCGCACCAGCAACTCCGTTCCCACATTGTAGGGCAGGTTCGCTGCCACCCGGATCGGGGGACGCAAATGCAACAGCGGATCAATGTCCAGCGCGTCGCCCTCAATGACCTCCAGGCGGCCGGGGTACGCCTCGGCAATCTCCGCCAGTGCCGGCAAGCAGCGCGCATCCTTTTCAATGGCAAGCACCTTGCGTGCGCCCTCGGACAGCAATCCGCGCGTCAGCCCCCCGGGCCCCGGCCCGATCTCGAGCACATCCACGTCGCGCAGGTCACCGGCCTGGCGGGCAATCTTGGCCGTCAGGTTCAGATCCAGCAGGAAATTCTGTCCCAAAGACTTCCGGGCGCGCAGGTCATGGGCCGCAATCACGTCGCGCAACGGGGGCAGATTGTCGAGTGCAGCCATCTTCATTGTTCTCCAAATACTCCCGCCGGAGGCGTCAGGACGGGGCCATCCGCGCGGCCAGCAAAATGGCCTCGATCATGCTGGCCGGATTGGCGATGTTGCGGCCCGCAATATCAAAGGCCGTGCCGTGATCTGGCGAAGTCCGAACGATGGGCAAGCCCAGCGTCACGTTCACCCCCCTGTCGAAATCCAGCGTCTTGATCGGGATCAGTGCCTGATCGTGATACATGCACACGGCGGCATCATAGCGGGCGCGCGCGGCTGCATGAAAGAGGGTGTCCGCAGGCCAGGGGCCCGTCACGTCCATCCCTTCGGCGGCCATCTCTGCCACGAGAGCGGCAATCCAGTCGCCTTCCTGACGGCCCATCGCGCCACCTTCGCCCGCATGCGGGTTCAGGCCGGCCACGACGATGCGCGGTGTGTCGATCCTGAACTGCTCGCGCAGGCCAAGGGCTGTGATGGTTATCGTTTCGCGCAACAGGGCCGGGGTCAGCACCTGCGGCACGTCCTCCAGTGCGATGTGGATTGTCGTGGGCACAACCCGCAACGCATCACAGGCAAGCATCATGACGGCCCGGGGTGCACCCGTCAGCGCCTCAAGATATTCAGTGTGCCCGGGATAGGCGAAGGCGGCGCCGTCCATGAGCACTTTCTTGTGGATGGGCGCCGTGCAAAGGGCGGAAGCCGCGCCCGATTGCACCAGCGCGACACCGCGCGCGATCACCTCCACCACGCCTTGCGCATTTTCCAGATGTGCGATTCCGGGCGTCGTTGGCTGTGCAAAGTCATGGCGCAATACAGGCAGTGCCGTGGGGCAGACCGTCAGGGCGTCCTCGGCCGATGCAACTTCGGCACTGGGTGTATCGTCAGGTAGATGTCTCGGATCGCCCAGCCAGACCATCGGCACCTGGTCGCGCAGGGCGGCCCAGGCTTTGGCCGCGATCTCGGGGCCGATCCCCGCGGGTTCACCACAGGTGATGGCGACGGGTTTTTGCATCAGTTCAAGATGACGATGTTGGCGTCTGCCTCAAGTTCGTCCAGAAATGCGTTGGCCAAAGCCGCGAGGCGGGTATTGCGCAGCTCCGTCGCAACCGCATCCCGGTCAATCTCGGCATTCTCCGCGTCGGCCAGCTGCGGGGTCCGCCCGCACAGCATCAGGAACATCAGGTTGGCCCCGTTGGCTCTGGTCAGCGCGGTCGACACTTCGTTGCGATCAAGCTTGGCCAGCTCAATCGCGATATCACCTGGTATTTCCGATGGCGGCAGGTTGTGGCGCTCCAGTACACTTGCGGGTTGGCCCTTGGCGATGCCGTAAAGGTCATCGCAGCGATCGATCGATGCCTGGATCTGGCGCGCCCGGGCCAGCGCTTCGGGACTGCGTCCGCCCGGAATGAAATAGGTGGCATATTCGACCGATGTGTAGCGCGCGGCAGGTGCGGCCCGTTCGCGGATGTCGCGCAACTGGAACAACGCAATCGCGTCCGGGATGGGCAGAGGTGCAGTGACATCGCCGGGGGCGAGTGCCAGAAGAATTGGCCGCAATTGTGGTGGTAGATCGGTAATCGGCACCCAATCCAGACGGCCACCATTGTCGCGGGACGCGGTGGCCGAATAGCGGCCGGCAAATTCGGAAAACTCGGCCAGTGTTTCGGCGGTTGCAATTTCCTGCGCAAGGGCCAGCACTTCGGCCGCGCTTTCGGGGGGCGCGGGGATGATGATCTCGGACACCAGCACATCGATGCTGGTATTGTCACCAATGGATTGGACGGCGCGATCCACCTCATCCGGGCTGATCTGTACCCGGGCGCCAAACCGGGCGCGTACAAACTCACGCCAGACCAGCGTCGTTGCCACAAAGTCGCGAAACGTCTCGCGGGCGACCCCTTCGGCCTCGAGCCGTTCGACAAGCTCCTCGGCCGTGAGGTTCGCGCGGGCGGCAAATTCCGTGAGGCCCGTTTGCAACCCTTCGCCGGACAATACGACACCAGACTGCGCGGTTGCCTGAAGCCGCAACCGGTCTTTGATCAGATCATTCAGAACGTCCGAACGCGATCCTGTCGGCGAGCCCAGAATGGCCAGAAACTGAATCCGCTGATCCAGTTCGAATTCCGTGATCACGTCCCCATTCACCTTTGCGACCGGATCAAACAGGTTTTGCGCCACCGTGGCGACCGGCGCGGCCATCAAACAGAACACGGCTGCCGACTGCACCAGTCTGGTAAGGATTCTTCCGCTCATCTCGCCTGCTTTCCGCATGATCGCACTTGTGTTTGCTCGCCTGTATTCGCCGAGAATCCACGCAGGGACACTGTTAACCCCAGATTGGTGGATGGCTCAACACTTGTTGAAGATGTATAGCGCCGGTTCACCGAGAATGCGATGGTCACGCATTCATTGGTGTAGGACAGTCTTGCGCCCGCATTGGCGGCCCGGTCTGCCTCGAGGTCATAGCGCCAGTCGAAACCGGCCCGCCAGTACCGGTCGAGTTGATAGGCGCCCTCTACAATGAATTCGCTGATCGGTTCGGGCCGGTCCTCTTGGGGGTCTTCATTGAGCCAGACATAGCTGCCCCCAAGGTCGAGCCTTTCATTGTTCCAAAAGCCCCTGAGCTCTGCCTTTGCCACATCAAAGTCGCGGTCCACAACCGTGCGCCCGCTCAGAAACAGATCATCCCTCAGCCGGAACTGGCCCGCCAGAAGAAGGTCGGATCGCTTTCCGGCCAGGCCCGAGGACTCGGTGAAATCGGCTTGTGCTTCGCTGCGCAGGATTTGAGCCATGGTCAGGTTGGCCGACCAGCCGTCCGGGTCATGGCGCGCCCAGTTGCCCCCATAAGCCACCGACCAGCCCCGTTCGCGCCGGTCCGGTGCGGGGAACCGCGACAGCGACAAGAGATCGCCCTCGTCAAATTCGACCCGGGTGCTTTCCTCGTTGGGCACATCAAGGCCATCACCGCCAACCCAGCCCACCTGCATCAGAGGTTCGATCAACTGCGTGGCCCCATTGGCGGACCGGGTCATCGGATAGCGCAGCGCAACAGCCGCCTTGGGCGCCAGGCCTGCGTCATTGTCATTGAAAGCATCGTCTTCTTCGATGTGGAAGGCGTCCGCTGCCACACCAAGCGTCGTTTGCACCAGCAGACCGCCCAACTGGTAGTCCCTCAGCCACTCGGCCTCCGCACTCATCCGCAGCACATCCCGGCTATCGGCAATCCCGTCGCCATTCGTGTCGAATAGCTCATCAGATCCCCGAAAATGCGTGTGGCCGATGGCGGCCAGCCGCACCTCTCCGCCGATCAAGGCGGGAAAGAGCCTGCGTTCGTAAAGCGCGTCAACGACGTCGGTGGGCTGAAGATCGTTGTCGTCGCTGTCGCGCAGTGATTTGAAATTGATGTAACTCAGCCGGATGTATTCGTCCCGCCGCGTCCGGCTGAGCCGCAATTCACTGTCGAGCCGGTCCTTGTCGGAATAGTCATAATCCTTGAGATAGGCGTCGTCCGATGTCAGTTCGAGGTCGAACTGCAGCACGAAGTCATTCCTGATATCGAACCGACCCGCGCCAAAAAGGTATCCGCGCGTCCCGCTTTCCAGATCATCGTCGGAAATAGCTCCCTGAAACTCGATATCCCCCCGTTCAAAGGCCTGCCGGTAGCGGAATTCCAGCGTGCGTGTCTTGGGTGCGATATAAGGCGTCAGTGTCAGGTCGCGGTGGTCCCCAAGCGTGATGAAATACGGCACCTTGATCCCGAACCCCAAAAGAGACGATTGTTCGATTTCGGGGATCAGAAAGCCGGTGGACCGCTCTACCGTTGGGTCAGGCAGACGCAGGCTTGGCAGATAGACAATCGGAACGCCGAGAACCCGGAACTGCGCCTGATCGAAGTAAAGCTGCCCGGTCTCGCTGTCATGGATCACACGTTTGGCCCGGATTTGCCAGAGCGGCGGGTTTGGGTCTTCCTCGCAGATGCGGCACGAGGTGACCACGGTCTTGTACAGCTGCGTATACCGCCCGCCGACCCGGTTCATCTGGACCGAGGCAAGTTGCAATTGGTCGTCCAGAACCAGCCGTGCGCCCGTCAGCAAGCCATCCTGCAGATCGCGGCTCAGTTCGGCCTGATCGGCCAGAACCGTGGCGCCTTCGCCGTCCTCGATGGTGATGGGCCCGGTGATGGACAGTTGGCGGGTGTTGGGATCATATCTGACTTCCTTGGCCGTCAGCCGGATATTACCCTGAAATGCCTCGACATTGCCGCGCGCGATCAGCACCCGGTCACGGGTGACCTCGATTTGATCCGCAATCAGGACGGCGGGTGCATCGGTGTCCTGCGCCCAGAGCAGTGAGGTGCTGAACAAGAGAGCCAGAAGGGGGGCAAGTCCCCATTGCCTGAGACGGCTAACCATCTTCGGCCTGCAACAGCAATCCTGCGGCCAGCAGGTTCGCGGCCAAGGGCGGCGCCCACGCCGCCAACATCACCGGGATCTGCCCGTTTTCCCCCAGAATCTGTGCAAAGCTGCGAATGAAATACAAACCGAACCCAAGCAAAACTGCCGCCAGCACTGCCGTGCCGGTGCCCCCAAATCTGATATGGCGCATTGTAAAGGCCGCAGCAACCAGAACCATGCCCATCAGGAACA
>CAYGQZ010000074.1:8566-16760 GCA_964352055.1 uncultured Rhodobacterales bacterium
GACCATTCCCCGTTCTGGATGGCCGCACTCTCTGCCTCGATCCGTGTGACCGGGCGGCCCTCTGGCCCAAAGGCCACGAACATGACCTCATAAAGCACGGAGGCATCCGTATTCGACCGCCCGGCCCGGATCACGGTCTGCCGACCAACTCGGCCCTGCCGCAGCCACAACCCGTTCTGCGACACTGACAGCGCCGAAACACCATCCGAGCGATAAAGTTCGGTCAGCGCCACATACCGTTTGGAGGTCGCCGCAACGATCGGACCCAGCATCAGGACCGCGAAGACACCGACCAGCAGCGACACCAACATCGGGGCGAGCACCGCACGGGCCGCTGACCGGCCTGCGGCCCGCACCACCACAAGTTCGGAACTGCGCGCCAGGGTCACAAAGAGCGCCACAGTCGCCAGGATCATGATCAGCGGCAGGATCTCGCTCATCGTGGTGGGCGCGTTCAGCAGGGTCAGCACCAGACGCTGGCCAAAAGTCACGCCCTCATCGGCAAAACGGCGCGTCTGGTCGATCAGGTCAACCAGCATCACCAAGGCCATCAGCACCGCTGTGATCAGCAGCAGGTTCAGCATAAAGCGGCGCGCGAAATAGAGGTGCAGGATCATGCCGCACCTCGCAACCGGCGCTTGAGCGCGCCCGGATGTGACGCAATCCACAGCAGGCCGAGAACGATCAGCGCGCCCAGCAGCGTTGGCAGATAGAGGATCGGCCAGGCACGCGCATCCGCAAGCACCGGTGCGGAAATCGTTGACCGCATTCCGTCCAGCGCCAGAAGCAGCACGAAGGACAGCACGATCTCGCGCCACACGCCAAAGCGCGAATAGCCACCCACCAGCAGCGTCGAAAACCCGATCAGCGCCGTGATCACGCAAAATGTCGCACGGGCAAAGCGGCTGTGCACCTCCTCGGCGACCGCGCCGGTGGTGGTGTCGTGCGCTTGCGCGATCTCTGCCCAACCCGACAAGAGGTGCGGGGTGCTGAGATATTCGATCGAAGGCTCGGTATCCAGTTGGCGCTCCATCAGGGAGGTGATGTCAAAGGAAAAGTCCTGAAATCTGGCGGTCGACAGCCGTTGATCCGGAGCCGAAAAGAATTGCGCCATCCCGTTCACCATGATCAGCGATGTGCGGTCCTCGTTGCGCACCAGATACGCCTCTTGCGCGGTGTAGATGATCCTGTTGGTGCCTTCGCGGCGGTCGGATAGAAAGACATCGCGCAGAACGCCGTCCATGCCGATGCTGCGGGTGTAGAACGTGACACCGTCCGCCGGGCTGAGGAATGTGCTTTCCGTCAGCAGGCGCGCCGCGATGTTGTGCGAAATCTCGACCTCCCGCTCACTGAGTTGTGCTGCCGCCAATGGGACCAGAAAGTGGCTGAGCACGGACATCATTGCACCTGCCATCAGCCCGAAGATGAGCACCGGCCGCACCAGCCGCCAGGGTGAATTGCCGGTGGCCATCATCACCGTCAATTCGCTTTCGTCATTCAGGCGATTTGTGACATAGACCGCCGCCGCAAAGGCCGCAATCGGCAGCACAACCGTGATCAGGCGCGGCAGGCCCAGCGCGGTGAACTCAAGAAAGACAAAGGCGGTCTGCCCGTCGGTGATCAGCCGGTCAAACAGGTGAACCGCCTGATTGATCCAGAAAATAACCACCAGAACCAGTGCAAAGAATCCAAACAACACAAGCAGTTGAGACAGCATGTAGCGGTCAAACTTTGTCAAGGCAGTCTCCGGCTCCTGGTTGGATCACATGCACGGGCACGGGTTTGATAAGCGCAAGCTATCCTATGGCGGCTTTGGGTAAAACTCCTAAACGTGGCATGCCCACTGGTCAGCGGCATGTGGTCGGGTTAGGTCTGAGAGCAACACCAGACATTTGCAGAGGCAACCATGACCGAACTCACCCCGATTTCATTCGTTACAACAGACATCGACGCATTCGCCGCGATGAAGGGCAGAGTGGCGGTGATCGTGACGCCCGATGGCAAACTCGCGGCTTCCGCCCGCCGGGTGAACCGGCTGACCAAGGGCGCGGTGCAGCGCTTTGTAGAGAGCGGCGGTTTCAAAAAGGTGAAATCGGGCCATGTGATGTCGATGGCCTGGCCTGCGGGCATGGCGGCAACGGCGGTCGATGTGATTTGCCTGCCGCGCAATCACTCGGTTGACGAAGCGCGCAAGGCGGGCGCGGCGCTGGCCAAGCTGCGCGGCACCGGCGACATGCTGCTGGCGGTCGACAATGCGCGCCTCGTGGCCGAGATCACCTTTGGCTTTGCCATGCGCGATTATACGTTTTCGGCGCACAAGACGCCGGATGAAGATGCGGAGGACACATCGGGCCAAGTGACGGTGATGTGCACCAATCCGGACGCGGCCGAAGCCGCCAGCGGCCCGCTGCTGGCGATCGCCGAAGGGGCGTTCATGACCCGCGATCTGGTCAATGAACCGGCCAATGTGCTGACCACTACCGAATTTGCCAATCGTCTGCAAGAGATGACGTCCCTTGGTCTGAAGATCGAGGTGCTGGACGAAGATGCCTTGGAAAAGCTCGGGATGCGGACGTTGCTGTGCGTGGGGCAGGGTTCTGACAGCCCGTCCAAGGTGGTGGTGATGCAGTGGAACGGTGGCGCCAAGAATGCAGCCCCTCTGGCGCTGGTGGGCAAGGGGGTTGTCTTTGACACTGGCGGCATCAGCCTGAAACCGGCGGCCGGCATGGAAGACATGACCATGGATATGGGCGGGGCCGGCGTTGTGGCGGGCACCATGCGCGCGTTGGCGCTGCGCAAGGCCAAGGCCAATGTCGTGGGCCTTGTGGGCCTTGTCGAGAACATGCCGTCGGGTAATGCGACCCGTCCCGGCGATGTGATCACCTCGATGAAGGGGGACACGGTTGAGGTGATCAACACCGATGCCGAAGGCCGCCTCGTTCTGTGCGACGTGATGTGGTACGCGCAAGAGCGGTTTGAACCTGCGGGCATGATCGATCTGGCGACGCTGACCGGGGCCATCATCATCGGTTTGGGCCATGAGAATGCGGGTGTCTTTTCCAACGACGATGACCTGTGCAATGCCTTCCTCAAGGCTGCCGAGACCGAGGGCGAGGGCGCGTGGCGGATGCCGTTGGGCAAGGCCTATGACGACGCGTTGAAATCGCGGATTGCAGACATGAAGAATGTGGGGGGTCGTCCGGCCGGATCGATCACGGCGGCGCAGTTCCTGCAACGGTTCGTGAAGCCCGGGACGCCTTGGATTCATCTTGATATTGCCGGTGTCGCCTCGGTCACCAGTGAAACGACGCTGGCCCCCAAGGGCGCGACAGGCTGGGGCGTCATGGCGCTGAACCGTCTGGTGGCGGACAAGTTCGAAAGCTGAAGCCGATGGGCGCTGCCTATTTCTATCATCTGACGCGTCGCCCGCTTGAGGAAACGCTGGCCATGCTGCTGGGCAAGGCGCAGCAGGCGGGCTGGCGTGTGGCGGTGCGGGGCACGGATCACGCCCGGCTGGCCTGGCTGGATGAAAAGCTGTGGACGGCAGAGAAGGACGGGTTTCTGCCCCACGGGCTTGCCGGTGGTCCGCATGACGCGGATCAGCCGATCCTGCTGACCACGGACGCGGCCACCAATGGCGCGACCTGTGTCATGTCGGTTGAAGGCGCACCTGTCACGCCCGAGGACGTGTCGGCACTGGATCGAGTTTGTATCCTGTTTGACGGAGATGACCCGGATCAGTTGAGCGTGGCGCGGGCGCAGTGGAAACTGTTCAAGGACGCGGCGGTCTCGGCCCAGTACTGGTCAGAGGAAAGCGGGCGTTGGGAGAAGAAGGCCGAAACCTAGCGCGACAACGTCAATGCGCCGCCTTCAATCTCGATCTTGCCCCAGCGTTGCAGGTAGCCCATGCCCAGCAGGGACTGCTCCATCTCACCTTCATTCACCACGGCCGAGACGTCGCGGTCTTCGTGCGGGCCTATCGTCACTGTCTCAAGGCGGACGGGCGCTGTGCGCACCTCGCCGTTTGCGGTGAAGGCCCGGCCGAAATAGTTCAGATTTGTCGGATCAAGCCCTGCGGCGGCCGCGTCCGATTGCGTCAGCACGATATCCGTGGCCCCGGTATCGACCACAAACCGTGTGGGCGCGCCGTTGAGCTCGAGCGTGACATAGTAATGGCCGTCGCGGCTGCGCGGGATGACGATCTGGCCGCTGTCCTCAAACCGGGTCTGGTTGGGGTAGAGATCATCCTGAATATCCCCCCAAAGCCCCACGGCGGCAATCGCGCCGACAAAGATCAGCCCCCAGATCGCGGCCATTTGCAGCGTTTGACCCAGCTTGAGCCGGGACGTCAGCAGGAAGCCGCCGCCCAACACGAGGACGAAGGCGCCGAGATAGATCAATTGTGCAATGCTATCTGAACTCATGATCCTGATATAGGAACGCCTGCGGGCAATGTCAGCCGGGCAACATCTCGAAATTGCGCAGCCCTTCAAGGACGAACTGGACCGATAGCGCGGCGAGCAGCATGCCCAAAAGCCGTGTGACCACGGTGATCCCCGTCTTGCCCAGCGCCCGTTCCAGCAAGGAGGAGCCGAGAAAGAACAGCATCACGACGCCCAGCACCAGTGCAGTGATGGCCAGCACGAGAGCGAGCCCCTCGATGCCCGGTTTCTGGCCGGTCAGCAGGATCACCGAGGCGATGGCACCGGGCCCTGCAATCAGCGGGATCGCGATGGGAAAGACGGAAGGGTCGTCGAAGTCTTCTTCCTCGGTCTGGTTTTCGCGCCGCTTGGTGCGCCGCTCGAACAGCATGTCGAGGGCGGTGAGGAAGAGCAGGATGCCGCCCGCGACCCGGAACGCCGGCATGGAGATGCCGATGAAGCCCAGTACCGCTTCGCCAAAGAGGCCGAAGACAATCAGGATCGCCATGCCGATGGTGCAGGCCCGCAGCGCAATGCGGCGGCGTTGCTTTTCCGGCACCCCTTGGGTCAGTGCCACAAAGAGAGGCGCCAGACCGATCGGGTCGATGACCACGAACATCGTGACGAAGGCAGTGATCAGGAAGGCTGTGTCGATCATGGCGTTTTCAGATTGAGCGCCTTGCGGCGCGTTGTTGTTTCAGGGGTACGAGGGGCTCTGCCCCTCGCGCTCCCCGGGATATTTATAGCCAAGAGAAGCCCTGTTTCGGGGCGGCGTGTCTAGGCGTTTTCGGCGGTTTCCAGTTTTTCGAGGTCTTGCATCCAGAGGCTTTCGGCGCGTTCGAGTGCGCCCATGACTTCGGCATATTTCCTTTGCCAAACTTCCATTTCGCCCAGCTTGGCGTCCTCGTAGAGTGTGGGGTCGGCGAGTTTCTTGGCCAGCTTGTCGCGCATGTCGTTGAGTTTGGTCACGCGGGCTTCGGATTTGCGGACCTCTGCGCGCAGGGTCAGGATCGCGTCGCGGCTGGGCCGTTTGGGTTTCGGTTTTTCGATGACCTGTTTGGCGGTCTTGCTGTCGCTGAGCAGCATCTTGCGGTAGGCTTGGAGGTCGTCCTCGTAGGGTTTGACGCGACCGTCTTTGACCAGCCACAACCGATCGGCAACCATCGACAGCAAATGCATGTCGTGGCTGACCAGAATGACCGCGCCGGAATAGGCGGTCAGCGCCTCGACCAACGCTTCGCGGCTTTCGATATCAAGGTGGTTGGTCGGCTCATCGAGGATCAGCAGATGCGGGGCGGGCAGGGTCGCGAGCAGCAGCGACAGCCGTGCCTTTTGCCCCCCCGACAGGCGCCCGACTTCGGTTTCGGCCTGATCCGGACCCAGGCCAAAGCTTGCAAGACGGGCGCGCAGCCTGGCCTGGCCTTCGTGTGCCCGTTCGCGCAGCAAGTGCTGCAACGGTGTTTCGTCAACATGCAGTTCATCCACCTGATGCTGCGCGAAAAAACCGATCCGCAACTTGTTAGAGCTGACCATATGACCGCTCATCGGGTCGAGACGCGCCGACAGGAGTTTGGCAAGCGTCGATTTGCCCTCTCCGTTTTTGCCAAGCAGAGCAATTCGGTCATCCTGATCGATGCGCAGGTTGAGGTGGTTGAGAACAATGGTCCCGTCATAGCCAACCGATACGCTTTCGGTTGCGATGATCGGCGGCGACAGTTCTTCGGGTTCGGGGAATTTGAACACCGTGCGTGCCGCATCTTCGGGCGCGCGAATGGTGACCATTTTCTCGAGCATCTTGACCCGCGATTGCGCCTGTTTCGCTTTGGACGCCTTGGCTTTGAACCGGTCGACAAAGCCTTGCAGATGCGCACGCCGCAGGTCTTGTTTCTTGGCCGCGGCGGCCTGAACGGCGCGCTTTGCGGCGCGCTGCGCTGCGAAACTGTCGTAATTGCCCGTGTAATACGTCAGTTGCTTGTCTTCGAGATGCAGGATCGCGCCGACGGAGCGGTTCAGCAATTCCCGGTCATGGCTGATGATCAGGACGGTGTGGGGATATTTGACCAGATAGGCCTCAAGCCAAAGCGCCCCCTCGAGATCGAGATAGTTGGTTGGTTCGTCCAACAGCAGGTAGTCGGGTTGGGCGAACAAGACGGCCGCAAGGGCCACACGCATCCGCCAACCCCCTGAAAACGCGGAACAGGGCATCAGTTGTTCCGCATGCTCAAACCCGAGACCCTTGAGGATAGAGGCGGCGCGCGCTTCGGCGGACCAGGCATCAATATCGGTCAGTCGGGTCTGAATATCGGATATGCGCCCCGGATCGGTTGCAGATTCTGCCTCGGCAAGAAGATCGGCGCGCTCGGTATCGGCAGCCAGTACAGTGTCGATGAGCGATACTTCATTGCCCGGTACTTCCTGGGCAACGCCACCAATCTTGGCGCGGGCGGGAAGGGAAATTGAGCCGCCCTCAAGCACCAATTCACCGCGTATCAGCTTGAACAGCGTTGTCTTGCCAGCGCCATTGCGCCCGATCAGGCCAACTTTGTGACCGGTCGGAATCGTCGCGGATGCCTCGCGGAACAGCGGGCGGCCCTCAACGGCGTAATTGATATCGATTATACGTAACATAGGCGCGGTGTGCCGCAGTTGCACGGCGGCGTCAATCGCGCCTTTCCAACCCATGAACCCCATGATATCGGAGCCGCGATTTCAACATGAGGGCGCTGACAAACGGTGCCCGTTTCACAGGAGTGATCCCATGGCTCTCGAGCGCACCTTTTCGATCATCAAACCCGATGCGACCCGCCGCAACCTGACCGGTAAAATCAACGCAAAGTTCGAAGATGCAGGTCTGCGGATCATCGCGCAAAAGCGTATTCACCTTACCAAGGCGCAGGCCGGTGCGTTCTACAAGGTGCATGCCGAGCGTCCGTTCTATGACGAGTTGTGCGAATTCATGGCGTCTGCGCCGATTGTCGCTCAGGTTCTGGAAGGCGAAGGTGCTATTGCAAAGAACCGTGAAGTGATGGGAGCCACCAACCCGGCGGATGCGGCCCCCGGCACCGTGCGCGCGGACTTTGCCGAATCCGTGGGTGAGAACTCGGTACACGGGTCGGACGCGCCCGAGACGGCGGCGGAAGAGATCGCTTACTTCTTCTCTGGTCTCGAACTGGTCGGCTAAGCCGCACTGTTCGTGACAGGATTGGACCGGCGTTCCCGATCGGGGAGGCGCCGGTTTTTTCTTGCCCGGTGAACGCAATGGCACCGGGAGCGGCTATTGCGATGCCATTCGTGTCAGTACCCGGCCTGGGCAAACAGGAACGCCGCGCGGCGCGCCCATTCGCGGTAGATTTCGGGGCCGGGGTGAAACCCGTCCGAGGCCATGAGCGCAACATCCAGCGACAGATCGAAGGGCAGAAACACGGCACCGGGACGGCGCTGGACAATCTGGTGCAGATAATCGCCAAACACCGCGAACCGATCGCCGAGGACCCGGTTGAGCGGCCTGGGCAGGATCGGGAAATGCTGCACCGGCGGCAGACCCGAGACGCACACGCATTGCGCGCCGAACCTGTCAAAGAGCGTGTCCAGCAACTGGTCATAGCCGGTTGTCCAGTTTTTCAGAGAAACTCCATTCTTGGCGTCATTCACGCCCAATGCGACCAGAACGACATCGAACTGCGTTGGCGGTTGTACCTCGAGCATCCGGAGGGTGCTGCGCACGGTGCCGCCGGATTTGGCGAGGACGGTCCATGTGACAGTGCACCGCTCCG
>CAYGQZ010000075.1:0-9622 GCA_964352055.1 uncultured Rhodobacterales bacterium
GCCGTGATTGGCGCGGGGTTCACGGGTCTGTCTGCCGCGCTTCATCTGGCGGAAGGTGGTGCATCGGTTATTCTGATCGACGCACAGCACCCCGGCTGGGGCGCATCCGGGCGCAATGGCGGGCAGATCAATGTCGGGCTCAAGGATGGGCCATCAGGGATCATCGCCACCTACGGCGAAGACTGGGGTCGCCGGATGATCCGCATGGCGGGGGACGCCGCGGACCTCGTCTTTGAGCTTATCGCGCGGCACGACATTGATTGCGCCGCCTCCCGCCCCGGATGGCTGCGCGCGGCGCATACCGAAAAGACGCTGCAACAATTGCACGCCCTGGCCGCGGATTGGCAAGATCACGGCGGCGGTATGGATCCCCTGAGCGGCGATCAGATGCGTGCGCGCACCGGAACGAACGCCTACAAGGGCGGGGTTATCGACAGGCGCGGCGGAGTGCTGCATCCGCTCAACTACGCGCTGGGGCTTGCTGCCGCAGCCGAACGTCAGGGCGTTGCGATCTTTGGCGATACCCCCGCGACGGGTTTTGCCACAACGCCCACAGGCCACCGCGTGCAGACCCCGCAAGGGCACATCGACGCCGGAAAGGTGCTGATCTGTACCAACGCCTATACGGGGGACGAGCAAAAATACCTCTCGACATCCATCCTGCCCGTACGCTCGGTTCAGGTGGCCACGGCACCGCTCTCGGACAACCTGCGCAAGACGATCCTGCCGGACGGCAATGCGCTGTCGGATGCGCGCCGTCTGCTCCTGTATTTCCGGCTCGATGCCGACGGGCGCTTTGTGATGGGTGGGCGCGGCACCTATAACGACCGCTCTACCCTGCGCCAGATCGACTGGTTGCAGCGCATCGCCGTCGCGTTGTTTCCGCAACTCGACGGCGCAGAATGGCACCACGCCTGGGGTGGTTTCGTGGCGCTCACGCGTGATCACTATCCGCACCTGCACGAAATCAAACCGGGCATGATGGCAGGTCTGGGCTACAATGGCCGTGGTGTCGCCATCGCAACGGCCATGGGCCGCGTGCTGGCGCGGTGGGCGGCGGGTGCACAGCCCGACGATCTGGACTTCCCCACCAGCGCAATCAAGCCGCTGCCCTTTGCCTTTGCGCGCAACGTCGCGGTTGAGGCGGAAATCTTGCGTTTGCGCCTGTTGGACAAACTGGGCTTGTGACCATACCCGGCCTGATCGAGGCCCCGGGCAACCGTCTGTTGCACCCTGTTTTGAGCGTCATGTCATCCCGCAGCCCCGCGGATTTGTAGAAAAGGCACAGTGTTTCGAGGACAAAAAAGCCGCGCTTCGTCGCAATGGTCGGGAAAGTTGCACCCCGCCATCGCCGAACCTTCGCTCCGCTCAGGCTGGCACGCCGGTCAGCCGGTCAAGACAGGCCAAGGTGTCGGCATGCGCATCCGCGCGATTCAAACTGCCCGGCGCCAGATGCAACCGCTGCCAATAGCCATCCGTGAGCGTATCCATCCATTCCGCCATGCGTTTGGCTTCCGCACCGGGCGATACGCGCTCCCAGACCTGCGCCAGCGCTTCGGCCCGGCGCGCGTCAAATTCTTCGGCCACCGCAGCATAATCGCTGGTGGACCGCAGTTCTCCCCAGAAGGCAAACCAGAGGGGCAGCACTTTCGGACCACAGGCATTGAGGCTGAAATCCGCCGCAACCAGAGCAACAAGCTGAGCGCGCGGATCATCGCCTGCCTTGTCCAGCGCCCGCATCCACAGCACCTCGTAGCTTTCATACAGGTCACGCAAGACAGCCGTCAGCAGCCCGCCCTTCGACTTGAAATAGAAAACCGCAACCCCCTGCGACAGCCCTGCGGCATCCGCCACCGTCGCCAGCGTGGTTTTGGCCAGCCCATGGCTCAGGATAGAGGCGCGGGCAGCATCCAGCAGTTGTCTGCGGCGCCGCGCAGCATTCTCCTTGCGTTCTTTGCGCGGGGGTTTGTCAGCCAGTTTTGTCATGTGTTTCACCCGAAAATTTTATTTGAGCGCTCAAATAACTTTACCAAATGCATAACGCCGAGTAAACACGAACACAGGGAGATTTCCTTGTCACAGCGAACGACATATGACGCAATCATCGCCGGGGCCGGGCACAACGGCCTGACCGCCGCTGCCTATCTGGCGCGGGCGGGCCTCAAGGTGCTTGTGGTGGAGAAAAACGACTGGATTGGCGGTGCCGCGGTCAGCCGCTCGCTGCACGCGGGATGGACGTATTCCAATTGCTCTTATGTCTGTTCGCTGCTGCGTCGGGAAATCGCGCGCGACCTCGACCTGCCCAAATACGGGCTTCAGGTGATTCCATACGAAGGCGGTGCCAGCTTCACCCGCGATGGCGACTATTTCGCCTACTACTCTGACCACAACGCGTTGCGTCGCGAGATGGCACGCCACTCTGAGCGCGATGCAGAGGCCTATCACCGCTATGCGCAAGCAATCATGCGCCAGTGCCGTTTTATCCGCCCTTTCCTGCTGCGCGATGCGCCCGATCCGCTCTCGATGCGGCCTCGTGATCTGGGCGAGATGGCGTATCTGGTGAAACGCGCATGGGGTCTCGGCGCACGAGAGCTGGCGGAAACCCTTCGGTTCTGGACAATCTCGATCGGCGATTTCCTTGACCAGCATTTCGAGAACGACCTGATCAAGGCGCATCTGGCCGGGTCAGGCATCATCGGCACCGGGCTGGGCGTGTATTCCCCAGGTACGGCCTATGTGCTGCTGCACCATTATATGGGCGACATAGACGGTGGCATCGGCGCCTGGGGCTTTGCGCGCGGCGGCATGGGCGCGATTTCCCGCGCAATCGCCGATGCGTTCGAGGATCACGGCGGGACCATTCTTTGCGGCAGCGGCGTTTCTGAAATCCTGATTGCACATGGTCGGGTGACAGGCGTGGCACTGGAGGATGGCACAGTATTCAAGGCCCCAGTCGTCGCCTCGACCATGGATGTCAAACGCACGTTCCTGGAACATGTTGACCGGAAATCCCTGCCCGATGATTTCACCCGCGCAGTGGAGCGCTTCAAGATCCGCGGCTCCTCGGCCAAATTGAACATCGCGCTTGATGCCATGCCCGATTTTCCTGCTGCGCCGGACCACGCGAGTTTTCTGCGCGGAGACATGCATGTCTCGGAAAGCCTGCATGAACTGGAGCGCGCCTATGACAACTGGAAGGCCGGGCACGTGTCCGCACGGCCCTATATCGACATGCTGATCCCGAGCCAGATCGACCCGACGATGGCCCCGACCGGGGCGCATATGATGACGGTGTTTGTGCAATACGCACCCTATGATCTGAAGGTTGACGGGGTGCGCGCCGCGGAAAACTGGAACGACGCAGAGCGTCACGCGCTGGCGGAGACAGTGCTTGATCAAATATCCACCGCATGCCCGGACATCCGCGACCGCATCCAGCACATGGAGGTCCGCTCCCCTCTGGAACTGGAACGTGAAGTCGGCCTGACCGAGGGCAACATCTTTCAAGGTGAGCTGACCTTCGACCAGTTGTTCTTCAATCGCCCCGTGCCCGGTTACGCACAATACGACACGCCGGTCAAAGGGCTCTATCTGTGTGGGTCGTCAGCCCATCCCGGCGGCGGAGTGATGGGGGCACCCGGGGCCAACGCCGCCCGGGCGATCCTGCGACGCGAGACGCGGGGGCGGCGGATGAAAGGCTATGCGGCATGAGCACCTTTGATGTCATCGTGGTGGGTGCGGGACTCAACGGGCTGGTGGCCGGTGCGATACTGGCACGTCGCGGCAAGTCCGTTCTGATCCTGGAGCAACGGGAAAAAACCGGCGGCATGGCCACATTGTGCCAAGAGGATGGGCCAGCGCTTGCCCATCTGCTCTACAACCTCAGCCCCAAGGCACTTGCCGCTATCGGCCTCGATGCCAAGGGGCTCTCGGGAGAACATGTCCCAACTGTTTCGCTCGGCCACGACGGTGCACATACGATCCTGCGCGGCGGGCAGGTGGAAAACGCGGATGGTACGTCCCACCGGGATGCGAAGGCCGCCAAGGCTCTGCTTGACCAACTTGCAGCCTACGGCGCGCTTTTGCGCCATCTGGCAGAAGCCCCGCCGCCGGGTGGTGGTCTGCGCCCCGACAGTGCAACCCTGCTGCGACTGTGCAAACTGGGGCTTGGCCTGAGACGCATTGGCAAGCCCCAGATGCGGCGGTTCCTGCAGGTGCTTTTGTCCAATGCCTACGATCTCATTCTTGATGAGATACCTGATGGCCCGCTCGCCGGCCTGCTGGCGGCGGATGCCACACGAGGTACGGCGTCGGGTCCGCGCTCTCCGGGAACGGTGTTCAATCTGATCTACCGCATGGGTCATGGCGGTGCAGCCAGCCTGCCGCAGGGCGGGATGACGGCGGTGATCTCCGCCTGCGCTGACGCGGCTCGGGCTGCGGGCTGCCAGATCGAGACGGGCAGGCGCGTCACCAAGATCCATTTCGAAAACGACGCCGTCACTGGTGTCACGGTCGAAGGCGGCACAGGCTACAGCGCAGCGCAGGTGCTGGTCAACGCAGGTCCGTCAGCGACCCTTTCGCTTATCGGCCCGGCCCCCTTCGACGTGGAAACCACAACGCGCATCCGCAACATCCGCGCGCGCGGTACAGCGGCCAAGGTCAACCTGCGCCTCGACCGGATGCCTCGGGTGCCCGGACTGCCAGAGGGGTTCGGCCCCGCCCGCTGGATCGTGGCCCCCTCGGCCGCCTATGTCGAAGAGGCGTTCAACCCCGCCAAATACGGAGAGATGTCCCCCCATCCCGTGATCGAAGCGGTGATCACACAGCATCAGGGGACGAACTGGCTGTCCGCAATCGTCCAGTACGCGCCTTTTGACCTCGAAGGGGGTTGGACAACAAAAGCGCGGGACCGCCTACTCAACATCACCTTGGACACGCTTGCGCAATACGTCCCCGACCTGTCTGGCACCGTGACGGAAACCCAGGTGATCACGCCGGACAAGATCGCCGCTGCCACCGGTGTAGCCGGTGGACACTGGCACCATGGCGAAATGGCACTTGACCAGCTTTTGACCCTGCGTCCCGGTCCCGGCATGGCGCGTCATGCCATCGGACCAAGGGGGCTTTACCTTTGCGGTGCGGCGTCCCATCCCGGCGGCGACGTCATGGGGTTGGCGGGTCATAACGCGGCGCTCGCCGCCCTGGGGCCCGGCGCATGAGCATCTTCGCCGATCCGAAACTGGGGCTTGTTCCCGGCCCCGTGCATGACCGCCTGGCTGCACAATCCCGCGCGATGGGTTGGTACGACTGGGCGGGCTACGCCGCGGCGTCCGTGCTCGACAGCGTCGAGTTCGAGTACTTCGCCCTGCGCAATCAGGCCTCGCTCTTTGACATTTCGCCAATGCGGAAATACCGGCTGAAAGGGCCGGATGTGACCGCGATGCTGAACCGCATGGTCACCCGCGATGTCACCTGCATCCGGCAGGGCCGGGTTGCCTATACCGTCTGGTGTGACGAAGACGGCATGGTGATCGACGACGGCACGCTGTTTCACCTGGGCCATGACGACTGGCGGCTCTGCTGTCAGGAGCCGATGCTGACCTGGCTGCTGGATGCCGCTTGGGGCTTTGATGTGGCGATCGTCGACGAAAGCGAAAGGATCGCTGGCCTTGCCCTGCAAGGGCCGACATCTTTCGCGGTGATGGAGGCAGCCGGTCTTGATGTGGCCCATCTGAAACCCTTTGACCTGGCAGAAATCGAGCCTGGCCTCACGGTCTCACGCACCGGGTTTACCGGCGATCTGGGCTATGAACTCTGGTGCGACTGGAGCGCTGCGACCGGGCTCTGGGACAGAGTCTGGGAAGCAGGCACATATAAGGGACTGCGCGCCATCGGGTACGCGGCCGTGAACATTGCGCGCATCGAAGCAGGATTTCTTACGGCCGGGGTGGACTTTCAGACCGTTCACAGCACCGAACGACTGCACCGGGGCCAAACCCCCTTCGAACTGGCCCTCGACTGGCAGGTCAACTTCGACAAGGGTCACTTCAATGGCCGCCGCGCCCTTCTGAAAAGCCGCAAGACGCCCCGTTCCCTCCTGCTGCGCGTCGACGTGGAGGGTTTCAAACTGGCGCAGGATGCTTTGGTCTACGGGCCCTTCAATCGCGAGGTGGGTCACGTCACCTCAGGCGTGTGGTCGCCTACAGCCAAGAAATCCATCGCACTTGCCCATGTCAAAACGGCCCATGCCCGCCGCAGCCCGTCCCGGCTCTGGGCCGAAATCTACTCGCTTGAAGAGGGCAAATGGCAGACCCGCATGGCCCGCCTTACGCCTCAGAAAACTGCATTTTTCAACCCGGTCCGTGCCCGTGCCACGCCGCCCGGCCGCATCTGAAAGAGGACCGACAATGAGCGAGCTTGACAACACCCCCACAGCAAAGGAGCTGACCGCATGGGACCGTGACCACCACCTGCACCCATGGGCAGGGGTCGAGAGCTTTGGCACTGATGAGTACATGCGCGTGAACACCGCAGACGGTGTTTACC
The DNA here is from genome assembly GCA_964352055.1 of uncultured Rhodobacterales bacterium. Lineage (GTDB taxonomy): Bacteria > Pseudomonadota > Alphaproteobacteria > Rhodobacterales > Rhodobacteraceae > Tateyamaria. Next base: position 6,547 of record CAYGQZ010000075.1, read on the forward strand.
TGTGGGACGCGCAGGGCAAGCGTTACCTTGATGGGCCGGGGGGCATGTGGTGCATGCAGATTGGTTATGGCCGACAGGACATGGCCGATGCGATTGCGGCACAGGTCATGCAGATGCCCTATGCCTCGCCCTGGTCTTTTGCCTCTGAACCCGCCGCACAATTGGCGCGCATGATCGCAGAGCGCAGCCCCGGCGATCTCAACACGGTGCATTTCACCACCGGCGGCTCGACAGCGGTGGATACCGCCCTGCGGACGGCGTTCTTTCTCAACAACCGACTGAAGCGACCCGACAAGAAAATCGTGATCGGACGCGAGAAAGGGTATCACGGCTCGACTTTTCTGGCGGCCACCGTCACGGGCAAGGAACGGTTCAATACCCGTTTCGACAAGGCCGACGATCTGGTGCAGTTCCTGCCGGATGTGAACCCCTACCTGCGCCCCGAAGGCATGAGCCTTGAGGCCTGGTGCGACGCAAAAGTGACCGATCTGGAAAAGCTCATCGCAAAGGTTGGCGCGGACAAGATCGCGGCTTTCATCGCCGAACCGATCCTGTGCTCGGGTGGCGTGATCGTCCCGCCGCCGGGCTATCACAAGCGCACGCTGGACATCTGCCGCGCCCATGACATCCTTTATATCTCCGACGAGGTCGTGACGGGCTTTGGCCGCCTTGGCCATTGGTTCGCCTCCGAAGAGGTCTATGGCATCGTGCCGGACATGATCACCTGCGCCAAGGGACTGACTTCGGGCTACCTGCCGCTGGGGGCCTGCCTGATTTCCGACGCGCTGATGACACGGATGGCGGAGGCGGAAGGCGACGACGTCTTCTATAACGGTTACACGTATTCGGGCCATCCGGTCGCGTGCGCAGCGGCCATCAAGAACATCGAGATCCTGGAGAACGAGGACATCCTTGGTCATGTCCGCCGGGTGACACCGCAATTTCAGGCGCGCCTGCAGGCGATCAAGGACAAGTTCGACATCGTGGGCGATGTGCGCGGCGCAGGTCTTCTGGGCTGCATCGAATGCCGCCCCGATCTGGCCCGCGAAACCTATGCCGCGTATCTGAAGTTCGGCCAGAAACTGGACGACGCCTGCGAAGCGCGCGGTCTTTTGCTGCGACCCTTCGGCAATATGGCGGTCTTCTCGCCGCCTCTGATCATATCCGAGGCGCAGATTGACGAAATGTTTGACATCATGGAGGCGGGGCTCACCGAGCTCAGCGCGGAATACAATGCTTGAGATTGCAAGAGTTGAGAAAGATGGAACGGTCGCCGATCAATTGGCGAAGGACGGTGCGGTCATCGTGGAAAACGTGGTGCCGCCCGCGCTTCTAGATCAGGTGTTGGCCGAGTTGCGCGAACCTTTTGACAAACAGGGTCTGAAATTCACCAATGAATTCAATGGATACAAAACCCGACGTCTGGGCGGAATACTGGGGATCAGCCGGGCCGCAGCGGATATCCTCGCCCATCCGATGGTCTTGAGTGTCGCCGATCAAGTGCTGTTGCCGCACTGCGAAAGCTATCGCATCGGTTCGGCCACCGCGATCGAGATCATGCCGGGCGAAGGCAATCAGGGCCTTCACAGGGACGATGATTTCTACCCCATCCGCGTTCCGGGCATCGAATGGCAAATCTCGGCCATGGTGGCCCTCACGGACTTCACGGCACAAAACGGGGCCACCCGCGTGGTGCCTGGATCGCAGGACATGCGGAACATCGACGACATCACCGAGGCAGAGATCGCACAGGCCATCATGCCGCGCGGATCGATCCTGTTCTACCTGGGGCGCGCCGTGCACGCAGGCGGTCGCAACGAAACGGGTACGCCCCGGATCGGGCTGATCACCACCTATTCGCTTGGCTGGTTGCGGCAGGAAGAAAACCACTATCTGACCGTCCCGCGCACGGTGGCCGAAAGCTATCCTGAGCGCATTCAGCGCCTGATGGGATATCAGTCGCACGGGCCATACCTGGGCGTTTATCCCGGAGACCCGGACGGCAATTGGTGGGGGGCTTAGGGGGCGTCCATCGCACTTTCCCAATCGTAAACGACGACGCCGGAGGTTTCGCGCGCGTCGAGGCTGCGATAGAGTGCGCGGGCGGCTGTGTTGTTTGCTTCAGTGGCCAGCCAGACGCCCTCGCATCCCCTGTCCTGTGCCAATCCCACAAGCATTTGCCAGGTTTTGGTTGCAATACCACGCCGACGCCAGTCGTCGTTCACGCCGACCTCGTTGACGAAGCATGTTGGTGGCTTGTCGGGATGGTAAAGGATTGTGCCTGAGGCAAAACCCACCGGCCGATCGCCATCCGTGGCAAAGACGAGAATATGTCCGTCATCCGACACGAACCGCGCGAGTTGATCCGCCTTCACTGGTCCGTCGAATATATCGGAACCCTGCAACAGATGCGCCGTGTCGGGCGCCAGCACGTGATATGCAATCTCCTCCGTCACCGCGTTGCAACAAGGGCAAAGCACATCGGCACCTGCGCCTGGCGACTTTGGTACTTTTCATAGGCGGATTCGCGGTTCGAATGCGGGTATTCGGTGAGGCTTTGCAGTGTCAGACCCGCCGCGCAGCACGTGGTCACGATCTCGCCCATTGTGTGGCTGAACCAATAGCCGGTTGCCCCGGAGTCCGCCGCAGGCGTGTTATCATAGACGATCATTTCAGGCACGGGCTCCGGCCCCTTGTCGAAATAGCTGCAGGCCAACTGGTGGGGGTCGTCGCCTTCGGGATCAAACATTTCGAGCATGGGGTGGGTTTCGTAAATCACCAGGTGCCCGCCCTCGGCCATCAGCCCGGCGACGACCTGAAAGAACCGACCAAGATCGGGCATCCAGTTCAGCACCCCAATGGTGATGAGGATCACGTCAAAGTCGCCCACGCCATTCGGAAGGGCATAGATATCGGCCTCCAACAGTCTTGGAGACAGACCTGCTGCCTGCGCGAGTTCTTTTGCCTGCGCCAAAAAGGCGGGTGACTGATCTATCCCCAGTGCGGGCTCAATTCCCAAAGACGCGAGCGACAGCAATTCCCGGGCATTGTTGCAGCCGATCTGTGCCGCACGTTT
>CAYGQZ010000075.1:9722-16725 GCA_964352055.1 uncultured Rhodobacterales bacterium
GTCATCATTTCTTGCGGGCCCGGATGTGATGCGGACAATGCTCGCCGCTGGCCAGAACCGGCTGCATCGCAGTCCAAGTCGCGATCTGCTGGTCGATAAACTCCGCGCCGTGCCGTGCCGCCCATTGCGCCTTGTTCGGGCCGGTCAGTTCGGCGAGTTCTTCAGCTGACACTTGCCGATACCACTGATTGCGGTTGACCAGTTCCACATCCCGAAACCCGGCACCTGCCATCGCCGCACGGTATGTCCCGGGCGAGGCCATCTCGAATTCGAGATCCTCCATTTTCACGTAATGCGCCATTTCGGGCGACATTTCACCGTCATGATTTGTCAGCCAGTCAGACGCCGCAAACCGACCGCCGGGCTTCAGCACGCGGAAGGCCTCTGACGCCATCGCCGCCTTGTCGGGGATGTGGATGATGGAGTCTTTGGAAAAGACCACGTCGAAGGTGGCATCTGCGAAGGGCATCGGCCCGGGGTCAACTTTCACAATGTCGATCCTGTCCGACAGCCCCGCCGCTTTGACCCGCGTCCGCGCGGCCTCGCAGACTGGCGTTTCCACATCGATCCCGGTCACCTTCGCCGCGCCGAAATCGCGCGCCAGGATCACCGCGATGGCCCCCGAACCGCAGCCGATGTCGAGCACATGTTTGCCCGCGATTTCGACCCCTTCGATCACCCGCGCGACCTCTTCCGGGCCGCCGGGCGACAAAAAGCCTTCGCCCCAAAGCTCTTCCAGAAAGCCGATATGCTTGTCGTCGTAAAGAACCTCTTCGCTCATCGCATCCACTCCCTTCACGATCCGCGCTTGATCATCATTTGCATAACGATACAATCGACTGAACGATCATTCAATCGATATGCGCGCGCGCATCCGCGAAAGGACCACCCATGGCCGATACGCTGCCTTCCCATGCCCAGACTGTCATCATCGGCGGCGGTTCAATCGGGACGAACACAGCCTATCATCTGGCCAGGCTTGGCCACAGCGATGTCGTGGTTCTGGAACAGGGGCAACTGACCTCTGGCACCACATGGCACGCAGCCGGGCTGATCGTGGCGGGGCTGCTCAAGTCAGAGGCCGAATGCGCAATATACACCCATGGTCGTGATCTTTATGCAAACCTTGAGGCCGAGACCGGTATCCCGACAGGGTTTCGCGATGTCGGCTATCTGCAAATCGCCACCAATGCAGAACGCCTGCACGAGATGCGCCGTATCGCCGCCTTCATGCGCCGTTTCGGGATCAACAATCACGAGATATCCGTGAAAGACGCGCAGGACATGTTCCCCATTGGCGATCTGTCCGATGTCGTCGGTGCCTTCCTGATCCCCGAGGATGGGCGCGCCAATCCGGTGGATGTGACCATGTCGCTGGCCAAGGGCGCGCGCAACCGCGGCGTGCGTTTCTTCGAAGGCACGCGCGTGGCTGAAATCCTGACAGAAAACGGCACGGCGACGGGCGTGCGTACGGGCGACGGCCAGAAGATTACCGCCGAGACCGTCGTGATCTGCGGCGGCATGTGGTCCCGCCAACTGGGGGCCGCCCATGGCGTCAACCTGCCGTTGCAAGCCGCGGAACATTATTACCTGATCACCGAAGCTATCCCTGATTTGCCCCGCGACCTGCCGGTGCTGGAAGACCCGTCGACTTACACATACTACCGCGAGGAAGTGGGCAGTCTGATGCTTGGTCTGTTCGAGCCGGGCGCTGCCGCCTGGAAACTCGACGGTGTTCCCGAGGCCTGGGCGTTTGGCGAAATCGAACCCGACTGGGACCGCGTCGGCCCCGATCTTGAGAGAGCGTATTCCCGCGTCCCTGAAACGATGAACTACGGCGTGAAAAAGCTGTTCTGCGGTCCGGAGAGTTTCACGCCCGACCTCGCCCCGCTGGTCGGCCCGACGCCTGAACTGCGCAACCTCTGGGTGGCCTGCGGAATGAACTCGCTTGGCATTCTCAACGGGGCGGGCACAGGCATGGTGCTGGCGCACTGGATGGTGGACGGCCTGCCGCCCATTGACGTGACCGGCATCAACGTCAACCGCTTCAGCCGCGACTTTGCCACGCCAGCATTCCGTCGCGACCGCACACCGGAGTTGCTGGGCAAGCTTTTCGGACAGCACTTTCACAACGAGAACTTCAAGACCGCAAGAAACGTCAAACGCTCGGTTCTCTACGACCGTCTCAGGGCCAATGGCGCTTATTTTGGTGAAGGCAGCGGTTGGGAACAACCCGACTGGTTCGCGCCCTCGCCGCAGGAGGCCAAGGTCGAGGAATACTCCTGGAACCGTCAGAACTGGTGGTCCTGGCACGCCGAGGAACACCGCGCCGCGCGCGAGGATGTGATAGCAATGGACATGACCTCCATGGCCGCATTCAGCGTCGAAGGCCCGGATGCACTGGCGCTGTTGTCACGCCTGTCGTGCAACGAAGTCAACGTCGCGCCGGGGCGCGTCGTCTATACCGCCTGGACCAATGAGCGTGGCGGTTTCGAGGCCGATCTCACGGTCACACGGCTGGGCGCGGATCGGTTCATGGTGATCGTGGGCGAAAATTCCGCCGGGCATACCGAGATGCGAATGCGGACTCACATCCGCGCGGAGGAAGTGGTGGTGATTACCGATGTGACCGCCGCGCGCTGCCAGATCAACGTGCACGGACCGAAGTCACGCGAATTGCTGAGCCGCATTTCTGGCGCGGACCTTTCCAACGACGCCTTTCCCTTCATGACCGCGCAGCACATCGATGTCGGCTATGCCATTGTGCTGGCCTACCGCGTGACGTTCATTGGAGAGTTGGGATGGGAGCTGCACGTGCCCAACACCCAGGCCGTGCAGGTCTACGATCTGATCAAGGAAGCGGGCGCAGACCTTGGGCTGCGGGATGCGGGCATGCAGACGCTCAATTCCCTGCGGCTGGAGAAAGCCTACCGTGATTTCGGGATCGATGTGGACAATACCGACAACCCGATCGAGGCCGGGTTGGGCTTTGCCGTGAAGCTCGACAAGCCGGGCGGGTTCATCGGTCGCGATGCGCTGGCCGACATCAAGGCACAGGGCACGCCGCACACGCGCATGCTGCAATTCCTGCTGAAAGACCCCGAGCCGCTGATGTACGGGAACGAGATGATCTATCTTGGCGAAAAGCAGGTGGGCTACATTCAGGTTGGCGGCTACGGCCATTCGCTTGGTGGTGCGGTCGGCATCGGTTTCGCCGAACTCGATGAACCTTTGACGGCAGAAATCATACAGACCGGACCCTGGCAGATCGAAATCGCAGACAAGCGGTATGACGCGATCGCGTCGCTCAAGCCGCTTTACGATCCGCAGATGCGGAAAGTCAAAGCGTGAAAGGAATGCACCTTGTTGGCTTTGTCCAAAAGCCAGCCTTCCCGCAGGGCGCGTCGGACCAGTTCGCGCCAAAAATCGGCAATTGTGCTGGCGTGCAATGCATCAAAACAGCAGCATTGGTGCCAAGATCAAAGCGGCACCCTGGAAAAATGAATACCTCATTGTCACGACGGCCACCAAGAGTACGTTCAGCGTCGCATGATATCCACGCTCGGGCTGACATGCCCTGACCGACGCACGACCGCCCGCGTAAGTCTGGGTTCCATCGGCAGAACTGGCTTGTTCCCGAAAAACATTCCGTAACGACGGCATTTACGGACAGTCGCAGACCAAAGGACGTGAGGATCCGTGACCTTAGGAGGCTTCAAATCGAGATGTACCATGCCGGGTTTGATGGCCAGCGACACCGTTTTGCAAATGTTGGCGGATAAAAGCCCGTTGTACGAGGTGGAACACATTGGCGTCAGGATCTTCTTGTTGACGTAACAAAAGGCGGGTAGTCCAATTACATTCACGGTCACTTGGTCAATTCTTTTACAGGACACCGTTACAGTGCACCAACAGATCCACCGCGACTACTTTGCTGAGAAACGCGCGCAGGTGCCCCCATTTGTGACGCGGCATTTCACATGGCCAGGGACACTCCATCTCCATCGGGCCGCGCTTGGCTGGGATATCCTTAAGGCACCACTCAACGTTCTGCTGTCGCCGCTTTTTGTATTGACCCGAATTGCGGCATACCTGTGCGGACTTGTCGGTTTGCAAAGCGGTGCCAGCTGGTTGGCCCGACGGCAAATCTTGTTGCGCACTGCAGTATCCCAACGGGTCGAGGCCCGCATCGCGACCGACCTTCTGGACCTGCCAAAGGCCAAAGGAACATTGAAATACGATAAGGATGAGCTTTTGCACGCCGTCCTTGACGCCCCACAGTTCCGCGAGATGATCCGAAAACGTGAAAGTCCATGTGACGCGCGGGCGCTTGGTCAGAGGGTTGCAGACGCACTTGCCGAATATGCAGCAACACGGTCTGCCGTGGCCGAAATGACCACCGCGCTCTGCACGTTGGCTGTCGGAGCGCTGACCTTTCAAGCCCTGACACCCGGTATGATTTCGATGGCACCCGGCGTGGCCAATGCCATGGCGCAATCCACAGCGATCGCCGAATTTCCGTTGGGGCAGACAATTGGTGGCATGTGGTACGGTGTCTTTACTGCACGTGCCGCGCCCTGGCTTGTCATCGTGACCATGGTGAGCCTGGTCATGATCGGGTCGGTCGTCGCCGCATTTGCCGGTGTGCTGGCTGATCCGGTCCAATGCCGCCTTGGCATACACCGCCGTCGGCTACTTCGCTTGATTGACACGCTTGAGGATGAGCTTGTCGGGACTGGAGAAAAGCCCTTTGTGGCCCGCGAACATTTCTATGCCAGGTTCATGGATCTCTGGGACGCACTTGCAAGCCTGTCGCGCGCATTCCGGAATTAGGGCGAGGTCGCCCGGTAGTCCCCCCTTTTTCACGAGGTCCAGCCATATAATTCACCCGGCGATCCCGAGACGGTGTTGCAAAGGGCGCCGCTTGATTTGATCGCCATGGTCAACGACAGGCCGGTCTGCAAGAACGACCCGAACCAGCCGCCGGAAAGAACTGCGTTGCTGCCTGGCAAGATCTCCAACCCGGACATTGCCAAGTGCAGTCGGGTTGAGCCAGGAAAACGACATTGGCCCCGTCGCAATTCCGATAGCGCAGTAAAATGATTTTGGGTCTTCTTGAGGAGCAATTTTCCAGAGGAGCGGTGAGCCATGAACGCGTTGCCCAAGGACCTGATCAACTACGACCGTTATCCGATTGCGGCATCGGGTCCAAAACGCGACATGGTCGTGGCAGACGTACAAAAGGCGCTGGAAAAACAGGGGTGCGCCGTTCTGAAAGGTTTCCTTTCACCTGTTGGTGTTGCCGCCGCAGTCTCAGAAGCCGACGCTGTTGCCGGAAATGGGCATCGCAGCTTTTCACGAACGAACGCCTATTTCACGACCGACGATCCATCGCTTCCGAAGGATGATCCGCGACGCCAGTTTTTTGAAAGGTCAAATTCCTTCGTTCCGGCTGACAATTTTGCATCCAACGGCGCCTTACGCTCGATTATCGACAGCGCGGGCTTCGATGAATTCATCCGGGATTGTCTCGGTGAGCCGGCGGATCGGTTCTTTCGCTATGCCGACCCGCTCGCGGATGTCATCGTGAACGCAGCAGATGCCGGAAACGGATTCCCATGGCATTTCGATACCAACAATTTCACTGTCACCCTCGCGCTGCAAAACGCCGAACGCGGTGGCGCCTTCGAATATGCGCCAATGATACGAAGTCGCGAGGACGAGAATTTCGCCGAAGTGTCGAAAGTTCTGAACGGCACATCGGACAAGGTTGTTTCATTGGAACTTGAGCCGGGCGACTTGCAGCTTTTCAAAGGGCGCTACTCTCTTCATCGTGTCGCTCCGCTGGAAGGGGAAACGCCCCGCTACGTTGCAATATTTTCGTATGTTGAGGCGCCCGGTATGGTGGGGAGCGTTGAACGCACGCGTCAACTTTACGGCCGTACGCTTGCGATCCACCATCAGGAGGCGGGGCGTCGTTCAGATGCGTTGATCGACTGAACGGAGCGATCCGGTCGCATTACGAACCTCTCAGGTGCATCTGACCTGACGGCGGCGGCCCATACTGAACACTGAGTATACTGCTCGAGTCCCGCGCGCGGGGACCGCATTGCAGGCATTCGACGTAACGAGCGTTATCTCACAGAAGGTGACGCGAAACCGGACCCGGCCCTACCCGACGCAATGAACATTCACCATTCTCAGATTGACGGTTTGGACCTTCGGGTCTCTGAAGTGGCAAGACTTGCCGGTGCGTTACTTGAGTGACATGACCGTTACTCCAACGCCAGAACGGCCGGGCCCATCGGTGTTCGTAGAACGATCCGGTCAACCCGGATCCGATTATCAGGCAACGACCGATATGTCATCTCGAAGCCAGCAAACATGCTGCCGATCACGCCCTGAGTTGCGACCCCCTTCAGCTGACTGAACGTTCCGGCACATGTCAGTTGACCAGAGCGATCCTGACCTGCATCGCCAAGCTTCAGACGCATCAGCCGCTTCCCGTCATATGTTGTCGCGTTCAGCTTGCAGGCGTCCTCGGAAGGGATCGCGCGAAAGAGCATATGCATGCCTGTCATCAGATCGATGCTGCCAATGGCCTGCTGCGGGTCAAGACGATCCAGCTGTGGCGGAGCCTCGACGGTAATGACAGGCGTTCTCTTGTCCCAGACGATTTCAGTCACTTCGCGCTCATCCGAGCGCAGGCTTTCTTCGCGGTATTTTACCGGCAAAACGTCACCACCTGCCACCCTGCGTCCTTGTGACTGGGCGTCGAAGGTCACGCTTGTGATGAGACCTGTCATGCCCCCCGTTTGGAACCGCATTTCTGCCGCATAGGAGGATGGGCCGACGTCATTTGTATATGAAAGCGTGCCAAGCTTGATACCGGCATACCTGAGCACAAACGTGACTTGCTCCGCCTTCGCCGAGTTGCAGAGCGAAACGAAGACAAGAAAAACAGCGATCCGACTGAACAAGGCTTTCATCATGGTCCACTGTC
>CAYGQZ010000076.1:0-2815 GCA_964352055.1 uncultured Rhodobacterales bacterium
ATCCGGTAAGGCGTTCAAATCCATGGTGCAAGCATGCGCCATTGGTCTTGCTGCATCGATGGCATATGCAGAAGACCGAAGCGACTGGCCTGACAGCTTCTCGGTTGGCACAGCCAGCCAGGGCGGCACCTATTTCGTCTACGGTGCCGGATGGGCCAATATGGTCGCCGAAGCGCTTGGCATTCCCGGCGGCACCGAAGTGACAGGTGGGCCGGTTCAGAACGCGGCACTCGTCCAGACGGGTGATCTTGACATGGGCATGGTCACCATGGGGCCGGCCTTTGATGCGATGAACGGCGAAAGTGCTCTGGCACCGGGCCTCAAGCACGACAAGATCCGGGCGATCTTTCCCATGTACAAAACCGGCTTTCACGCTGTGACCCTGACAAACTCGGGCATAACAAGCTTTGCGGATATTCCCGACGGCGCTGTCGTAGGCGTCGGTCCTGCAGGTGGAACGCCGGGAACCTACTGGCCACGCATTCTGGAGGACATGGGCAAAAACGTCGAGTTTCGCAATGGCGGTGCCGCAGACCTTGCCGGGCAACTTCAGGATGGCCTTATTGACGTCTATACGTGGGCCGGTGGCCTGCCCTATCCGGCGTTCAGCCAGTTGGACGCTCAGACAGATGTGACCTTTTTCGGGTTCACCCCGGAAGAGCAAAGCGCAGTGATAGACACCCAACCTGTGTCGACGTTCACGATCCCTGCCGGAACCTATCCCTCGCTGGCCGAGGATCAGTTGAGCGTGTCGATGTGGAACTTTGCCATCGCCCATGCCGATCTGCCTGACAGCTTTGTCTATGCCGTGGTCGATACCGTGATGAGCAACAATCCCAAGATGCTTGAAATCCACAAGGCCGCCGTTGAAACCTTGCCGGAGAATGCCGACAAGAACACGTTCCTGCCCTGGCATCCGGGCGCGGTGAAGTGGTTTCAGGAAAACGGGATCGACATCCCGGCAGACCTGCAAGGCTAAGGTCTGACACGATCGCAATACAACTCAGGCATCCTGCCCAACGGGCCGGGTGCCGTTTCAGTTTAGCCGATGGATAAAGCATATGTCTGACACGCGGGTACCTTTGGAAACTGTATCACCCGCCAAGGTAGACGATCCAGACATGGTGCCGACCGTCGCCCTGAGCAAGGTCGGTTTTCTGCTCTGTGCGCTATACAGTGCCTGGCACCTTTACGTTTTGAACATTGCGCCGCTTGAGACATGGACATTTCGTATCATGCATATTGCGGGCGCTCTTGTGCTTGGGTTCGGCACGACGGCTGCCCTTTCCATCCGCCCTGCGGATGAGGGCACGTCCGGCAGGCCCTCTGTCTGGTTGGGTGGGCTGGCGCTGATCGGAACGGGTGTCGCACTTTCTTCCCTTCTCGCCGCCATGTTCATGTTGGAGCCGGGGGCCGCAGCGCCGCCGGACTGGACGCTCGCGTTTTACGGCTGGACCCTTGCCGGGGGCACTCTGCTGGCTGTTGTGACCGGATGGATTTATCCGGCACGCAAAAGCCATCTTCCGCTGGCGGATATTGCGCTGATCGTAGCCACATTGGCCAGTTGTGGCTTTATCCTGTTCAGCCTCGACGCGTTGTCCTTGCGGTTGCGCGCGGGCACACCTTTTGCGGATCCCAACAACGGGTGGGCCGCCTTTGTGATCGTTGTTCTGATTTCTGAACTGACCCGAAGGCTGGCGGGACTGACGCTGGTGGTGATTGCTGCGGTGTTCATCGGCTACGCCTTTCTCGGTCCATGGATGCCCGGCTTTCTTGAGCACAGAGGCTATGACGCCAAGCGCTTCTTTACGTACATATTCACAGACAACGGTGTGCTGGGGCCGACAACGGCGGTCTCTTCCACCTATATCATCCTGTTCATCATCTTCGCGGCGTTCCTGCAAAGCTCCAAGGTCGGCGATTATTTCGTGAACTTCGCCTTCGCGGCTGCCGGACGCGCGCGTGGCGGCCCGGCCAAGGTATCGGTTCTGGCGTCCGGCCTGATGGGCATGATCAACGGGACGTCGGCGGGCAATGTGGTGTCAACCGGGTCGCTGACCATTCCACTAATGAAGAAGGTGGGCTACCGGCCACAATCGGCGGGCGCAATCGAGGCGGCGGCCTCGACCGGGGGGCAGATCATGCCGCCCATCATGGGTGCGGGTGCCTTTATCATGGCCGAGATCACCGGGATTCCCTACACCGAACTTGTGGTGGCGGCCCTGATCCCGGCCATCCTTTACTTTTCATCGATCTATTTCATGGTCGATTTCGAGGCCAGCCGCACCGGTATGCGTGGCATGCGGCCAGACGAGTTGCCCAAGCTGTCTGATCTGGTGCGACAGGCCTATCTGTTCTTGCCGATCCTGATCCTGATCGGCGCGCTTTTTGGCGGCTATTCGGTCATAAGGGCGGGGACGCTGGCGATTGCGTCGGCGGCTGTCGTCAGCTGGCTGACACCCTACCGCATGGGGCCGCGTCAGATCTACGAAGCGCTTGGCAATGGCGGGCGCATGTCGCTTCAGATCATTATCGTCTGTGCCTGCGCGGGCCTGATTGTGGGGGTCATCTCGCTCACCGGAGTGGGGGCGCGGTTCTCCAGCCTGCTGTTTGATCTGGCACAGCAAAGCACGTTGCTGGCCCTGATCTTTGCCATGATGATTTCGGTGATCCTCGGGATGGGCATGCCGACCACGGCGGCTTATGCGGTGGCGGCCTCCGTCGTGGCTCCGGGCTTGATCGAGATCGGGATCGAACCGCTGATTGCCCATTTCTTTGTGTTCTATTTCGCCGTTGTCTCGGCGATCACGCCGCC
>CAYGQZ010000076.1:2915-16591 GCA_964352055.1 uncultured Rhodobacterales bacterium
GCGATTGTAAAGTGGCCAAACCGATCCTCGCCCTTGACCAGAGCGACCAGAGGACGCCCGCCGGATTTCTGCTTCATCGCGGGCACGATGTACCGGATGGCGGCCCCGATCCTTCTGTCATCGGTCGTGTTCGGGCCGGAGGCATGAAACAGATGACCATGATGCATTGAGGCCTGCCCCGGGCGAAGTGCCGCTGCCACGGCGTCCGCTTCGTTCACGTCCACGGCGATTTCCTGGCCGCGGGACAACAGGTTATCCTCCGCGAACGTGTCCACATGTGGCACGATCCTTTGCTTGTGGCTGCCCGGTACAAATCGCATGCAGCCTGCGTCCTCGCTGGCTGGGGAAATCGCAAACCACAAGGTGGTTTCTTGCGCATCATCCAGCCCCCAATAGGTCAGATCCTGATGCCAGGACACGATCTTGGGCGAGTGCGCTTCCTTGATAAAAAGCCCGGCGCTCCAGACCATGAGGTCCGGCCCCAGGGCCGCCGTCGCAGCGGCCACAAGCGTGTCATGGCGGATCAAAGCGTCAAAGGACGGCAACAACCGGTCAGGATAGCTGCGGAGCAGTTTCAGCTTTTCGGGATCCCCGGCCAGTTCTGCTTCGGCAGCTTCAAGGTCGGCGCGCAGGACCAGTGTTTCGGCTGGCGACAAAACGTCAATGGGGCAGACAAATCCGTCCCGTTCATACGTCTCGGCCATATCAGACGTCTGCGTGACCACCTGTGTGAGTGACATGAACAACTTTCTCCTGTCGTAATCCTGCATTCCTGAAGACAACTGTCGCAGATTTGCATTGATCGGCAAAATGGGTTTTATCTACACATCATCATCAATTTCACAGATACCTGAATGCGTCTCAATGGATTTGACCTGAACCAGATTGTTTGTCTGGATGCCTTGCTGAAAGAGCGAAATGTCACGCGCGCGGCCGAGCGGGTGTATCTGAGCCAATCCGCCCTCAGCACGGTTCTGGCGCAGTTGCGCAGGCATTTCGACGACCCGCTTCTGGTGCGGTCGGGGAGGTCCTTGGTGTTGACGCCCTTTGCCAAGACCCTGATTACCCCGCTCAACGAGGTCCTGTCGCGCGCGCAGTCCTTTTCGGCCCTGCGTCCGGGCGAAAGCATCAACAGCTTCGAGCGCGAGATCAAGATCGTGGCGTCGGATTACTCCGTGACCAGTTTTCTGGCGGATGCGATACATGACACCATGCGCCGCGCCCCAAAACTGCGTTTTGATATCCTGCCCCTGACCGACCGTTCAGCACGTCTGTTGAACAGCGGAGAGATTGATTTGCTGTTCGCAGGGCAGGCGATGGATATCGGCGTGCCACCCAACACATGCCTGTTCGAAGATGAGTTTGTGTGTGTGGCTTGCAAGATCCATGGACCAAAGACGGATCACATCACGCAAGAGGAGTTCCTGGCGCGTAAACATGTCGTTGTGCGGTACTTCGATCACCAACTGACATTTGAGGACGAAGATGCGCTGCGAAAGTCAGGTCTGAAACGCGAGCGTCATACCACGGTCTGGTCGCACGCGATGGTGCCATCGATGATTTGCGGGACGCCCATGTTGGCGACCATACCGCGCCGTCTTGCTGCTGCCATGGCAGGCCGTTGGGCCATCCGGATTTTTCCGTTCCCGATCGCAAGCGAACCCATTCGTGTCTTTGCCTACTGGCATCCCAGTCGGGCGCAAGATGCAGTGGTCCAAAGCTTTCTGGCCGCGACCAAGGAAAATTGAGGCGTGCGGGCCCGAACTATTCAGGCAGGTCGTCCGAGGCCCCTGCCCCAAGCTGGCGGGAAATGGTCTGGCCGGCGGCGATCAGCGTGTCTATGCAAACCTGCAAATCCGGCGCGCTGGCCTGTGTCAACCGTTGCACATAGGGGATCGTCAGGGCTGCAATCGTTTCACCAGAGTAATTGAACACCGGGGTTGCGACGTTGTGCACGCCGACAATCACCTGAGACGGGCTGTCACAATAGTTTTTCTGCGCGACCTGCGCCACCAGCTTTTCGAAAAAACCGATCCGCTCCTCGGTTGCCTCGGACGAGCGGGCATAGATCTCATTGCGCCGCTCCTGGCTCGCCTGAGCGAGCAGGACCGCACCGGACGCCGTATAGATAATCGGGATCCGGGCACCGAGGCGCACAGACGTGATATTGTTGCCCGGCGCATCCGTCTGCGCAATCACAAGGACTTCCGCCCCGTGCAGGATGGCCAGATGCGCAGATTGGTTCAGATCATGTGACAGCTTTTCCATCACATGCCCGGCCACTGCGTTCAACCGTTTGACCGGCGGATGCCGATGGGCCAACTCAAACATCTTTTGGGTCAGCGAGTACCGTTCGCTTGAAGCGTCGTAAGCCAGATAATTCCGCTCGGTCAGAACCGCCAACATGCGGAAAATCTCGCCCAAAGAGCGATCGAGGGCATTGGCCACTTCGGTTTTCTTCATACCTGTCCCGCGCGACGCCATCAGCTCAAGAATATCGAGCCCCTTGGACAGTGCCGGCGCACTGTACTTTTCGCCCTGCGGGCTTTTGGAAACGGGCTTGGTCGTCATAGTCTCGGCTTTCCTCGGCAGCGCTTGGGTGCAGTGCCACTGTTGGTTTTATCCGGTTCGGTCCAGGGTATCACAGCCCCCAAATGCGGTGGGCGGTGCCATGGTAAAATGCGTCCCGCTCGGCCTTGGGCCAGTCTTGTGTCAGAGCGTGGGTGACGGCCACCCATGTTTCCAGCCCGCCGCCCAGATTGCACACCGGGCTGTCACTGCCCCAAACCAGACGGTCCGGCCCAAATGCACGTGCCGTAACATCAACCCAAGGCCGGATGTCATCCAGCGCCCAATTGTCGGGGTCCGCATAGGCAATGACCCCCGAGATCTTGGCAATGACATTCGGGCGCTGCGCCAATGCGGTGATGTGTTCCTTCCACGGAGACATCTCACCGGCTGCAATCGCCGGAACCCCGCAATGGTCCAGGATGAACTGGACGTCCGGGCAATGATCCACCAAGTCGGCCATGATCGGGAGCTGGTGCGGCAGGGCGCACAGATCAAATGTCAGATCCGAGCCGGACAACCGTTTGATATTGGCCCTGAAGGTTGCACTCTGGCTCACCTCGTCCGGCACGACGTGCAGGACCCTGCGAAACCCTTTGATGATCTTCTGGTCTTTGGCCCAGTCAAGGAAGTCCGGGAAGTCATCCTCTTCGGGACGACAGCTTGAGATCGCGCCCCGCATCAGGCTTGCGGGCTCTTGTGAAAGCTCCTCCACAAGTGCGGTTTCCGCTTTGATCAGCTCAGGTGCCACATCCACTTCCATGTGCAGACATCCGCCAATCCCGAGCCGTCCGGCACGTCGGCTGTAGTCGTCAAAGCGGCTGGGTTTGTTCAAGGCATCAAAATCGGCAAGCCACGGATAAGAGAGTTTTTCGGGGTAAATCAGATGAAGATGCGTATCGAAAAGCATGCGTTTTCCTGACGGCTGTTTGATCAATTGACTCTTTAACGGATATATATGAAAGTCAAGTTCACATACGAAACATGAAAGTGTTCAAACTGTGTGACTGGCCCTTCGCCAAAATCTTTTCCAGGGAGGAAAACATGAAATTTTCGCTTCAATCTGTACTGAAAAGCGCCACGGCAGGGGTTGCCCTGCTTGCGACCCTGCCCGCGCAGGCCGGCGACTTTGACGGAGTGACATTGCAGGCCAAGCTTATTGGCGGTCAGCAATACGAAGCGCTCTATGCGCGGATCACCGAATGGGAAGCAGAGACCGGCGCAAAGGTCGACGTCATTTCCAAGAAGAACCACTTTGAGCTGGACAAGGAGTTCAAATCGGATCTCGCCGCGGGCACTCTTGGCTGGTGCGTCGGTTCAAACCACAGCTCTTTTGCGTCACAGTATCCAAGCCTCTATACAGATCTGACGCCGTTTCTGACCCCCGAATTCATCGCGGAATACGTGCCATCGAATGTTGCCGCCTCCAAGATCGGGGATGCGCTGGTGATGCTGCCGCGGGCTCAGTTCGATGTGTCTGCGCTCTATTACCTCAAATCCATCTATGAGGATGCGGACAATCAGGCCGCGTTCAAGGCCGAGTACGGCTATGATCTGGCACCACCGGATACTTGGGACCAATACAAGGATCAGGCGATCTTTTTCACGGATGCGCCCAACTTCTATGGCACGCAATACGCGGGCAAAGACGAAGCCATCGTGGGCCGTTTCTATGAGATGGTGATTGCCGAAGGCGGTCAGTTGTTCAACGAAGACTGGTCGCCCGCATTCAACTCTGACGCAGGCAAGCGTGCGCTGGCGTGGTTCGTCGACCTTTATCAGGCGGGCGCCGTTCCTCCCGGTACGACCTCTTATCTCTGGGATGATCTGGGTCAGGGCTTTGCCTCTGGTACCATCGCGCTCAACCTGGATTGGCCCGGCTGGGCAGGGTTCTTCAACGGCGAGGATTCATCAAAAGCGGCGGGCAATGTCGGCGTCATCGTACAGCCACAGGGCAGCGCAGGCATCCGTACGGGTTGGTCCGGACACCATGGTTTCTCGGTGACCGAATCCTGTGACAACAAGGAAGCCGCCGCATCACTTGTGGCGTTCCTGACAAATGAGGAAAGCCAGAAGCTGGAGTCTTCCGCGGGGCCCTTGCCCACGCGCACTGCGGTATGGGATCATGTGGTCGAACAATCGGCGGCGGATCCATATCGGTCTGAGGTACTGGTTGCTTTCCAGCAAGCGGCCTCCCACGCGTTCCCGGCACCTCAGACGCCCTACTGGATCGAGGCGACAAACCTGATCTACCCCGAACTTCAGGCCGCAATCCTTGGCGACAAGACCATTGAGGAAGCGCTTCAGGTCGCCTCTGATGCGGTGGACGAGATGATGCAGGAAAACGGCGTCTACTGACACCAGACGTTGAATGCAGAGGCGGCCCCGGTCGCCTCTGCACCTTTTGCCCCCGCAACATGGAAAACGCCCGCTGATGTTTCGCATGAGACTGCCAACATGGTTTGTGCTTTTATTGCCAGCCATCATCATTCTGGCCGCCGTGGTGCTGATCCCGCTGCTGTTGTCGTTCTATTCCAGCTTTACGTCTTACCGGCTGACACGACCGGACTCGCTCTATAACTGGATCGGCACGTTCAACTATGAAAAAGCCGCCAAGAGCGCAAATTTCTGGGCAGCTTTCGGGCGCACCGTCTTGCTGCTGACAATCGCGCTGAATGTGGAAATGCTTCTTGGGCTTGGTCTGGCCTTGCTGGTCAACAAGGTGACATGGGGCCAGCGCGGATTGCGGACCATCATGATGTTTCCGATGATGTTCTCACCCATCCTTGTGGGGTTTCAGTTCAAGTTCATCTTCAATGACAATGTGGGGCTGGTAAACAATGCGTTGCAGTCTCTGGGTCTTTCGGATGTGGCAATCCCCTGGCTGGTGGACGCAAACCTTGCGATGTTTTCGATCATTTTTGCCGAAGTCTGGAGCTCGACCAGTGTCTTTGCGATCCTGATCCTGGCGGGCCTTTTTGCCATTCCGCGCGAACCGATTGAAGCGGCCAAGGTCGATGGTTGCACGGCGTGGCAGACGTTCCGGCACATAACACTGCCATTCCTGATGCCGTTTATCTACATCGCGCTGGCGATCCGCAGCCTCGACGTCGCGCGCGCCTATGACATCGTGCAGATCATGACCAACGGCGGGCCGGCGCGCCGGACAGAGCTGCTTTGGACGATGATCGGGCGCACTGGCTATGTGGATGCCAGGATGGGGTATGCCAACGCGATGGGGTATATCTCGATCATTCTCGCGGTCTTTTTCACCGTCTACTTCTTCCGGAAACTGAGTGCTGCGCGCGCGGAACTGGGCATGGCGGGTTAGCGATATGGACAAGAACCTCAAACACCGTATCCGTGCCGTCTTGCTGAAAGCGGCACATCTGATCACGCTTTTCATCGCGATGGCCATCATCTGCATTCCGGGTCTTTGGGTGGTGCTGAACAGCTTTCGCCCGACCGTCGAGATCATGGCCAAACCGCCGGTCTGGATCCCGACAGAGCTGAACCTCGATCACTACCGCGCCATGTTCGGTGGCATCGGTGAGGGCGGTGTGCCGGTGCTGCAATACTTCACCAATTCGCTGATCATCTCGCTGACATCAACTGTTATTGCCCTGCTGGTGGGTATGGCTGGGGGATATGCCTTTGCGCGCTTTCGCTTCAAGGGCAAGAACGCGATCTTCATCGGGTTGATGCTGACGCGGGCCGTGCCAGGCGTGGCCCTTTCCCTGCCGCTGTTTATCGTGATGGCCAAAACGGGCCTGATCGATACGCATATCGGGCTTATCCTGGTCTATGTGGCGATGAACGTGCCGTTCACGATCTGGCTCATCGACGGGTTCTTTCGCCAGGTCCCGCGCGAATTGGCCGAAGCCGCAGAGATTGACGGCTGCACCCGCTGGCAGGCGTTCTGGAAGGTTGAGTTTCCGGTGGCGCGGGCCGGTGTTGCCTCGGCCGGGATTTTCGCGTTCCTGACGTCGTGGAACGAATACGCCCTGGCCAGTCAGCTGACACGCTCCACCTTCTCCAAGACAATGCCCGTGGGTCTGCGCGATTTCACATCCGAATTCACAATCAACTGGGGTGGGATGTGTGCGCTGGCTGTTTTGATGATCATCCCGGCGCTGATCCTGACGTTCATCGTACAAAAGCACCTTATTTCCGGCCTGACCTTCGGCGGCGTGAAAGGATAGCGCATGGCGCAAGTCTGTTTGAAAAAAGTCTCCAAAAGCTATGGCGCGCTGGAAGTGGTGCATGGCATCGATCTGGACATTGCCCATAACGAATTTGTCGTGTTGGTGGGGCCGTCAGGCTGCGGAAAATCCACCACGCTGCGCATGATTGCGGGGCTTGAAAGCATCAGCCAAGGCGACATCATGATTGGCGACAATGTCGTCAACGCGCTGCCCCCGCGTGAACGCAACATCTCGATGGTGTTCCAGAATTACGCGCTTTACCCGCATATGAACGTGCGCGAAAACCTTGGGTTTTCCCTTAAGATCGCGGGCAAGTCGGAGGCAGAGATCGAAAAGGCCGTGAATGAAGCCGCAACCATCCTCAGCCTGAACGACTACCTTGACCGCAAACCCGGTGCCTTGTCCGGCGGACAGCGCCAGCGGGTTGCCATGGGGCGTGCCATCGTGCGCCATCCGGATGTGTTCCTGTTTGACGAACCGCTCTCGAACCTTGACGCCAAGCTGCGCGCGCAGATGCGTGTCGAGATCAAGAAGCTGCATCAAAAGATCAAGACCACCATCGTCTATGTCACCCATGATCAGGTCGAAGCCATGACACTGGCAGACCGGATCGTCATTATGCGAGATGGCAATATTGAACAGCAAGGCACGCCGCTTGAGGTGTTCGAGGCCCCGGTGAACACGTTCGTGGCGACCTTTATCGGGTCCCCGCCGATGAACCTTTTGGACTGCACTGTCGAAGGCGACAGCATGCTGCGCCTGATCAATGGCGTGACATTGCCGCTGCCCCGGCAATATGCGCCCAATGTCAGGCCCGGACAGAACGTCGTTCTGGGGTTTCGTGCCGACAACCTGATGCCGCGTGGTCATTCCCTGCCCATGGAGGGCGAAAGTGCGGAGTTCGAATTGACCGTTGATCTCTCCGAACCTCTGGGCACGGAAACCCTGTTGTTCGGGATTCTGGCCGGTCAGGAAATACAGGCAAAAATGCTGAACCCACGACCGGTCAAGAACGGAGAAACCCTGCCCTTCCTTCTGGATCTGACGCGGGTTCATCTGTTTGATGCCGCAACCCAGAACAGTCTGAAAACACCATGAGCCAGATATCATCCGCTGAAATCCTGATGGTGGACCTTGTGCCAAAGGTCAAACGCACCGATGCGATCCAATCCTTTGTCAGTCAGGAAACACCGATGGTCCGGATCGTGGACAGCGAAGGGGTCATCGGCATCGGGTATACGTATACAATCGGCCAAGGCGGTACGGCCGTCATGGCGTTGCTGCGCGATACGCTGGTGCCGCAACTGATTGGTCGTGAGGCTGAAGAGATCGGGCGCATCTGGCGTGATCTTCTGTTTTCGACCCATGCGACAGCGGTCGGGGCCATCACGTCGCTGGCATTGGCCGCGATTGATACGGCCCTTTGGGATCTGCGGTGCAAACGGGCCGGACTGCCACTGTACCGGATGCTGGGCGGGGCCAAGGACAGCGTGCCGATGTACACGACAGAAGGCGGCTGGCTGCACATCTCGACCGAAGACCTTGTTGCGGATGCTTTGGCCGCGCAGGCCAAGGGGTTTTCCGGCTCAAAGGTCAAGATCGGCCGACCGCACCTGTCCGAGGATCGCGCACGGCTGAAGGCGGTTCGCGAGGCTGTCGGTCCCGGTTACGAGATCATGGTGGACGCCAATCAAAGCATGTCGCGCGCTCAGGCCACACGATACGCGCACATGCTCGAAGAGTTTGACATCGCCTGGTTCGAAGAGCCGATGCCCGCGGATGACGTTCTGGAACATGTGGGGCTCGCGGCCAGCACTTCGGTGCCGATTGCCGTAGGCGAAAGCATGTATTCGCTCAGCCAGTTCAAGGACTACCTTGTCAGCGGTGGGGCCAGCATTGTGCAGGTGGATGTGGCGCGCATCGGGGGCATTACACCCTGGATGAAAGTCGCGCACATGGCCGAAGCACACAATGTCCCGGTTTGTCCGCATTTCCTGATGGAGCTGCATGTGAGCCTTGTCTGTGCGATCCCGAATGCGCCATGGCTGGAGTACATTCCGCAGCTTGATAAGCTGACCACTGCGGGCATGATGGTCAAGGACGGGCGCGCCTTTGCGCCGACGACACCGGGCTTGGGCATCGATTGGGACTGGGCCGCCATAGACGCCGCCCGCATCGACGGGCTGACCACAACATTCGGATAGGGAGATTTGAGATGCAACGCATGGGCATGGTCATCAAACTGAATGCAGAAAAGGTAGAGGAATACAAAGTCCTGCACGCCAACGTCTGGCCCGGCGTCTTGCAGATGATCTCGGCCTGTCACATCCGGAATTACTCCATTTACCTCAAGGAACCTGAAAACATGCTGTTCGGGTATTGGGAATATCACGGAACTGATTTTGAAGCGGATGCCGCCAAAATGGCGGCTGATCCCGAAACGCAGCGCTGGTGGGATGTGTGTATGCCCTGCCAGGTCCCTTACGACACCCGTAAAGACGGCGAATGGTGGGCGATGATGGACGAAGTCTTTCACTTGGATTGAGCAGATGATGGATCTGAAACAACATTGGCCAAAGGCCTCCGCCCCGCGTCCCATCGTCATCTTTGGCGCGGGGTCTATCGTGCGCGACGCGCATCTGCCCGCGTACAAACAGGCGGGCTATGCCGTTCAAGGCATCTTTGATCCCGATCTGGAAAAGGCCCGCACCCTTGCCGACGCACATGGGTTTGTGGCCTATGACACGCTGGAAAACGCCGCAGACCAGCAAGGTGTTTTGTTCGATCTGGCCACGCCCCCGGATGCCCACATCGATATTCTGCGTGTCTTGCCAGAAGGTTCCGGGGTCCTGATCCAAAAACCAATGGGAAGTGACTTGAACGGAGCCACGGACATTCTGCGGATCTGCAAGTCGCGCGGATTGAAGGCTGCTGTCAACTTTCAACTGCGCTTTGCGCCCATGATGCTGGCGTTGCAGGACGCGGTGCAGCGTGGGTTGTTGGGAGACGTTGTGGATTTTGACGCATGGCTAGCGCTCGACACGCCTTGGGGCCTTTGGAAGTTTCTGGAACCCCTGCCGCGGGTTGAACTGTCGCTGCATTCCATCCATTATCTCGACTTTGTGCGGGCGCTCTTGGGCGATCCGTTGGGCATTCATGCGAAGTCCATAGGGCACCCGGACAGCAAGATCGCGCAAACCCGCACCGCAGCCATTCTGGATTACGGCCAGCAGGTGCGCTGCGCGTTGTCGATCAATCACAACCATTCATTCGGGCGCAAACATCAGGCCTGCGAGTTCCGCATTTGCGGCACAAAAGGTGCCGCGTTTGTGCAGCTTGGCGTGAACCTCGACTATCCAAAGGGCGAGCCGGATATTCTGGAACTCAAGATTGGGGACGCGCCCTGGCAAACAATCAAGTTGGAAGGTGCGTGGTTCCCGGAGGCTTTCGCCAGTCGGATGTCACAGCTTCAGAGATATGTGACAGGAGAGGAAGACACACTGATCGGGTCGGTGGACGACGCGTGGCGCACAATGGCGCTGGTCGAAGCGGCATTTGAAAGCAGCGCGTCTCCGGCCACAGCGATCAAAACCTTTCCCCTCTGAGCGCAGTGCGTTCAGCCTCTGTCACGCAGAAAGCAGTAGAGACATCGCAAAGGTTAACCGGTGCAGTTCACTTCAACCCGGCGGTTGAGTGACCGACCCGCTTCGTCGTCATTACTTGCAATCGGAACGTCTTCGCCCCGCCCTTCCGCCGAGAGAATGTCACCGTCCAGCCCCATCGCGACAAGCGCCGCAACAACAGAGGCGGCCCGTCTTTGAGACAGGTCTCGATTATAGCCCGCGTCTCCCTCACTGGAGGAATGTCCGACAATCTGTACCGTGACGCCCTCCACGCCATTCAGGCCCGTATACAGTTCCTCGATAACCGCTTCGCTGCTGGGCCGGATGCGGTCACTGTCGAAATCAAACCCGATGCCATGAATGATCGAGCCGCACCCAAGCGTCGGTGGCTCCGGTGCAAGACAGGTTGCTGCCTTATCTGAGGTTTCGCCGTCATAAGCCTTGAACGGCGCGCCATTGCTGGACCGCAAACCCCGGAAAGCCCCGTCGTCGGTCGCAACCAGAATGAACTGAGACGGAACACCTGCCGGATCATGTCCAAGCGCGCGCAGGATGTTGCCCTGTACCGTGCCCGAAAGCTTTGAGGTGCCGTCATAGCATCCTGATACCAGCGTGCCTTTTTGCTCAAGCTCCAGCTTGACACCGCGCCCTGAAAATACGCCATCGAATGTTGTTGCCAAAGGTGTGTCTTGCTGTACGCCATTGCCGATGATTTCGGAAAACTCAAGAAAGCTCGTCTCAGTCTGGAGGTCCGTCCCGCCAGACAGGCGCAGACGAATCCAGGACACTTCTGGCTGATCGGCAACCAGAGCGACGTCAGTTGTTTGTCCATCGCCGTCGTGAACAGCGAGGTTGCCAAGCGCGAGCGTAATATAAGGCCCATCGACGGAAGCCATAGCACCAAGGACCTCAACAGTTCCCACAAAGGTTTGATAGGGACTTGGTGTCTCAACGATACTGGGGACCGAAAAACGCTCAAAGTTGGTCGGTGCAGGCAGCGAGAAGGTCATTTCAATCACGTCCTGCGCAGTCGCCGGTTTGCGCAAGACGCTCACCTTGGCGGGACTTCCGTCAATCACGCCGACCGCCTGATCAATCCCGACCTTCAAATCAGATGGCGCGCTGGAAACGGCAACCGGTACCGCCCCTTGCGCAAAGGTCAAAAGGTCAGGCGCGGACTGCGCCAACGCAAGTGACGGAGCAAAAAGCACTGGAATAAGCGATCTTGCGACTAGGCTTCGGAAATTCATGCTGCGTCCTGTGATCAAACCTTGGCGCACAAAACACTATTTCGGTATCGTCCTCTTTTCAAGCAAAGAGGAAACCAATGACGACCAGCGAGGTGACGCCTTGACCAAGTCAGGCAAGGATCAACTGGCACGTTCCGACCCGGGCAAGACGCACCTACAAACCCGTCCTGAGGTGGTATCCCGGAGTGAAAAGCAGTCTTACCTTGGTGACGGATGCATCACGATTCCAGGTCAGGCGATCAATCGCTAGAACCGCGCTTTGTTCCGCGACACCAAGGCTTTCCGCTTCGAAAGCGTTGGCCTGCACTGCGCTGAATGCAATGTCGCCGTGGGTATAGGCGGCGTGTCCAAGCAACCATTCATTGGCGCTTATTCCGTCAAAAGGCTCATATTCAGCGTCCGGCACAACGCGCGTGTTGATCCAGCGGTTTTCGAGAGCGTAAGGCGCGCCGTCTGCAAGATGGAGCGCCCGCACATGCAACAGCTTCTGCACAGGCTCCGTTCGCATCGCGCCGCTGATCGCAAGTGGCGGAGCCAATAGCCGCCGTTCGATCAAATGGTGACTGTAAGCCGCGCCACGCGCCTCAACCTCGTGTCTGATGACGGCAATCTCAATTGTGGCTTTGGCCACAGGTTGCACTGCAACGCGCGTGCCTGCCTTTCGTCTTCGATCAAGCAAACCGGTCTCGGCCACGGCGCGCAAGGCACGGTTTACCGTCGCCCGCGCGCACCCGAATTCCATGGCGAGGTCCGCCTCGTTCGGGATCAATTCGCCCGGCTTCCATTCGCGTGCATGGATCCTGCGCAAGACTTCTGACTGAACAGTTTGCCATGTTCGGAATGTAGGTGACGTCATAAAGCGCCTTTCAGAGCATCAAGCGTCCGTTTGTAGTTGGCAACGATCCTGTCGCGGGCCACGTGTTTGCCGTCCACGACCATGTGTCGCCCTGCCGACCATACGTCCCGGACAAGTCGGTCATCCCCGGCAAAAATCCAGCTGTCCAAAATTTCGTCACCCGCCCTGCCCCAGAGATGTTCGGAGCTCGTGTCCAGGGTCAACATGTCTGCCCAGCACCCGCTTTCGATCCGGCCCGACTGGCGATCCGCGGCTCTTGCCCCGCCTTGCAGAATGCCTTCAAACATCCGTCGGCCCGTGGACTGATCCGCCGAAGCCAGAGCGGCCCGCGTGCCATCCCGCAAGCGCTGAGAATAATCCAGAGTGCGCAGTTCCTCGCCAAGTGCGATCCGGATATTGCTGTCGGAGCCAATGGCAAAAGCGCCCCCTGCATCAACCCACCGTACGGCATCGAATATCCCGTCGCCCAGGCTGCTTTCGGTGATCGGACACAGGCCCGCCACCGCGCCGGTCTGCGCAAGTTCTGTTGTTTCCTGCGCCGTCATTTGCGTGCAATGGATCAGGCACCAGCGATGATCGAGATCGAGGTGTTCAAGCGCCCACTCAGCCGGACGCAAACCCCAGTGCTTGCGCACCTCATCAATCTCAGCCACCTGTTCGGCGAGATGCATGTGGATCGGCCCCGTCTTGAAAGCCTTGGCAAACCTTCCCAAATCAGCCGCCGACACGGCGCGCAAGGAATGCGGCGCAACCCCAATACCCGCGTCCGCACTGCTCGCCCAAATGGCCGAAGCTGCAGCTGCGTGCAGTGTGTCAAAAGCGTCCGCCGTATTGCCAAACCGCACTTGGCCCTCGGTCAAACTGCGACCATCGCAACCGCCAAACTGATAGTGCACCGGTAGCAAACACAGGCCCATGCCAGTTTGATCTGCAGCCGCGATGACGCGTTTCGATGTCTCGGCAATATCGGCATAGGCAGAACCGCCCGGCTGGTGATGCAGATAATGAAACTCGACAGAGGTCCCATAGCCGGCCTCAAGCATTTCCATCTGCACGAATGCAGTGATCGTTTCGATATGGTCCGGCGTCAGAAAGTCCAGAAAACGAAACATCAGTTGGCGCCAGGTCCAGAAGCTGTCTTTTGGATTGGGCCCGCGCCGCTCGGTCAGGCCGG
>CAYGQZ010000077.1:0-16488 GCA_964352055.1 uncultured Rhodobacterales bacterium
TCCGCTCTGCCGACCTTGGGGCCGCCTGCGGCGAATGACTGGTCAGAGCCGATTGTGTTGAAAAACTATGCAAACCGAGAATCGCCTAAGAAATCTAGAACACTGTTCTTTCAATTTGCTCCATAATGCCGCAAATTTTCTGTTCACAACCTGAGGCTTGATGATTTGCCGGACTCTTTCATTTAAATCCAATTCAGAACTTGGATTGCCCGTCAATCTCGGACCCGTCACAAACGTTTTCGGCTTGGAAAGCGCGCCGCCACGAGATGACGCTGGCTGTGGCTGACATGTCTTTTGAAACCTTTATGGAACAACACTATCACTTTCGGGCCGCTATGGCCGAACAACCTGACCAATACCTCATCGTAAATGAAACGCGAGACATCGAGGCGGCCCATCTTCAGGGCAAGACGGCAGTGATCTGGAACAGTCAGACCGCCACGATCCTGAATGGAGACCTCATAAAGATGGCGCCTCTAAAGGACATGGGCCTCAAAAGCGTGATCCTCGCCTACAACGACATATTTCGAACCGGCGCGGGGCAACTCGCGGCCCACAATGGCACTGACTTTGGCCTGACCCCTTGGGGTAAGTCGGTCATCGACGAGATGGTACGGTTCGGCATCCTGCTTGATCTTAGCCATACAGGGTCGAAGACGGCCAATGACGCGATGGACTAAATGGATGAAAATTATCCTGGCGTTCCATATGTTTACACGCACTCAGTTCCTGCGGGACTATATGCAAACGAACCGGACTGGACCGGTCAGGTTTTTTCCGCCCCAAGTGCTCGTTTGAGCCACCTTTCGCGTGGGGGCCCGGACCAACCTGTCTTGCCCCGAACAGAGCCCGATGTCGCGCAGTCCCTTAGTAGCCGCTATATCTATGGTCCACCTATTGGCGACCAGCTCAAATGCCTTCCTGAGTTACCCCTTTCAGCGGCCTGGAGTCCGGTCTAGCCGATGTCGATGTCTGCAATCAGGGTTTTCCGGCTGTCAGCCAGCCTGGATTTCACCAATTCACGCACGTCGCCATAGATCGTTGGGCTCAAAGCCAATTTTTGCGCCGCAAGCCAGTAGTCCAGCTCATTCTTGCCCCAGGACACAAAGAGGATGTTCTTTTTCCTGTCCTTATAGGTGAAATTAAACGCGCCCATGGCCATACTTATCACATTGCTGGAGGCTTCCGCGCTGCCGATCTGAAAGTTGCCGCCGGTCGTGCTGGAGGTCTCAAAGTCGAACAGTTCTATCTTGCCGTCATCATCGGAGAGCCCCTTCAGCGCCTTGATCGCGCTCTCGATGATCTTGAACTGGTTCCCGGTGGCGATTTGCGCCAGCGTGGCGAGGATCACCTGATCAAAACTACCATTACCCTTCATTTTCTGGCTGGACTCGAAAGACGCGGATTCGCGCACCCATCCCAACAGGCTGAGCGCTTTCATGTAGACATCATACCACGCCGCCCGCTCTTTGATTGGGTCCGCCTTGGCATCCGCCGCCCGCTGCGCAAAAAGCGTGGACAGTAGAATGTCCTCTTTCTGGCTGGGCGTAAGATTGTCCGCAAATGAAATCACACTGGAGGCATTCACAGCCGCCTGCAGCGATTGCTGGTGCGTCCCGATCTCGGAGGAAGGATCAAAGTCCTCCCCCGACCTGCTAACCGGTTCGGAGAAAGACGATGCGGCTGCCACTTTGGCCCCGCGTGCCCGCGGGGCGGCAAGCTCAAAAGACTGCAGCGCGGCGATCCGTTCGGTCGTGCTGCGCGGGGCGCGATCCTGCAGCGGCGAGGTGGACGGAAGCGTTGCTGTTCGGAACGCTGGCGGCCAGGTCGCGTTGCCCTCGCGGGTGTCCACATGGGTAAAGCTGTTGTACCGCCCGATCCCGCCGGTAAAGAATCCTTCCTTGTCGCGCAGCCAGCGCAGTGCCGTTGCGACCTCCGGCGCGGGCATACCACGCACCTTGAAATCCAGCGCGGTGAATTTCATGTGCTGGCTGGCAGATGCGCCGCCGATGCAGCTGTTATAGGCGGGTGCCCGGTAGGCGTTGGTGATCGCGATGGGCTTGCCCAGCCTGTCTCGCAAATGGTCAAGCACCTGCGCTGTCCGCGCAATGCTTGTCCACAGGTGGCGCGGCGGGTAGGTGTTCTTGCCCGCGCAGGCCCCGCCTGGCGTATTATGCCCACTGCCGAGGATCAGGAATTCGTCTGCGTGAAAGTTTTTCAGCCCCAGCGTTTCAATGAACGCTACGAACTCCGTGTAGTCAGGCCAGGCCAGCGCGATTTGCGCATCCCGCACCGCAACACCGCGCGATTTCATCTGATAGATAGCGTCGACTTCTGCGTCGGGCAGTTGATCACTCTCTTCGCCTTCGCCCTCCTCTTGTGCAGAGGCGGCGATGGGCGCAGGGGCTGCGGGATGCACAGGGCCGGTGGCTGAGGGCCGGGCGGCGGGTTGCAACGTAAAGGGCCGGTCGGTCACGAAATCGGGCTCGCTCACCAGCGTTTCAAACAGTTGCGGTGTTTGGCTGGCGCTGCCGATCTGCGTTTCAATGGCGCTGCGGAAGGCCCGGTAGTCGCCCGCAAACCGCCCCTCGTTCCAGACCTTTAACAGCGCCCCGGTAAAGGCACCGTTCTGTGGCCCGTCCATGGCGAACTGATCGTCCATACACGCCCCCAGATTAAGCACGGAGGCCTTGATTGGCGTGGACAAGGGGTTTGTCAGAACGCTCTCTTTCAGCGCGCCGTAGGATCTTGAGGCCTCGCGGTAAGCACCTTCATTGGCGCGCCAGACGTTTTCTTCGATGTGCTCGGGCATGAACCTCGGCTTGGGTCCACTGTTGAGCGGACGACCAAACAGCATCGCGCCCGGCGCGGGACCAAACCGCACCATTGACCCCGAATGACAGGTATCCGGCACCATCAGCACGCGTACCCCGGCGCGGAATTTGGTCCACAGCATGTAAAGTTCGTCGTCCGCCAGTTGAAAGTTATAGAGACACAGCGTTTCGTCCATTCTGTTGGCGTCGTCGTCGTGGTCTTCGTCCTGATTGAAATCGGGTATCCGCCCGCCGTGGCCGGAAACCGTAAAGAGGAACATATCACCGCCCTTCAGCTTGGCTGCGGCCTCTTCGATCTTGGCGATGACCGTCTCGCGGGTGGCCGCTGCTGTCAGCAAAAGCTCTGGGTCAAAACCTTCGGATTGGGCGAGGTGCTGCATCACATGGGCGTCCGCCTCGCAGGCGGCAAGCTGACCGTCCCATCCAGCGTAATGCGCCGGATCAACCGTGTTCAAACCGACATGCAGCGACATGCCCTTGGGCTGGCCACCGGCAACGACCGGCGGGGTCTGCAAGGCGCGCGACAACTGAGCGGCAGAGCCAAAGGGTCCGCTGATGATCATCGGCGGGCCGCTGCGGGCATTGGCAAGGCGACTGATCTCACGGGCGAATTTCGCAGCGACATCGCCATAGCCTTCATCGGTCGGGTGCAGGCCGTCATGCCAGCGGTGATCGCCGACGGCGCCGCGGCAATCAATATAGGTGACATGCGGCATCGACTCGGCCAGCCGCCGCAAGCGTCGGTTGAACTGATCCATCATCTCGCGCGCAATCGCCTTTTGCAGACTCTTGTCGCGAATGCCCCGCGATTCCATGGGTTTGCCCAGCCATTTGTCCTTGTTGGGGACCGGGTAGTCATACCCGTGACACAGGATGCTGACATGCGGAAATGCCCCATGCACCTGCCGGCACATCCGCCCGTAATGGGTCAGCGCCTCGTCCAGCAGCGCCTGAAACGAGGGTAGCAGGTAGTCTGCCGGGCTCAGATCAGCGTTGAATTCCTCAAGATGCGAGGCCAGCGCGCCGCCCGCAACAAGGTCATTACCCCCTCCCGACAGCAGCAATATTTCTGCGCCGGTGTCGTTGAGTGCGCCGATATATTCCCGCTTGTCCGCCATCCGCTTCAGCAAGTCTCCCGCCGCCCCCAGCGAATGAATGGCATAGGTGCCCATCAGGTGGTCGATGGTGTCTTTCAGCAGGAGCGGATACTGAAACCAGCTGTCCCCTTCAGAGACAATGATCGGGCCGTCATAGCCGCCGGAAATCTTTCGTTGGAATTTGCTGGCGCGTTGCAGCCGGGCAAACCAGTTGGCAGAGTTCATCAGTTGGGCGGTGCGTTGTTGGGCGGTAGCCCCGCGCGGGATCTGCACCGTGGAGGGATTCAGCTTCAGCTGTGGCGCAAAGGCGCTGGAGGCCTCTTCGTCAACAATGAAGTATTCGGAAAGCTCCCCTTCATCGGCGTCGAGGATCGCCATTTTTGCCATCAGTTGTTCGACTGTGATCTTCGCCATTTTATTTCCTCCATTGAATGTTTAATCAGATGTGCGGCGCGCCTTGATTGTTTCAAAAATGCTGTTGGTGATTGTAGGGTCCTTGTTCAGTTCGGTCTGGGATATGCGGTCGCTGGCATGGACCTGCGTCTCAATCCTGTTGAGCCGGTAAATCGCGCCGCGCGGACCAAAGGTTTCGTCGTCCGCGATCCCGGCCATGCCCAGAAATTGCCGGGGCGGGCGCAGCTCTGGCAGGTCTTCGCCGTCGTCATCCTTGGGTGCCGGGCAGCGATCCTCAAAAGAGCGCGCGACCAGATGCAGTATCGACTTGCCGTAACTACCGAAACCAACGGAATTTTCCAGCTTGGCCGTAGGCAAATAGAGGCGCGCCGCCGGTTCTGCATCGCTGTCCAGAAGCGGTTGCACGGTGGGCGTGCGGGCTGTGCTTGCGCGCTTGCGGGGCCCAAATATTTCTCCGTTCATCGCCTCCATCAAAGGCACCAGCAACCTGTTGGCCCGCGGCACCCCAATGGCAGGATGCACCATGTGAAGCGTGTCAAAGATATCGGCGGCGTCTGGCAGGTCGTCCAGACCGGATTGCGCACCCTGCGCCCGGTTATGTTCACAAAAGATCGACAGCATCTCATGCAGCACAAGCACGCCCGCGCCCTCGACGACCAAGTGCAGCTCGCACCCTGTTTTCTGCTTTAGTCGGATCATGTCAGCCATCAGCGTCGCCACACATCCGGGGGTCGTCGGCCTTGGCGCGTCTATCTCATGGGGATGTTCGCCAGTACCTCTGATCGCGCGCCGGGCGCTCATTTCAATGTCCCGCCAAAAGGCCCGCCCAACGCCCTGCACCCGCTGCTCGATGAGACTGTCCAGATGTGCGGCGTCCTGCCCGGCCTGGGCCTTGCAACTTTCAAAGATAATATCGAGCACTTCCAGAGATTTGCCCACGAAACTGTTGCACCAGAAAATCGAGTAGGGATAAAGCCCAAGGTCCTTGATCGCATTCTTGCGCTGAACGGCGGCGGCAAAGGCGGGTTTGATCCCCTCAAGGCTGCCGGGTATCCAGATCAGCATCCCGCGATAGTCCGGCGAACCGTATTTTGCAGGCTCTTTGACCTGTGGCTGCAATTGCCCGGCCAGATAGCTGCGCGTGCGCTCCCAGCTATTCCGGAACGATGGGTAGGATCCGGTCGAGACGTGAAAACCGTCATCGAGGTGCATGTAATGCCCCACAAGCTCCAGACAGGGGGTCGAGCCCCTCTGGATTGTACTGGTGAGCCCTTTGGTCCCCTTCTCGCCGATAGAGACACCAAAGGCCGAGGGCGCGCGAACGCCAAGCCGCAGCACCCATCCATCGACCACATTCCGGGCCCAGTCCGCATAGGGCCACAACGCGATCCCCGCCTGACCCTTGTAGCCGCCCCAGTCACCGCCCCAGGAATTCAGAACGTGGAATCCCCTGTCGTCGTAACCGACCAGAACAAAGGCATGGGCACCAATCTTGCCCACGCGCGAGGGCCATGTGATGACGCCTTCGTTTTCCGGCACGGCGTCATACCATCCGTCATGTATGTTCGCCGATGTCAGCACCGCACCGGTGTCGTTCAGCGCGGCATGGAAATGGTTCAACACCGAGGCCACGCGGAAATAGGCACCCAGGCCGATATTGCGCGCCGCCTTGGCCTGCTCGACATTGGGAAACCGCAGCGCCCTGTCCGGGCTCTCGGCGGTATAGCAGGTGCTTTGCCAGCGCGCCGGATCTTCGCGCAAGCTCGCTTTTGGCCAGTCAAGGCAGGCCCCGTGATGATAAAACCCCTTGATCGCGGAGCGCATGGTGCGCAGCCCCGTCGCCGCCTGCGTCGTGCCCGCCTCCAGATCCGGATAGCGGTCATGAAAATACGCCATGTGATAAAGCATATCCGCACTGACGATATCGTTCTGGGGCCAAAGCGGCGCAGCCTCGTTCTGGCCCGGGCTCTGGGGGTGGTTCAGCTGCTGCAACCGTCGTTGAATATCGATCAGATTGGCCAGCGCAAAACCGACGCACTTTGAACTGGCCCCCTGATTGCGCAGACCGAATATGGGCGTTTTCACTCCGGTTGCCGCATCAACCGACAGCAGCTGCGGGTCCAGCGCAAGCGAATCCCTGAGCACCGAAAGGCTCGGCAGATAATCCTGATCACGCAAATCGACCCAGTCCTCACGGACACCGCTGTCAAACTCAAATCCTGCCGCGAAGCTATTTGGCATTAGGGGCCCCAACAAAAATGCAAGTGGACGGAGCGTAAAAAAAGCACTAAATTCTTTCCCTTTATACGCGAATCGCCTGAATAAACCAATCCGATTTGTCGCTTCAGGGGTGGCTGTTAACGAATTCGAATGCCATTTGCGGTGGGTCATACGGTAGTGCATTGCCGCCCTGGAGGTTTGACAAAGATCAATTCAGCAGCGCAAAGCCGCTTCATAATTCAACTTTAGGTGCGTAGGTCGCCAAGAGGGAGTTAAGATGCATTTCAAGGCGCTTTCAGTGGGAACGGCCCTTTATTTGATGCTTGCTACGGGGCCGCTATCGGCAGAAGAGCCGGTCGATTATCTCGATCTCGAAGACCTCAAGGTGGCTATCCTTGTTGCGATCAAGGAGGCAAAGGCCGAGAATCAACACCAAGAACCTTTTTTTCTGATCACGGACATCAGGCTTGACCTCAAAGGTACCGAAATTACAGGGGTGCAGGGAGGGCTGAAGATCCCCGTTTTCAAAGCGACCGCCTCGGCTGACGCAATTGCCGAATACACAAACTCTCATGCGCTTGTGCTTGCATTGGCACCCGATGCGCCGATTGCGACCCGGGCGGTGCCGGATATCCAGTTGTCATCTATGGTGGCTGCCGTAAAGGCAGCGTTTCATGGTAACGACGAAGACACCCCCGACGAAGCGGTCACAGACGCCGAAGGAGACACAGGAGGGGATGACACGGCTGCCGACACAGATGCCGTCGACGGTGAGGCAAGCGCCGAAGAGACCGACACAGCGGCCCCGGCAGACGATGACACGGAGGGCATCAGTCTAAGCGCGAACAGGGTGACCTACACCCACTCTGGCGTGCTCAAGAAAAAGGTCGGCGGTGGCCTGAACTTTATCTTTTTCAAAATCGGGGGGCAATTGGAACAAAAAAGCCTCCAGGTCATCAAGTTTGAGCTCTGCCACACCGTGAACAAAGTGAATTGCGTCGAATGAATCAGCTGACGTACAGGGTTGTGGTGGGTCTCTGGGTCGCCGCGACGCTGGTCTTTGCCCAGGCCACTCTGGCCCAGACGGAAGCGGATGTGCTTAAACGTCATGTGGTCGCGATCTACGACGAGGACGGACGCCTGCTTGGTTCGGGCGCGTCGGTCAGTGCGACGGGGTTGATCCTGACGGCCAAGCACATTCTGGAACAACGCGTCGCAGGTTCTACGCCCAGCTACCGGATGTCCGTTCAGGTGCGGGCGCAGCGAGATACGGAACGCCGCGCAGCAAGGCTGGTAGCGACACACCCACATATGGATATTGCAATCCTTGACGCGCCTGAGGGTGCCCTTATTCCGCCGCTTCTTGTCAGTGCGCCCGAAAACCTGAACAAAGGCAATTGGTACGCAATCGGCCACCCGATTGGTCGTACCAACGAACGGTTGAATCCGACGCTCTTTTTCACCATGTCGGGCGCATGGTCACAGGTCGAACAGCGCGGTGGTCTTTACGTGATGCCTGGCCCCCCCTTTGACACCGGGATGAGCGGTGGGCCCGTGATCCTTGATGATCGCATCGTCGGCGTCGTCAGCTTTGCCGCGCAGAAAGGGCACGTCGCGCCGATTTCGGTGGCGTTGGACTATTTCAGCCTGCTTGGGTTTTCGACCTCAGACAGTGGGCTTTTTGAACGGAGCGACCATGTAGGTCGTCTGGCCGCCAAGATCGACACTTACGAAAAGATCCTGATGGATATCCAGGCCGACCGCCGCTGGGTCTGTGCGCTTGACGCCACCTGGCCGGAAAACGCGGCGGGCGGAATGCCCCAGACGCTGGGCTTGACCCTGCGTAGTGAACGCAAGCTGCCCTCACAGCCCGACATCAATGCCCAATTGCGCATGTCAGTGAGCGCCAAGGTGGCAACCGCCGGGCAGCCCCCGACTGAGTTCATCGGGCTGGACGGGGGCACAACATATATCACGGCGTCTAATCCTGTGGCGGGCTTCACCACCATCGGACAGGCGCTTGATTATGCGATCGGGCAGAGTGTCGACAGATCGACAGCGCAACTGGGGGCCCTTGATTTCCTTATCGCGGTGTCAGGAATTTCCGGCGATTTCATCCGCACAAGCGGCATGCCCGGATACGCGATATGCTGCACGTTCAACTTTTCTGATCGCGCGCCTGCGGCAACTGCGACAGCTCGCTGGGAAAAAGACGCCGAGCGTTGTACAGGCAACCCGGTTCGGACCAGCGAGGTGACAGGCGATGACCAGTAAAGATTTCACCCGGGGCGCAGGCCGCGTCACCCGACGATCAGCGTTGGGTCTGCTGAGCGGGGCCCTGATGTTCGCGCGCGCGCAAGGGCAAACCAGCCTGCAGCTGCCCCATGGCTACGCACCCGACGGCGTGGCCGGGCGGGCGGCGGAGTATTTTGCGCAACGCCTGGCCCGCTCGGGTGCCGCCACGGTAGAGGTCTTGCCGAGAAATCGCATGATGTCGTCTCAGGAAGGTTTTGAACTGGTCAGCAACGACAAGATCGACGCCTGGATGGGCGCGATCCCGGCGAGCAATGCCATCGCCTCGCTGCGCGTCTTCGATGTGCCTTTCCTGATCCGTGATACCGACCATCTGGCCCGCGCTTTTGACATTGGGCTCAGCGATCCGCTGAAAGAGGCTTTTGCCGAACGCGGCATGCGGCTGGTTGCGCCGGTAGTCACCGGCACCCATGGCATTAGCAGCGCCCAACGGCCCGTCGAAGACCCAGGTGCCCTGGAAGGGCTCAAGCTTTCCATCAGCGCTGGGCGTCTGACCATCGAAGGGTTTTCAAGGCTTGGTGCCTCGGTTGTCAGAATCCCAACCGCAGAGCTCTATCCAGCAAGCCAAGCAGGGTTTCTGGATGCTGTGGCAGCCCCACTGGCCAGTCTTCAATCGCTCAGGCTCTATGAAACGCACCGCTACCTCTCGCTGACCCGCCATGTCTATGGCGTGGCCTTTTTGTTGGTCAGCAGATCCACAGCACGGCGGCTGGGGGAACGGCAGCTTGACGAGATTGGGCGCGACATCACCTTCCGGTCACTGGAAGACGCCGAAGCCACCGATCGGGCCACAATCGAAAATCTCGCACAGCGGGGCATGGAAGTTGTTGATGTCGACGCGGGACGTTTTGAGTACACGAAAAAGCTGACCTACGACCTTTATCTCAATGAGGCCCCCGAAGCCTGGAATATCCTCAGCCTTGTAGAAAAGGCGGCCTTCTGAGCCCGACTTTAGCGCTGTATTGCAGCTCTGACGGCGTGCGTGCCCTCTCGGCAGATTTGCTATGCAAATCGCCTGCCGGGTAATAGTACGTGGCGCTCCCGTGACGAACTTGTCCCATAATGCTTCCTTCCAGTCTTGAGAAAGGATCGCACCATCAAACGGTGGGATCAAACACCTAAGAAACTTACCCGACCCATGCATACCTTCAAATCGCTGAATTCAGCTTCGGCTACTCTTGCCGGGATCGAAGTCGCGCATATGATCCGGAAAGGTCAGGTTGACCAGTCAGAGCAGTCTGGCTTCGCGCAGTTCGCAGCACTTGCTGGATAAGTGTGTCCGCTAGTAGCGCTATCTTCCGCGCGGCGTGAGCTTTGCGACACCACCTCTTGGCAAAGCGTGTTTATCGGCGCTGATAGATAAGAACACCGCCGATAAAGGGACCACGTTCTACTTGGAGAAGGTCTGTCAAATACTGCTGTTCCACTTGGGGCCTGTCCACGAAAAGCGGTTCAGTTTACTTCAAATTGGATTGTTTAGACAGAACTCCAACGGCGGCTATCCCGGCACATTGGTGAAATCTGTTGGACCCAGCGTGCTTACCGATTAACCTGGGGTGGAATTTTAAAACTGAAGTTCAACCTTTTGTATCGGAGCTTATGATATGCCCCCCAATACGCGTCCAATGACCCGTCGGGCCTTTATACACGGTCTGGCCTCTTTCGGTGGGATCGGCGCAGCCTATACCGCGCTTTCCGCCTTCGATTTGATGGGACACGGTGCGCTTGCGGCGGGCGGCGACACAACCGCGCCGCTTCCGAATGGAAGCTTGCAGGGCAAGAGCGTTATCGTGATCGGGGCTGGCCTCGCCGGTCTTTGTAGCGCGATGCGTGCGGCACGCGCGGGCGCCGAGGTATCGATACTTGAGGCGACGGATCGTCCCGGTGGTCGCAGCTTGACCTTGCGCAATGGCGACGCTTACCGCGAATGGGATTGGAACAGCGACACGACAATGATCTTTGAGCAGGTCGGTGATGTGCCGCCGAATAGCCCCGATAATTACCTGAACGCAGGGCCAGGCCGCATCCCGCAGCATCACGCTCGGGTGTTGGACTACTGCAAGGCGTTCGGCGTCGAGTTGCAACCGTACCTTTATATGGACAAGGCAAACCTGATGCAGAACGACGCCTGGAACGCAGGCCGTCCGGTTCAGGCGCGCCGTCTCAAGAATGATCTGCGCGGACATTTGGCGGAACTATTGGCAAAGGTCGCGGACCAACGCGCACTCGACCTGCCAATGAGTTCAGGCGACACCGAAGCGTTTTTGGAAATGCTGACGCATTTCGGTCAATTGACACACGATGGCGCGCAATTGGTCTATTCAGGGGCCGCTCTGAAAGATGACTACATTCGCGCAGGTTATGCCGTGGACCCCGGCGATGTCAGAACCCCCGGGCGCCCTTGGCCAACCTTGTCGCTGGATGAGGTCATGGCATCGGATTTCTGGAATTCCGAGATGTTCGACGACCTCGAATATTTTTGGCAAACCTCGCTCATGCAGCCCGTTGATGGCATGGATATGATCTGGAAAGGATTCCTGACGGCTGAGGTTGGTCCTGACAAAACCGTGGGCGACTTGATCGTGCTCGAACAACCGGTAAGCGCGATTGATGTAAATGAAACCGGCGCAACGGTGCGAACCGTTCACGGTACGATGTATAATGCTGATTTCGTCATTGCGACACTTTCCGCGCCACTATTGGCCCGGCTTGGCGGAAACTTCGTCAGCGATGTCACGCGCCAAATCCTATCGGAAGTCTACATAACGCCCGCATGCAAAGTTGGCTTTCAAGGCCGTTCCCGGTTCTGGGAAGAAGAAGACCGGATATATGGCGGAATTTCCTGGACCAAAGGTCCAATCAGCCAGATCTGGTACCCGAACTACAGCTTTAACTCGCCCACCGGCGTGTTGACGGGGGCTTACAATCGTGGCGAGCAGGCAGCGGAATTCGAAAAACTGGATCGGGCCGAACGGATCGAAGCGGCTTTGGTCGGAGGTGGGAAATTGCACGCTGGTTACCGCGACAAGGTGTTCGCGGAGAATGGCGTGTCGATTGCCTGGGCGAAAATGCCGTATCAGGCAGGTGGATGGGCGAATGACACGGCTTATTCTCAACCAGAGGTTTTCTCCAAGATGGCCGCTGCTGACCAGATCAGCGGCACTGTGTTTATGGCAGGCGACTGGTTCAGTTATTGGCCGGGTTGGCAGGTCGGCGCGCTGGATTCAGCGCATTTGGCCACAGACCAGATCGCACGCAAGGCATTGGTGGGCGAGTAACCTGGAATGAGACAAATTCTATTGCCTGCCAACCCATAGCAACCATGCCCGTGTGGTGTTCGCTGGAACAAACGGTTGCGGCACTGAATGATCGTTCTTTCATATTGGTGGAATGTGAAGTCGAAACATCCATTCCGGTTTCATTGTTTTGCTTAGCATTTGAAGCAGTTCCCCATGCCAAAACCATCAAAACCGCAATGAAAAGAATGGCTCGGCAATACCGAGACCAAGCGCACATCGGATGTCGTGCATCCACGAAAACCAACCGCCTTCCAACTAGCCTTTGTTGCGCGGCCAACTACCCGCACAATGCCGAGTCAAACCTACGATAGGACGGGGGGCTGCAGACTGGCCGGTTGAGTCCTATTGCTCTTGATCGGAGCTCGCGCTGGCTCCTTGTAATTCGTTTCTGAGCAGCGCGACTGTATGTGTAATCGATCCCGAGACGTCAATCACCCGCCAATCTTTGGGGCGCGTGTTGCTGGTAAATTGCGCCCGCACCACATCGGCATCGGCATCTGACGCATCGCCGTGCCGTGCAGTTACCCGGTTGATCAGTATATCCAAAGGAGCATCCAGCCAAAAACGGTGCAACGACACGTGTGCGCGCGCGGCCAATGCCGTTGCTTTTTCCCTGTCGGCGCGATCCAGAAATGTAGCATCGATCAACACAGAATGGCCCGCTTTGAGAATGCTTTCCGCCCGCTGAAAGAGCTTATCATAGATGGCCGCACGCGCGTTTGACGTATACGCGGACGCAGCAAGACGGCTTTGGGGATCAGCCCCTTGCAATGCCTTGCGCTCGGTATCGCTGCGCAAAAGAACCGCACCGGGCGCCGCCCCGATTTGCGATACCAGTTCCTGCGCCACGGTTGTTTTCCCACATCCTGACAATCCGCCGACCAAAACAAGCACAGGTTCAGTCAAAGACAGAGCTTCAACAGCTTCGGTCAGATAGCGTGCTGCGTCTTCGCCGACAGCTGATCCGGTCGCGCGGGCTGTTTGTGCCAGCACCATCGCGCGGATTGCGGCCCGTACTGCGATAAATAGGGGCAGTGCCGCCAGCCCGTTGTCTTCGTTCCCCATCGCCGCCAACAGATAGGACTCCAGCACCATATTGGCCGCGCGACCAAGGTCGCGATGTCGCAAATCCATGATCAGAAACGACAGGTCGTACAGGACATCGCATGTCCCCAACACTTCGTCGAATTCCAGCGCGTCAAAGGGAACAGGTTTACCGTTGAGCATCACCAGATTGCGCAAATGCAGGTCGCCGTGGCACCGGCGAATATAGCCTTCGGCACCGCGCTGGCGCAGCAGGGGGGCAATGCTATTCAGCGCGGTGCGGCTTTGCGCATGAAAACTAGCAATCTGTGCTGCGTCCAGCAGGTCATCCAGTTCTGCAAATACCCGGTCTAATTCGTCCAGTATATCGGTGACAAGCGTTGCACCGTCAGTAATGTGTTGCGGCGTTTTAAGGTGGTAATCAAACACCCCCTGCCCAAGATCGCGGGCAAGCATGTCATCCAGCCGACCTTCATCCGCAATCACCGACAATTCATCCGACGACGGAAACCGCCGCATGTGCAGAACCCATTCGACAGGTGTACCGTCGCCATCCAGTGCTAGGGTTCCGTTCGCCTCGCGCGTAACCGGGAAGACGGTTTTGTAGATGTCGGGGGCGATGGGTTGGTTCAGCTCCAGCTCGCGGCGGATCATCTTTTCGCGTAAATCAAGCGTCGACAGGTCCATGTAATCGTACCGCACCGCGCGCTTTATCTTCAGTGCGACATCGCCCGACAGAAAGATTATCGCGCCATGAGTTTGTACGACTTCCACGGGTTCGCCGCCGGGATGGGCATCGGCCTCAGAGAGAAAGGCGATCACTTCATTCTGCATGTCGCAAACCTTGGGTATCTGGGTCATGGGGTCAGCGCGACTTGAATGCGGTGCGCCACGCGCCCGGGCATAGGGTTCCTGCCTGTTCGTGTGTCATCGGACCGCCTTCTGCCCCAACAACATCCAGATCTGCACCATACTTGATCAGTACTGCGACAGGTCGTTTTTGTCCAGAAATGAAACCCCCCCTTGCTGTGATTTGCGACAATCGTGCGGTCCGATAGCACCGCAATTTACAACGGCCTGACAGCAATCATCTGATCCAGTGAAACTGTCATCGGCGGGGCAGGGGCATTGAAGGTACGTCGACCATTTGCCAGTCGCTGCACCTCAGCCAGATCCATTCCCAATACAAATGCGACCAGTTGTTCCCATTGCTGCACCCGCACGCACCCGTGCGACAGCGCGCGATACTCTTGTTCAGATTTCTCTCGGTGATTGGTGTCATGCAAATAGATTAACAGCCGGGAGTGGGCAAAACCCGGGGGTGTTTGTTTATGATGGCGATTTCACGGAGGAGGAATTACCAAGGATGTGCGGATGGTTTTGTCGCAACTTTCAGCCTTGGGCAGAAGAAACCTTTGATCGCTTTCATTTACGCGGCGAGTTCCGCGAACCGGGCAAAGGGACAGAGTCCGGATGTGATCTGACCTTTGCGGATCATGTTCGCGACCTCGATGCCCCCGAGCGTGGCGGAGGCTGACCCGAAGGACTTGAAGCCAAGCATCGGTCGGATCCGTTTCTTGATCGAACGGTGTTCCTGCTCGACCATGTTATTGAGGTATTTGATCCTGACCATCTCGATCGGGATCCGGCAGCCGAACGACTTTAGCATTCGGTTGATTGCGGTTATCCCCGCCGTGTTCGCCTCGCTCCGGTCTATCACAGTCTTCTGCAGCAGGCCGTTCACCTCCAAGGCTTGGGCGAAGAATTTGGTCGCTGCCGACTTGTTGCGCCGCTTCGACAGCATGAAATCGAGCGTTTTGCCGAGCTTGTCGGCGGCGCGGTAAAGATAGACCCACTCGCCTTTCACATTGATGCAAGTCTCGTCCATGCGCCAGGATCGGTCGACAGGCGCCTTCCGACGCCCGGCTGTATTTGCGATAAAAGGCGAGTACCTCGCGACCCAGCGATTGAGGGTGGCGTGATCCACGCTAACGCCTCTCTCGGCCATGATCTCCTCCAAATCCCGATAGGACACCGTGTAGCGGACATAGAAAAACACGGCGAAGAGGATCACCTCTCTCGGAAACTGCGCACCCTTGAACGAGATCATCTTGCGACCTCCAAATACACGATGCTGGAACCTAGAACCCTCTGTCCTTCAGGACACTTCGGTCAAGAACCAAAGGCTGCGACAGAACCCGCTTGTGTCCTGCCGACAGCGAAATGGGGATGATCTCGCCAACTTGTTGAAAAAGAAGCAATCCGAACCAGCTTCGCAACCTCGAGCGCACTGCGGAATTCCATCTGGAGCCGATGGCTTAGCCTAGCGGAGGCCACTGTTTGGTGAATATGTGGCATTCGAGGTTGTTTCAAAATTTGATCCGTTGTCTTCCAGCTTTTGCCGCGGATCGCCCACATGGTCCTGTGGCTGGGATCGAACATCATAATGAGGTCTTGGGCGCGACGGTGATCGATAAAACTGACCGGCACGGGCTCGAAATAGCAGCCAATCCTCTTCAGGATGTCCGGCGGCGGCTGACGCTTGTTCGAGTGCATTTTGAAACGGGGACAGATCAATCTCTGCATGCTCATGCTTCAGGCCCAGTAAATCTCCCGATTGAAGCGTCCTGCCCCGACCGGGTGTCCCAGTTGAAGCTCCAGCATGCGGGCTAGTTTTTCATCGCGCATGCGCGTGAAGCGGCTGTCCATTACTTTACCGGTTTGCAAGTCGAATTCCGGCATTGCCAGATGGAAATGAGCAGTGCTTGCTCCCCGCGCTTTCAAGTGCTCCACGACGCAAACCTGGCTGAGCGACAGATATGACAACCGATATTCGCGACTGATGGCAAGCACGGCATGCTGTAAATCCGTCGATGACAGTTCGAATTCTGGCGCGATGATGACGTGACGCACGGCAAACACCTGATCCGAAATCTCTGCGGCTAAGCTCATCCAATTGATGTCTTCGGGCCGTCCGCGACGCCACGCGGCGATGATTTCTGCGGGAGAGCGGGTCACCGCCTCTGGCGCACGGGTCAATGATCGCACGCACGGTCTGCGAGTCCGCGCCCGGTTCCTGAAAACCTCCGCACCAACATCCCTCGATGGCATCGAGAAATATCTCGGCTCCAACATGATCCGTAGCATCGGGCAGGTCTATGCGAAGTGGATGGTCAAAATATTCGGCGAGAATGCTACCATTCCGCCACACGGATTGAGGCAGAGCCGATTTGAGGGCAACGCGACAGTAATTCTGATGAAGAATTA
>CAYGQZ010000078.1:0-1918 GCA_964352055.1 uncultured Rhodobacterales bacterium
CCGAGCCCAACGGCGACAACCCGTCGGCCAAGATCAAGCAGGTGGCCTCGGGCCGTTTTGGGGTCACCGCCGAATACCTGAACCAGTGCGAAGAGCTGGAGATCAAGGTGGCCCAGGGCGCCAAGCCCGGTGAGGGCGGCCAGTTGCCCGGCATGAAGGTCACCGACCTGATTGCGCGGCTGCGCCACTCGACCAAGGGGGTCACCCTGATCTCGCCGCCGCCGCACCACGATATCTATTCCATCGAGGATCTGGCGCAGCTGATCTATGACCTGAAACAGATCAACCCGCGCTGCAAGGTGACAGTGAAACTGGTGGCCTCAAGCGGTGTTGGCACGATTGCCGCCGGTGTGGCCAAGGCCAAGGCGGATGTGATCCTGATTTCGGGCCACAATGGCGGCACGGGTGCGAGCCCGGCGACCTCGATCAAATATGCAGGTCTGCCATGGGAAATGGGTCTGACCGAAGCGCATCAGGTGCTGTCGATGAACCACCTGCGCGACCGCGTGACCCTGCGCACCGATGGTGGCCTGCGCACGGGCCGTGACATTGTCATGGCCGCGATGCTGGGTGCCGAGGAATACGGCATCGGCACCGCAGCCCTGATCGCGATGGGCTGTATCATGGTGCGTCAGTGTCAGTCGAACACCTGCCCCGTGGGCGTGTGTACGCAGGACGAGGCGCTGCGCGACAAGTTCACC
The DNA here is from genome assembly GCA_964352055.1 of uncultured Rhodobacterales bacterium. Taxonomy (GTDB): domain Bacteria; phylum Pseudomonadota; class Alphaproteobacteria; order Rhodobacterales; family Rhodobacteraceae; genus Tateyamaria. The sequence continues at coordinate 702 of CAYGQZ010000078.1, forward strand.
GGCAATGCGGACAAGGTCGTGAACCTGATCACCTTCTATGCGCAGGAAGTGCGCGAATTGCTGGCGTCGATTGGGGCGCGCAGCATGGATGATGTGATTGGCCGGGCCGATCTGCTGGCGCAGGTCAGCCGGGGGTCGGCGCATCTGGATGATCTGGACCTGAACCCGATGCTGATCAGTGTCGATGGGTCCAAGGACATCGTCTATGACCGCTCGAAGGAGCGCAACGCGGTGCCGGATACGCTGGATGCGCAAATCGTGCGCGACGCGGCCCGGTTCCTTGAATATGGCGAAAAGATGCAGCTGAGCTATGCGGTGCAGAACACCCACCGCACCGTCGGCACCCGCACATCAAGCCATATTGTCAGCAAGTTCGGCATGCGCAACACGTTGCAGCGCGACCACCTGACCGTAAAGCTGAGCGGATCGGCCGGCCAGTCGCTGGGGGCCTTTGCGGCACCGGGGCTGAAACTGGAAGTGTCCGGGGATGCCAACGACTATGTGGGCAAGGGTCTGTCGGGCGGCACCATCGTGGTGCGTCCGCCGATGTCATCGCCCATTGTGGCGTCCGAGAACACGATCATCGGCAACACCGTCCTGTACGGTGCGACGGCTGGGTACCTGTTTGCCGCAGGCCGCGCGGGCGAGCGTTTTGCCGTGCGCAATTCGGGTGCCCATGTGGTCATCGAGGGCTGTGGATCGAACGGCTGTGAGTACATGACCGGGGGCGTGGCCGTTATTCTGGGTGAGATCGGCGCCAATTTCGGTGCCGGGATGACCGGCGGCATGGCGTATCTTTATGATCCCGAAGGCAAGGCCCAGGCCCTGATGAACATGGAAACGCTGGTGACTTGCCCGGTGACGGTGCGCCATTGGATGGATCAGCTTGAGATATTGCTGGAACGGCATCTGGAAGAGACGGGCAGCCGCAAGGCCGCCGATATCCTGCAGCACTGGGACGCGGAACAGCACAATTTCCTTCAGGCTTGCCCGAAGGAAATGCTGGTGCATTTGCCTGCGCCGTTGAGTGAAGAAGTGGGTGCTATTCCGGCGGAGTAGACTCTACTTCTGGCGCTGGGCGATCATTTTGGTCGCCTGGTCCCGGCTGCCGATATGGCTGACTTCGGACAGGATGTTGGCGACCCGGCTGGGCATGGTTTCAAGTTTGGCGGCGATCACGTGATCGGCGTCGCCAGACCATTTCAGCACCCAGACAA
>CAYGQZ010000078.1:2018-4827 GCA_964352055.1 uncultured Rhodobacterales bacterium
AGTTTGGCGGCGATCACGTGATCGGCGTCGCCAGACCATTTCAGCACCCAGACAAGGGCGGCGTCCGTGGCGTTGAGCACCCTTTGCTGGGGCAGGATACCACCCGGTAGAACGTTGCGTGTTGCCTCTATCATCTCCAATCCTCGCAAGACATGTTTACGATTCCTAACAGCAATTAAGATACCAGAATCGCTTAACGGGCGTTAGTAATTAACACTTTGTAATTGAATAGATTTTTTGGTTTCTGGTGAATGGAGTGTTGATTGTTGGTCAGCGCGGCATTCCGCCTTATCTTTGCCTCATGCGGTTTGTGTTGCTTTTCATTGTGTTTTGGGCCGGTGCTGCGGCGGCGGCACCCCTGCGGGTGTTGGCTGTGGGCGACAGTCTGCTGGCCTGGCACGCCTGGACGGGCCGGGATATCCCGTCCCAGATGGGTGAGGCGCTGGGTGCTGTGGTCGAAAATCGTGCCGTCTCGGGCGCCCGATTCGTAAACGCCGCGGATCGGCGCAGTGTTGTGGCGCAGTATGCCGGTGGGTCCTGGGACGTGGTCTTGATGAATGGCGGGGCCAATGATCTGCTGGCCTTGTGTGGGTGCAGCGCCTGCGATCCGGTCCTTGATCGGTTGATTTCCGCGGATTTGCGCGGTGCCGTGCCGGAGTTTGTGCAGCGCGCCCGCGCGGGCGGCGCTGCCGTGATCTGGATGGGCTATTATGCCAGCTATCGGTCGGGTCGTTTTGCTGGCTGCCGCCCCTATCTGGTGGAGTTTGACGCCCGCATGGCCCGTCTGGCCGCCCGCACCCCCGGTCTGGTCTTTGTCGACAGCGAGGATGCGATTGATGCAGGCGACCGGAGTTTGTTTGCGCTGGATGGGATTCACCCGTCGGTCAAGGGCGCCAGCCGGATCGGCGCCTTTTTGGCCCGCGCGGTGACGCAGTAGTTCACAGCCGCGCCTTGCCGTCCTATAGCTGGGCCATGGCAAGACAGAGCAGAAAAAAAGCCCAAAAGGGTGCACAGTCGAAACCGCCGTTCCAGCCGGGGCGCTGGGCTGTGCGCTGGGGATTGCGTTTGGTTGCGGCGGTGGCAGCGCTGGCGCTTGCGGGGGCGGTGTTGTGGGCTTTCGTGAACCCGCCGACGACGCTGTACATGATGCAGGAAAAGAGCCGTTTGGGGTCAGTCAAGCATGACTGGGTGCCGATGGAACAGATTGCGCCGGTGATGGCCCGAACCGCCGTGGCGGCGGAGGATGCCAACTTTTGCCTGCATTGGGGGCTGGATGTGGCGGCGATCCGCGGGGCCATTGCGGAAGGCAGCGTGCGTGGCGCGTCGACCATCAGCCAGCAGGTCGTCAAGAACGTCTATCTGTGGCACGGGCGCAGCTGGGTGCGCAAGGTGATGGAGGCGGGCATGACCCCGCTGGTCGAGGCGGTCTGGTCCAAGCGCCGCATCCTTGAGGTCTACCTCAACGTGGCGGAGTTCGACGAGGGCGTGTTCGGCGTGGAAGCGGCAGCGCAGCATTATTTCGGCGTCAGCGCAGCGGAGCTGAGCGATGTGCAGGCCGCGCGGCTGGCCGCGATCCTGCCGTCGCCCAAGAACCGCTCCGCCCGCAACCCGTCGTCCTTTGTCCGCAAAAGAAGCGCGCAGGTGCTGGATGGAGCGGCCACGATCCGCGCGGATGGCCGTGCCAGGTGTTTCGAGAGTTGAAAATCCCGGCGCGCGGGTGCATGCATGCCTGACCCTTGTCATTACATATCCGGGAAGACCTGATGGCCCGCCTCTTTCACGTTCCGCTTTCCCCGTTCTGCCGCAAGGTCCGCCTGAGCCTTGCCGAAAAGAAGATCGAGGTGGAGCTGGTCGAGGAACGCTATTGGGAGCCGGACCCGGATTTCCTGCGCCGCAACCCGGCGGGCAAGGTGCCCGTGCTCCGCCTTGACGGTGTGATGATGAGCGAGAGCGCCGCCATCTGTGAATACATCGAAGAGACCCGTCCCAGCCCGTCGCTGATGCCCGCCGACCCGCTGCAGAAGCTGGAAGTGCGGCGCCTGGTCGGTTGGTTTGACGACAAGTTCCATAACGAGGTGACTTCGAAACTGCTCTATGAGCGGGTCAACAAGAAGGTCATGGGCCGCGGATTTCCCGACAGTCGCAACGTCAAGGACGGGGCCAAGGCAATCAAGTACCACCTCGACTACATGCATTGGCTGCTGGATCAACGGCGCTGGCTGGCGGGCGATGTGATGACACTGGCCGATTTTGCCGCCGCCGCCCATCTGTCTTCTCTGGACTATATCTCGGACGTGGACTGGAACCGGTCGGAGATCGTCAAGGACTGGTATGCCAAGATCAAGTCGCGCCCGGCGTTCCGGTCGATCCTGGCCGATCAGGTGTCGGGCTTTCCGCCACCGCGTCATTACAATGACCTGGATTTTTAGTTTTTGCCGTCGGACCGGTGGGCCAGCCCCCCGGACCCCCCGGGATATTTCTGGCCAAGAGAAGATATGTCTGCGCTGAAAGAGCGGATTGTCGCGCGCGCCCTGCAAGAGGGGTTTGTGTCGGCCCGCGTCTGTCGCCCGGATGCTGTGCCGCAGGTGGCGGAGCGGTTGGCGGCTTTTGTGGCGGATGGGTTTCATGGCCAGATGGGCTGGATGGCCGAGCGCATGGCCTGGCGCGGCAATCCGGCGGCCTTGTGGCCCGAGGCCCGGTCGGTTCTGATGCTGGCCGAAAGCTATGCGCCGGAGCATGATCCGCTGGCGGTGCTGGCGCGTCCTGATCTGGCGGCGGTTTCCGTTTATGCGCAGGGTCGCGATTATCA
>CAYGQZ010000078.1:4927-6363 GCA_964352055.1 uncultured Rhodobacterales bacterium
GCCCCTGTGCCTGAAAAGGCGCTGGCGCAGGCCGCCGGGCTGGGCTGGCAGGGCAAGCATACCAATGTGGTCAGTCGTGACTGGGGCAACTGGGCCTTTCTGGGGGCGATCTTTACCACGTTGGACCTGGAACCCGACCCGCCGGAGGTGGATCATTGCGGGTCGTGTCGCGCCTGTCTGGACATCTGTCCGACCGATGCCTTTCCCGCCCCCTACCGCTTGGATGCGCGCCGCTGCATTTCCTATCTGACCATCGAGCATAAAGGCCCGGTGGACGTGGCGTTGCGGAGGGCTTTGGGCAATCGGATCTACGGATGCGACGATTGTCTGGCGGTGTGCCCCTGGAACAAGTTCGCCGTGGCGGCCAGCGACATGCGCTATCTTGGGGCTGTCGGCGCGCCGCCTTTGGCGGAGTTGGTGGCCCTGGATGACGCCACCTTTCGGGCGCGGTTTTCGGGATCGCCCATCAAACGCATCGGCCGGGACCGGTTTGTGCGCAATGTGCTTTACGCCATCGGCAATTCGGGCGATCCGGGATTGTCCGGGCAAGCCGCTGCCTTGGTCGATGACCCGGATGCGGCGGTTGCGGATGCGGCCCGCTGGGCGGTGACGCAATTGGGCGCGACAGGTCGCGATCCGGCACTGTAGGCGGAAGAAAACGAGGGAGCAGTCATGGCCATATTGCTGGGCGTCGATACCGGCGGCACCTATACGGACGCCGTCCTGATCCGCGATGACGTCGAAGTGCTGGCGCGCGCCAAGGCGTTGACTACGCGCCACAACCTTGCGCTTGGCGTGGGGGCGGCGGTGCGTGCAGTGCTGGCTGAGGCGGCGCTGGAGCCTGCCGCGATTTCGATGGCGTCGCTGTCGACAACCCTTGCCACCAATGCCTTGGTCGAGGGGCAGGGCGGGCGCGTGGCCCTGATCTATATCGGGTTTCCGGCCCGTGATCTGGACACACACGGACTGTCGGATGCGCTGAAGGGCGATCCGGTTTGCGTGTTGTCCGGGGGCCATGTGCATGACGGGTCCGAGGCTGCCCCATTGGATGAGGCGGGGCTTGTCGGGTTTTTGCAAGCGCACCGTGAGGATGTAAGCGGCTTTGCCGTGGCGGCCCAGTTTGCCACCCGCAACCCGGCCCATGAGCAGCGTGCCATGGCGTTGGTCCGCGAGATCACCGGGCGTCCGGTGTCGGCGTCGCACCAGTTGTCGGCCAAGCTGGGCGGGCCCAAGCGCGCCCTGACCGCCCTGCTGAACGCCCGTCTGATTGGCCTGATCGATGCGTTGATTGGCCGGGCCGAGGCGGTGTTGCGCGAGATTGGCATTTCCGCCCCGATGATGGTGGTGCGCGGGGATGGCGCCTTGATGTCGTCGGCGCAGGCGCGGGGCCGTCCGATCGAAACGATCCTGAGCGGCCCTGCGGCGTCGATCGTGGG
>CAYGQZ010000078.1:6463-13834 GCA_964352055.1 uncultured Rhodobacterales bacterium
GAATATGATGGCCGGTTTGTGCGTGCCGTGCCGGGGATGAATGCGGACGGGATTGCGGCGCGGGATGCGGCGTTGCTGGAGCGTATCGGGTCTGAGGTCTGCCCGTTGGCCGCGGTCTTGCGCACCCGTATGGAGCAGGGGGCGCTGAAGCGGCTGGTGGAGCGCGGATTGGTGCAAATCTCGGCGGTGACCCCGTCGGATGCATCCCATGTGCTGGGTCGGTTGACCGCCTGGAATGCAGAAGCCGCCCGCATGGCCTTGCAGCTGTTTGGCCGTCATCGGACCGGGGCGGGCGACATGCTGGCCCGTGATCCGGGTGTCATGGCGCAGATGATCGTGGACCGCCTGACCTATCAGACGGGCATTGCCCTGTTGCAGGCCGCGTTGGCGGAGGAGGGGCTGGCCGAGAGCCTTGCGACCCACGTGCTGATGGAAAAGGGGATGGGCGCGCATCATGGCGTGTTACGCATCGATACGGGGGTGAACGTGCCTGTCGTGGGTCTGGGCGCATCGGCTGGCAGTTACTATCCGGCGGTGGGTGAACGGTTGGGTTGTGAAATGATCCTGCCTGCGGACGCGGGGGTGGCCAACGCCATCGGAGCCGTGGTGGGCCGGGTCATGATGCGCCGGAGCGGTACGGTGACATCTCCCAGCGAAGGCCGGTTCAGGGTCCATCTGGAGAGCGGGCCGGAGGATTTCGGCGCAGCTGCGTTGGCCTTGCAACGGCTGGAGGATGTGCTGCGCGCTGCGGCGTCAGAGGCGGCGCTGGCAGCGGGGGCCGCTGACATCGAGATCGTTGTCGAGCGAGACATTCGGACGGCACAGACCGAGGCGCGCGAGGTCTTTGTGGAGGCGACGCTGACGGTCGAGGCGGCGGGGCGGCCTCGGGTTGCGGTTGGTTAGGGCGCGGGCGGTTTCACCTGTTCGACGCCTGCGCCGGATTTTTCCAAAGAAGGCAAGCGGTTGATGCCGGGACTATCTGCAGGCACTCCGGTGAGCACAAAACAAGCGGGCACATCGCCATTCCGGAGGCGCTTTCCATGCGTTCGCGTGGTTGCGGCGGGGATTTTGCGCGCAGTCGCCGTTTCGCAGCATGGCGCTGACGGGGACAGAGGGGCTTGGTCCGGAGAAGGGTGCAATTGTCGCTGATCGCCGCGACCTGCCTGCGCGAATGGATTTGCGCGTGCTGGCTTTGGGATCAGGACGTCTGGTTTGTCACCGCCACCGCCTCGGACATGGCCTGCATCAACAGGGCAAAGTCGTTGCCCGGGGTGACAAGATCAAAACCCTGACGCAGCCTGTCCTGCGCAACCGTCGCCGAGCCGCAGAAAATACCGGTTGCGACCTTTGCGGCCTTCGCGCGCGCCAGGATGTGGGCAATCGCCTTGGTGGTCGCACCGCCCTCCAATTCCGCACCGGGTCGTTCGCCCAGATCGAGGGCCAGATCGTTTGGACCGACATAGATCATGTCCACGCCCGGAACGGCGAGAATGTCGTCGATATTCTCAAGCGCCTGCGCGGTTTCGATCATCGGGATTGCCATGACCTCAGCGTTCGCGTGGTCGAAATAATCCGGGCCACCATAAAGCTTGCCGCGGGCCGGGCCGAACGACCTGTTGCCATCGGGCGGATAGCGACAGGCGGAAACGAAGTGCTGCGTCTGCTCGGCTGTCGAGACCATCGGGCAGATCACGCCATACGCCCCCGCATCCAGCAGATGCATGATGGCCACGGCGTCATTGGACGGCGCTCGGACCAAGGGGACGGCGGGGGTCGCAGAGATCGCTTGCAGCATGGTCACTGCAGACTCGAACCCGATCAGACCGTGTTGCAGGTCAACCGTGACACTGTCGAAGCCTTGGTGGCCTGCCCCCTCGGCCAGATAGCCGGATGGAATGGACAGCCAGGCATTGGTGATTGACGCGCCTTTGGCCAACAGGTGCCGTAACCGATTTTCCCTCATTTTGCCGCCTTCCGCAGTGCTGATGTCTGGCGATGCACCCGCCGACAGATTGGACGTGAATGCGTATTCATAACTGTTGAATACGCATTCACGATGTGTATAGTCGACTCAAGACACAGTCGCAATGGGAGGAAAACATGCGCAAACGGACGTTTTTGGCCTCGGTGGCCGTCGCAGCAGTAACGGCATTGATGCCCATCGCTGCGCTCGCGGATGGACATCTTGAGCAGTACAATCTTTTGCCGGGCAAGCCTTTCGCCGGCACCAAGCTGAACATTCTCAGCGTGGTGACGCCGCAATTCGACGGATTGATGCTGCGGGACGACGAGTTTACCGAACTGACGGGTATCGAGACAGAGTGGACGTTCATCCCGTTTGGTTCGTTGCAGGAAAAGATCAACGCGGAAGGCATTGCCGCCAACGGCACGTTCGATGTGGTGAATTATCTTGACAGCTGGGGCCCGCCCAACGCGCACTGGATCAAGCGGATTGACGATCTGATGGCGCGCGATGGCATCAGCATGGATCGCTATCCCGAAGCCTTTGCCCGGTCGGCACAGTTTCAGGGTGAAACGCTCGGTTTTCCGCTGCGTGCGCATCCGCAGTTGATGTTTTACCGCAAGGACCTGATCCCGGAGCCGCCGACATCCTGGGAGGATGTGGTGCGCATCGGCAAGGAGCTGAAGGAAACCAACCCCGATATCGCGCCGATTGCGCTGTATTACAACAACGACGGCAACCGTCAGAACCTGTTCATCTGGATCAACTTCCTGTGGGCGGCGGGTGCGGAAATCTTCAACGAAGATGGCAGTGCGGCCTGGGCGTCGGAGGCCGGTATTCAGGCGACCAAGGATTACATCGCGTTGCATACCGAGCATGGCGTGACGAACCCGAACAGCGTTGCGTTCAACGAACAGGACGCGCGCCAGTCCTTCATGCAGGGCAATTCCGCGATGATCCCCGTCTGGTGGTGGGCCTATTCGGGCTTCTACAATCCTGACAGTTCAACCCTGACCAAGGATCAGGTCGGATTCACCGGCATGCCGTCCTATCAGGGCACGACCAAGACCTATGCGATCTCGATGCCCTTCTCGATCTCGGAATATTCGCAGAATCAGGACGCTGCGTGGGAGTTCCTGAAATGGCTCTCAAATCCGGAAATGGACAAGGCCAATGCGACGGAGCGTGAAGTGGCGGGCAAGCCGATCGTCAACAACGTGGTTACGCATATCTCGTCCTTGCAGGACCCGGACGTGAATGCCGCCAATGACGGTATTCAGGCTGCGGCCTGGGACAGTCTGAAGCAGTCCGACATCATGCCGCAGATCGCGGAGTGGCCGGAAATCGGCGACATCCTGTCCGCAGCCATTGCCGAGGCTGCCTCGGGCGGGGATGTGGCCGCGCTGATGACCGACGCCGCAGAGCGGTCCGACAAGGTTCTGCGCCGCGCGGGCGTGCTGAAGTAAGCCGAACGGCTGAGCCAATGTGGAGCGCGGTGCCGCGCGCTCCATACCCTCCCACGGCGCACTGTCGCTTGGGGCAACCGGGATCGGGAGCACTCCGATGCGCGACAATACACTCAAATACCTTCTTGTTCTGCCGGCCGTTGTTGTCGTTTTTGCAACCGCGATCTGGCCCCTGATCGAGGCCGCGCGTTTGTCCTTTACGGTTGGACGCCTCAACCGTCCGGGGTCGCTTGAGCAGTATCTGGGCTGGGAAAACTACCTTTGGGCGTTCTTTGAAGAGCCCGCATTCTGGAATTCGGTCTGGGTGACGGCCGTCTATACGGTTCTGACTGTCGGGCTGACCACGGTTTTCGCCCTTGGCCTGGCTTTGCTGCTGGCGCCGGGTGGACGCCTGCGCAGTGCTGCGCAGACGCTGCTGATCCTGCCCTTTGCGATGAGCCCGGCGCTGATCGGTGTGTCGTTCCGGTTCATGTTCAATCCCGAATTTGGTCTGTTCGATGCGTTCTTTGGGGTCCTGATCCCGCCGTTGGCGGATGTCAGCTGGCTGGCTGATCCGCAACTGGCCCTGGCAGTTGTTGTCATGGCCGATGTCTGGGGCTGGATCCCGTTCCTGACGCTGGTTCTGATCGGTGGTCTGGCCAGCGTGCCGCGCGACACGATCGAGGCCGCACAGGTGGATGGGGCCAGCGGATGGCGGGTGTTCAAGGATGTGACCCTGCCGCAGCTTGCGCCGGTTCTGGCGGTGGTGATCATCCTCAAGTCGATCTTCAGCCTCAAGACCTTTGATCAGGTGTTCATGCTGACCAATGGCGGCCCCGGCACCGCGACGCAGACGCTGAGCCACTACATCTATTTCAACGGCATGAAATACGGGCAGATCGGGTACTCCGCCTCTGTCGCATGGCTGATGGTGATCCCGATGATCTTCCTCACCTACGCCTATGCCAAGTTCGTATTCCGGAAGGCTGAACAATGACGGGCAAACAGAAAAAGCAGATCTTTGGGGCCATTCAGGTTGTCCTGATCCTGATCGCCATGTTCGTGATGTTGATCCCGATTGTGTGGATCTTTCTTGCGGCCTTCAAAACCCACGTGGACGTCTACCAGTTGAAGCTGTTCTTTACGCCGACGCTGGAGAATTTCGGCGTCGTCTTTGATGATCCATACCGGCTGGGTGAGAAACTGCTGAACTCCACCATCGTGGCCTTTGTCACGATTATCTTTGCCATTCCGATTGCCACGCTGGCCGCCTATTCCTTTAGCCGGTTCAGCATGCGCGGCGAGACGATGATGCTGGTCACGATCCTTGCCACCCAATTCGTGCCTGCCGTCGTGATCATCCTGCCCTTTTTCGTGATGTTTCGCGATGTGGGCCTGTTGGATACACGGGTGGGCCTGATCCTGGTGAACCTGGCCATCGTGATGCCTTTTGCGATCTGGATGATCAAAGGCTTCATCGACGGCATCCCGATGGACACCGAAGAGGCGGCGATGGTCGATGGGTCGTCGCGGTTGCAGGTGATCCGCAATATCGTTCTGCCGATGGCGGCCCCGGGCCTTCTGACCAGCGCGATCTTTTGCTTCATTATCGCGTGGAACGAATTTCTGTTTGCGCTGATCCTGACCAACAAGAACGCGGTGACGTTGCCCATCGGGCTGGCCTTGTTCAAGGGCGAAGAGGGGGATCTGTGGAACCTGCTGTCGGCGGCCGGGATCATCATCATGGCACCGATGTTCGTTCTGGCGCTGATGATCCGCAAATACTTCGTGCAAGGCATGACAATGGGAGCCGTGCGATGAAATCCGACATGATGCACGCCGGTGGCACAACGGGAGCCTTACGCTGATGGCCGAGATCAAACTGAACAACCTGACCAAACGCTGGGGCGATTTTATCGGTGTCGATAACCAATCCCTGCACATCAAGGATCGGGAGTTTCTGGTCCTTCTGGGCCCGTCCGGCTGTGGCAAGACCACGACGATGCGGATGATTGCCGGGCTGGAAGAGCCGACTGCGGGCGAAATCTGGATCGGTGACCGGATGGTCAATGACGACCTGCCCAAGGATCGCGACGTGGCCATGGTGTTTCAGAATTACGGCCTCTATCCGCATATGACGATCTTTGACAATATCGCCTATCCGCTGCGCGTGCGCGGCACCGAAAAGTCAGAGATCAAGCCCCGCGTCGAGAAAGCCGCCGAACAGGTCGAACTGACCGAATTCCTGCATCGCAAGCCCAAGGCGCTGTCCGGTGGTCAGCGTCAGCGCGTGGCGCTGGCCCGTGCCATCGTGCGCACGCCCAAGGTTTTCCTGATGGATGAGCCGCTGTCGAACCTTGACGCAAAACTGCGCGTGACCATGCGGGCAGAGCTCAAGCATCTGTCGCGCGGCCTTCAGATCACGACTGTGTATGTCACCCATGACCAGATCGAAGCGATGACGCTGGCCGACCGCGTGGCCGTGATGAAGAACGGGATCATCCAGCAACTGGGCACCCCGGACGAGATCTATAACGATCCGGCGAACCTGTTTGTGGCGGGCTTTATCGGCTCGCCTGCGATGAACCTGATCAACGGATCGGTGGCGGATGGCATGTTCATCACCACCGGCGGCACGCGTCTGGTGCCTGTGACGTCGCCGGACCGGGCCCGTGCGATCCTGGGTGTGCGTGCGGACGACATGAACGTGCACGCGCAAGGGCAGGGCGATATCGACGTCAGCATTTATGCCTTTGAGAACACCGGCGAAAGCACCCTTTTGACCGTGCAATGGGGCAAACAAAGGGTCATTGCGCGCGGCGATCGGCACCTGCGCAAGGATCAGGATGATATTGTGGGGATCAGCCTAAATCAGGATCACCTCTATCTTTTTGACCCCGACACCGAAGCCCGGATCAGGATGTAAGCGATGGCAATTGAATATCTCAAACGTGGAAAGCCCGAGGCGGATCGTGCCGAGGATGATGCCAAAGTGGCCAGGATCGTCGAGGACACCCTTGGGCAGATCGAAGCCCGGGGCGACGCGGCTGTGCGCGAACTGGCCAACAGGTTCGACGGCTATGACCGGGACAGCTATCGCCTGAGCGACGCAGAGATTGCAGAGATTGTCGCCAAGGTCAGCCCGCGCGAGATGGCAGACATCCGCTTTGCGCAAGAGCAGGTCAGGAATTTTGCGCAGGCCCAAAGGGATTCGATGCTGGATATCGAGGTGGAGACCTTGCCCGGCGTGATCCTTGGCCACAAGAACATCCCGGTGCAAAGCGTCGGGTGCTACGTTCCGGGCGGCAAGTTTCCCATGGTCGCCTCGGCGCACATGTCCGTCGCCACGGCATCCGTTGCGGGCGTGCCGCGTATCATCGCCTGCACCCCGCCCTTTGAGGGGGAGCCGAACCCCGGTGTCATCGCCGCGATGCATCTTGGCGGCGCGCACGAGATTTACGTGCTGGGCGGCATTCAGGCGGTGGGCGCGATGGCACTTGGCACCGAAACGATTGACCCTGTGCATTTGCTGGTGGGCCCCGGCAACGCCTTTGTGGCCGAGGCCAAGCGCCAGCTTTTTGGCCGTGTGGGCATTGACCTTTTTGCAGGCCCGACCGAGACGATGATCATCGCCGATGACACCGTGGACGCAGAGCTGTGCGCCACCGATCTGCTGGGGCAGGCGGAGCATGGCTATAACTCGCCCGCGGTTCTGGTCACCAATTCGCGCAAGCTGGCGCAGGACACGATGGCCGAAGTTGACCGCATCCTGACCATTCTGCCCACGGCTGGCACGGCTTCGGTCAGTTGGGCCGACTACGGCGAGGTGATCCTGTGCGACACCTATGACGAGATGCTGGCCGTCGCGGATGACATCGCGTCCGAGCATGTGCAGGTGATGACGGATCGCGACGATTGGTTCCTGGAACACATGACGTGCTATGGTGCCCTGTTTCTGGGGCC
>CAYGQZ010000078.1:13934-16050 GCA_964352055.1 uncultured Rhodobacterales bacterium
CACCGGGATGCGGCGGAATAGACAGCGGGAACGGGACAGATGGGATCGCCCAGAATAACAGCGAATGATGTCGCCAAGGCGGCCGGGGTCAGCCAGCCGACCGTCAGCCGGGTCTTTTCGCGCTCTGCCTCTGTCGATCCCGAGAAGGCCAAGCGGGTGCGCGCCGTTGCCCGCGAGTTGGGATATATTCCGAACCTCGTCGCCCGGTCGCTCAACTCCGGCAACTCCTTCCGGATCGGGATTGTGCTGGCACACCTCAAGAACGGGTTTTTCGGTCAGGCCTTGCAGGAGCTTTCCAAAGCGCTGAACACGCATGGGTATTCGGTGACGGTCTATTTCGCGGGCAACAGTTCGGACGAGGTGGATGCGATCATTGACGATCTGCTGGCCGATCAGGTGGATGGCATCGTTCTGGCCTCGATCAGCCTGTCGAACGCGTTGGTGACGCGTGTGCGCAAGTCCGGCATCCCTTGCGTTCTGTTCAATCGCGGGCAATCCGATCCCGATGTGTCCATGGTCACGGCCGCGAATTTCGAAGGCGGCAAGCAGGCGACGGAATTCCTGATCCAGGCGGGCCACACCCGCATTGCCCACCTTGCCGGGTGGCGCAAGGCTCTGAACGGAGTGGACCGCAGCAACGGCTTTCTTGCGGCGATGGACGCGGCGGGGCTGGAGCCGCTGGCCTGCGTCGATTGCCATTTTCGCCGCAATGTCGCCATGACGGAGACGCGCAAGCTTTTTGAACAGGCGCAGGTGCCCGACGCCCTGTTTGTCGCCAATGACCACATGGCCTTTGGCGTGCTGGAAGTGCTGCGCGAGGAACTGGGTCTGCGCGTGCCCGAGGACGTGTCGGTGATTGGCTACGACGATGCGCCGATGGCAAGCTGGAAGACCTTCGATCTGACCACCGTCCGCCAACCGTTGCAGCACATGATCACCGCCACGGCCAAGATGCTGCTGAGCGAGATTTCAGACCCCAAACGCGCCCCGGAACAGATCGCGCTTCCCGGTGCGCTGATCATTCGCGGCACGGCGCGCATCCCTGCGGGCTGGCACAGAACCCAAGCTCAAACCTAGGATCACGGATATGACCCAGATTTCCCAAGCCGACGCGGACGCGCGCCACATCAAGCGCAGCGACTACCAGTCTTGCACGGTGGCCTTCATCGACTGCAAGAAACCGGGTTCGCATCTGAAACAGAACTATTCGATCATCGGCCCCGGCGTGACCTCCTCCAAGGAGCAGGTGATCAATCTGCCTGAGGCCCATGGCTTCAACATTGGCGCGGCAGCGATGCCTCCGGGCATCACCAACAACCTGCACATCCATTTCACCGCCGAAGTCTTTATGGTCTATGATGGCGAATATACGTTCCGCTGGGGCCCCAAGGGAGAGAATGAACTGATTGGCCGCCCCGGCGATATCATTTCAGTGCCCACTTGGATTTATCGCGGGTTCGTCAATACCGGGTCCGGCGACGGCTGGATCTTTACCACGCTTGGGGGCGACAACACGGGCGGTGTCATCTTTCACCCCGATATCATTCACGAGGCGGCGGAATACGGGCTGTATCTGTCAAAGGACAATGTGCTGATCGACACCACGAAAGGCGATCCCGCCCCAACGGCCGACGAATGCATCGTCCCCATGACCGCCGCAGAGGTGGCGGCCTTGCGCACCTACAGCCCCGAGGACATGCGGCAACGTGCGGTGATGACGGGCGACCGCGATTTTCGTCCGGCCTTTATCGACATGGGGCTGACCGGGTGCGGCGCCGAGATTGCGCCGGTGATCGGGCACGGCATCACCCAGAACCGCGACCATGCGGCCAGAATTGCCAATCCTCACGGCTTCTCGATGGAATGGCTCCGGTTGCAGCCGGGGCAGCGGGTGTCGCCGTTTGTCCTTGCCGAAAAGATGGTTGTCATCCCGCGCGACAGTGGCGTGCGCGTCACCATGAACGATGATGGCAAGGTGTCGGTCGACATGGGCGGATGGGAGACGTTCTCTGTTCCCGGCGGCGTCGTGCGGAGATTTGAGAACACTGGTGACACGGCGGTCGAACTTCTGGTCATCGTTTCCGGGGATCATCAAAAACACCCCAGGTTTCAAAGC
>CAYGQZ010000079.1:0-16020 GCA_964352055.1 uncultured Rhodobacterales bacterium
CCCTACGGGATGCCACGTGCATCTTCACCTTCATTAAAAATATCAGATTGTAGTGATAATCCATTGCACCTGCATCCTGCGCCATTTTCTCGCGTCGCTACACCGTTGAAAACGGCTTTCAGCGCGATCACCTTGGCGTGGCAACGCTCCGACTTCGCCAGGATGACCTGCCGCAGAGAATGAACCTCGGTTGGGGTCGTTTTTTGTGCAACGTTTGTGCAGGGTCCCGCGTTACACTCCGTCTCACGCGCTTTTAGGTTCAGCGCGTCCTGACGGTGGTGCCAAATTTTGGGCAGATTCGCGCAAATCCGGCGTGTAGAATGTTTGCTGCGCCCGGCCGCGATGTTTGGAGGCGTAAAGCGCCACGTCTGCGTCATCCATCAAATCGGCAAGCATGACCCCGGAACCGGGTTCATACACCGCGACGCCGATACTGGCTGATATCCGGCATTCCTGACCTTGAAAGGGCATCGGGCGTGACAGGCGGCTGATAATCCGCTCGCCGATACTGCGCAACGATGCCGGGTCATGCGCATTGGGCAGGACGATGACGAATTCGTCACCACCGACACGGGCCACGGTGTCATTCTCCCGGGTCTCCTCAACCATCACGCGCGCGACAGTCTGCAACACATGATCACCGGCGGCGTGCCCCAGCGTATCGTTGACGGCCTTGAACCAGTCCAGATCGACCTGCATCAGGCCAAATTGCGTGCCCCACGCCACGTGCCGATCCAGAATGTGATCCATGGCGCGCCGGTTCTTGAGACCTGTGAGTGTGTCTGTGAAAGCCTGTTCCTCGGCCGCGATCTTTGCCCCCTGCAGACGCAGGTTGAGCGTGCGCGACGCCTCCATCGCAGCAGATTTCGCTTCGACCAGGTAGAGCATTTCGATGGTCAGGTCCGTTGCGGCGAAATCGGCGCTGGTCAGGGCATAGTCCGAAACCGCATCCACGACCGAAATCCCGAAAGACAGGTTGATGATGCTTGTGCCATCGTCCAGCCCCGGCACAAGAATGCCTTTGACCTCGGTCTTTGGCGCATCGCGCAGTTGCAAATGCAACTTTGTCCCGGCCAGTGTCCGAAGTTGCTTCATATTCGCAATCCCGCGCGGGCGTTTCAAATCAAAGACTTCAAGGAAGCGGCGGCCTTCCACCGGTTCGTCCGGGCGCAACTTGCGCAAGGTTGGTCCGGCATGCAGCACATGGCCTGTCGCTGATACCACGACGTGCATCGGGCAAAGAATATCCAGCATGTGGATGAGTTTAACATCGTCTTTCATGTTGCCCGCGCCCCGAGCTCGAACACCCGTCCCTCTGCAAATTCAGTTTCAATCAGCGATATCGAAATCGTTTCAATCCCGTTGCCGCTGCCCTGATGATCCAGCAAGGCCAACACGCCATAATCGTCCGCAAGCGTCCGCAAGATGCCCATCATCACATGGCCATAACCCTTGATCGGGCTTTCACAGACCAGGCTGAACCGGCCCGGCGCATGATCCCGCAACTCGATCCGCGGCAAGTGCAGGTCTGCGACAGCCAGTCGTGCGCGATCCGGCAGATCATCCAGTGAATGCAGAAATTCGACAAACGTAACCCCGCCAAAGCGCAACAAGCGCCGCAGCGCCTCCACATTCGGGTGTGACACCAGATAGGTGCCGATATCCTCCATGACGTCACTTCGGGGGCGGCGCAGCACAGTGCTGACTGCGTCCAGCACGCGCGGGGTCAGGCCATCATCATAGACCAGCATCGCTTCGAAATCGACAAAGTCGAGATCGGCCATACGCGCCGCCTCAACCCATTTATCGGCCCCGTAAGTGTCCGTGACAAAGCCCTGTATTGCCCGATTTATCAACCCATGCATGACGTATCATTCCCAAATCCACGTCAGCACTTTGGTCGGACAGACCTAAACAATCCGATAACATATCAAATTTGAAAGATTTTCCCGCAAGGCCAGCCAAGAACCTTTAGAAATCGGTAGGTGCGCCCCCTTCGGACTTCCGCCGCGCAACAAAATCCGCCAACTCTTCGCGAATGGCCTGATCCATCGGCGGGGCTTCAAATTCGCGAATGATGTCCTTGAACATCGTGTGGGCCCGCTCCGGCGTCCAGATGGCGCCTGCCAGCTCCCAGCCTTCGTAGTTTTTCCAATCACTCAGAAACGGTTGGTAAAACGCCGTGGTGTAGCGATCCTGCGTGTGCTGAATGCCAAAGAAATGGCCCTGATTGCCAACGGACCTGATCGCATCCAGCGCAATCTCGTCCGGGCCAGTCGCTGTGATCGACGGGTCCATATACCTCTGGATTTGCTGCAGAACTTCGCAATCCATGATGAATTTCTCGGGCGATGCAATCAGGCCACCCTCAAGCCAGCCAGCCGCATGATAGACCATGTTCGTACCCGACTGCACAGCCGCCCAGAGCGAATTCGAGGTTTCCCACATCGCCTGGCCGTCCGGCACGTTGGCCGCGCAAACGCCGGAAGAGCGCAGCGGCAGACCATAGAACCGCGCCAACTGTCCGGTCATCTGTGTCGCCCGCATGTATTCCGGCGTACCAAATGCAGGTGCACCGGATTTCATGTCGACATTCGACGTAAACGTCCCGATCGCGCAAGGCGCGCCGGGCCGGACGTATTGAAAGAGCGCAATGGCACAGAGCGCTTCGGCGATCGATTGCGCCACAGCACCCGCCATGGTCACCGGGGCCATGGCACCCGCCAGCGTGAAGGGCGTCACCACCACGGCCTGCCCCCGGCGCACCATCCGCAAACAGCCGTCAATCATCGGATGGTCATGTTTCAGCGGCGAGGTCGAGTTGATATTGGTATACATACGCGGCGTCGCCTCGAATTCGGCGTCCGACAGGCCCCCGGCAATGCGGACCATCTCCATCACGTCCTCAACCCGCTCCTTGCCCAGCGAATAGGCGTGCATGACCTTGTCCGTCAGCGTCAGCTTGTCGTAGACGACGTCCAGATGGCGGACAGAGGCGTGGATATCGACCGGTTCAACCGGATATCCACCCGCAAAGTGGATACAATTGAAATACTGGGTCAGCTTGAGCAGGTTCGCACACATCTTGCGGTTGCCAGGCACCTTGGTCCCGATCTCCATATCCCAGTAATTCGGCGGCGAGGACACATTGCCAAAGTTCAGGTGTCGCCCGCCAATGGTGATCTTGCGATCCAGATTGCGCGGCGTGAGGGTGAATTCCGAGGGCGCCTTGCCCACCATTTCCATGACAAATTCGCGATCCATACGCACAATGTCATCCGTGACGTTGCAGCCTGCTTCGCGCAAGATCTCCAGCGCTTCCTCGTTCAGGAACTGAACACCGATTTCCTCAAGGATGCGCATTGCACCGTCGTGAATGGCTTCGACACCTTCGGGGCGGAGCGGTTCCACAGGTGGATCTGTCATGATTGGCGGATTCCAGGGCATCTGCTCGATCACGGCCTTGCCCCGCCGCGCTGCGGCCCCGGCACGCCCACCACCACGTGATTTGCGCATGATTACTTGATCTGCCATTGTGTGAGCCTCCGCTGCGTTGCCTTCCCAAGACACAGCAGCCTCACCAAATTGGCCTTTCCGTTTGCGACGATCTATGTCGTTTTTCTTGCGCGCACTGCCGTAGAGGGGTCTTGGGGCCGCGTTCCCGTCAACCTTGCTGATCAAGCCACGCCGGAAGGTGTCCGATATCGGGGTGAACAACATCGGCGAATGGGGCCAGTTCAGCCTGGGTCGCCAAACCAGTCAAGACACCAAATGTGCGCATGCCTGCGGCTCGCCCTGCCCGCAGATCATGCAGGCTGTCACCGACCATAACGACGGTGTCGGGCGCCACACCTGTTTCGGCGCAAAACCCCAGGAGCTGCCCGGGCGCAGGCTTGCCGCCATACCCGCTGTCGGAGCCTGCGATGAAATCAAAATAAGGCACAATGCCTGCCGATTCCAAATGCGCCAAAGCAGGCGCTTCGCCATCATTGGTTGCCACGCCAAGCTTGAGATCACGGGCGCGCAGGCTTTCCAGATAGGGGATCAGTGGCACGGCTTCGGCCTGAGGTGCATGCGCGGCCTCTTCGTTCAGCATATGCACAAGCTCGGCCTGACTTTTGCCGGGAAAATGCGGCGCAAGCACGTCCGCGATATCATTGGGCGTTCCGGCAATCACGACACTGTCCTTGGCAAATGACTGCACATCGAAATTGTATCCGATCTGAAGGCCGAGGGCCGCAGCCCTTACCCTGTCACCGTCCGCAGCGCGAAGCAGGAAAGCGGCCGCCCACGCCTCCCACGTGGTTCCGAAATCAAAAAGCGTTCCATCCTTGTCAAAGATGACGCCCCGGATCGGCGCTGGGGTCATGTCCAATGCACCTGGCCCCCACCCGGCAGAGACATGCGCGCCATCATCGGCTGATCGTAACCGAGGCCTTCGGCATCACAGAAGGCAGTGACCCAAACATCGTCCATCATGATGAAGTCAAGAAGCGCCCCAAGAAAGGCGGAATCCGTGGCACCGGACAGGAAATCGGCCTCGCTGGCGCCGGTCGACCCAAGAAACACCGGCAACAAGTCATCATTTCCGGCCATCCATGCCAGAGCCTTGAGGCCGACGACTTCGGCGGATTCTTGCGACATTGCCATGGAATTGTGCCTTTGCGGACGCTTGGAAACGCTTTGTTAACCTAAACCAACAAAAAACGAATGCATGGTTTTTGCACAAGATGGAAGAGGGCGATGCACGGAAAGGTTCTGGTGATAGATCCGATTGCGACCAACCGCATTGTCCTGCGTGTCAAGTTTGCCGCCGCTCACTATGAAGTCATACAGGCGGGCAGCATCGCTGAAGCAATACGCATGCTCCGGTCAGGTTTGCCCGATCTCATTCTGTGCTCCACCAAAATGCCGGATGGCGGGCCGTTGCGCCTGATGACGCGCCTGCAAAAGACCAGTGCGGCGGGCAAGGTCCCTGTGATTGCGCTGTGTTCTGCGGTCCTGCCCGCCGAACGGATGCGGTTGCTGGCCGCGGGTCTCGAAGATGTCTTGCAAAAGCCACTGGATGATACATTGCTTGTTGCACGCGCCCGCAGTGTCATTCGCGCCTACGCCTCGGCCAGCGAATGGCAATTGCGCGATGACACATCCCGCGCACTTGGGTTCGCAGAACCGAATGTGCAGTTCGGTCCTGCCCAGACGGTCAAACTCGTGACCAGCTGCCCTGATCAGCTTGGCGCATGGCAAGCCGCCCTGCGCACGCGATCCACTGCGTGCTTCACAAGCTGTACACCCGCAGATGCTGTCGGCCCGCAGACAGATGTTGACGAAGCGGATGCCTTCGTTTTGGTGGTAGAGCCCGGAAAAGGGCAAGAAATGCTCGGCCTGCTTGCCACAATCCGGAGCCATTCACGCACGCGCCACAGCGCCATTCTGGTCGTGCAGGTTGAAACGGATACGGCACTTGGGGCGCAAATGCTTGACATGGGCGCAAATGATCTGATGTGCAGTGATCCGGATCCGGCGGAATTGGCGCTGCGCCTCGGTACCCTGCTGGCGCGCAAGCGTCTGGGCGACGCGCTGCGCGACACTGTCCGCTCAGGGGTCGAGGCTGCAATGCATGACCCGCTGACCGGATTGCACAATCGCCGCTATGCCATGCCGCATCTGGCGCGCATTGCAGAGCGGGCAATCAGCACCCGCAAACCCTTTGCCGTAATGGTCGCGGATATGGACCATTTCAAACAGATCAATGACGTCCATGGCCATGCTGCAGGGGATGCCGTGTTGATCGAGACGGCCGAGCGTTTGCGGGAAAACCTGCGCGGCGTCGACCTGTTGGCCCGCATCGGTGGTGAAGAGTTCCTGATCGTGATGCCGGGTGCCGACCTCGCGAATGCCCGGAACGCGGCAACTCGCCTCTGCCACATCATCCGGAATACGCCCTTTACACTCCCCGGGCAGAACGACGTCCACATTGCAGTCACGATTTCGATTGGATTGACCGTGTGCGACCCGCTGAACGGACCGTCAGCCGTTTTGCCCCAAACGGCAGAAGCACTGTTGGATCGTGCGGACAAAGCGCTTTATGGCGCCAAAGCCGATGGGCGCAACCGCGTAGCCCTGCACCGACCTGCCGCCTGATTTGGATGGCCTTGTGCACAAGCGTGCCGCCTTGATGTGATCCAAGGCAATTGGATGAGGTGCCTATGCGCTCGCACCTTACTGCCGGGCAAGATCTGAACAGCCTGCTGAACCACAGCCAAAAGCCTGGTGGCGTTTTCGAAACAACTTGAGACACGTGTTATCATCTACGCGTTGAGCTCTCTGATTTCAGGCCGCGTCAGGTCATTCAGGTTTTGCGACAACTGCTTTAGTCTCGGTCGCGTGTCTTTTTATGTTTGCCGCGGCTCAAGACCTTTTCGATCCGCTCCGCATAGGCAGATCGCTCTGAAAGGTCCATGTTGGCGACCGCCGACAGCCAGGCCGATTGCGACACATCCTGTATGCGCGCCACCTCGCTGCCTTGCAGGCTCAGAATGGCTTCGGCGCGGTCCCGGTCAAACGGCTCGGCACGCAGAACTTCGATCATGTCGGAGTAGTGAATCCGACGCGCACTGCGATCGGGCAGGGTCTTGTCAGACCTGATCGCTGCGAAAACATCACGACGTACGTCGCGCGGCAGAGCGATGACATACGGAGCCGCATAGCCCATGCTTGTCGGCCGTTCGCGTGGTGGATCGCTGCGCAACCAGAACCCCGCGAGGGTTCCCATGATCGCAAGGTTCAACCCGAGTGACAGGCCCAGAACAACTTTGAGCCAACGCGGACAAGCTGTCGCAGGTGGTGCTGAATCAGCCATTTTCATCCCTCTTCATAATCCCAGCCAAAGGCGGCCAGACCTGTATCGTCGTCATACGTTTCAAACAACTCCGCGGACCAGACCGCGTCCATACCGACGCTATCGAATGCACCCAACCCGATCGCGAGGCCCGTGACACCCGCGACGGCCAGACCGCCCAAAGCGCCCCATCCGCCGAGCCCGCGAACGATTTGGCGCCAAAGCGGATCAGGAACTGGTACACCACCGGGCGGTGGCATCACATGCTCGGCATCCGCCAGAATGCGGACCATCAATTGCGGCGACGGCTCTGGTATGGACGTCTTCGCAACATCGTCCAACAGGTCGTCCAACCAGGCATCAGGCTTGCGCTTTGGCGCGTCAGTCATGTTACTCATCCTCATATCCAAGGGCGGCCGCGCGCCCTGCCAAAGCGGCGGCCAGCGCTCGTTTGCCGCGCGCGGTCAAACTTTCGACCGCCTCCGTCGAAATGTCCAACCGGGCTGCAATCTCGGGGTTTGTGGCCCCATCGAAATGCCGCATCATCACGGCCAGCCTCTGGCGTTCAGGCAGTGTCGCCAATGCCGCGCGGAGGGCGTTTGACCGCGCGTCAGCCTGCATCTTTGCCTCAACCGACGGTGCCGGGTCCTGCGGTTCTGCGACGGCCTCGATGTCTACGGCTCCGCGTGGTCGCTTGCGGAGCCGGTCGGTGCACAGGTTGGCGACCACGCGGTAAAGCCAAGTGGTCACCTTTGCCTCGCCTTCGCGCCAGTCGGGAGCGATACGCCACAACCGCATCATCGCCTCTTGTGCCACGTCTTCTGCTTCGGTTGCGTCACCCAGCATACGATACGCCTGCGCATGGACACGGGGAACCAAGCGGGCGGTCAATGCCCGCGCGGCCGACGCGTCGCCACGGGCATAGCGCGCCAGCAACACCGCATCATCCACACTATTCTGAGCATCCAATGGCATTGTCATCCTGCAAGCGGGCTAACGTGCCCCTCCCCCGATTGGCAAGGGGAAGGGGCGGAGATCATCAGTTATCGTGCTTGCGGTGACGGCCACGATCTTTCATGCGCGCCTGCGCCTGCTCAAATTCTTCTTCCGAGATGGTGCCGTTGTCATCCTGGTCCATCCGATTGAACATACGCTCGGGCGTGCGGCGATGCATCATCTCTTGGGGCGACAACAGCCCGTCATCATCTGCGTCCATCCGCGAAATCATGCGTTCCGCACGCTCTGCCGCTTGCGCGTTGCTGTGCGCGGCAAGCTCGGCAGGCGATACGAATCCGTCGCCATCTGAATCCACTTCGTCAAAGCGGGCCTGCGCGCTGGATTGCATTTCTTCCATCGTGACTTGGCCATTTCCATCGATGTCCAGCGTCGAAAAATCCACTCCGCGCGTTTTCGCCATGGATGCCACTGTCATCAAGGCCAGTGCGGCCGAAGAAATGGTCATGATAAATGCTGTGCGTTTCATTGAGGTATACTCCGTTTTGCCTCACGACGACCCCTTTTGTGTGCCGCCGTATGAACATCAAACGCAGGCCAAGGCCGTTTCCGTCGAAAAAAGATCGAAGGCAGAAAGCGCTCTTTTGGCGCGACATCGGGACGCAAGGACGGTTTGCGCCATTCCGTTTCCGCAAACATAAGAGCATCTAGGGACAGCTGCCCAAGGGACCTGATCATGATGTCTGAGAACCAAACGTCCGATGTTGCCACGCAGGTGGACACCACCGACGAGCGGCCCATGCGCCCAGCCCTTGTGCGCGGCTGGCGTCGCCGTTGTCCGCGATGCGGTCAGGGACCCCTGCTCAAGAGTTACCTGAAAGTGGCAAGTTCCTGTCCGGTCTGCAAACTGGACTACTCGCATCATCGTGCTGATGACGGACCCGCTTATCTGACGATCCTGATCGTTGGGCACCTGATGGCACCGCTTTTACACTTTGCCTTCGTAACGTGGCGGCCAGAGCCTTTGGTATTGTTTACCATATTTGCGGTTGGCTGCGTCGCCTTGTCGCTCTACCTTCTGCCAAGGCTCAAAGGCGCCGTTGTCGCCTTTCAATGGGCGCGTCAAATGGGTGGGTTTGGTCAGACCGGATAGTATCCGCGCCGCAGGCTCCGAGTGTGAGGGCAAAAGCCGCGATGAATGACAGCGACAAGTCGAAAGTGCGCAATGCATCGACCGTGATCGTTTTGCGCGATCGCGAAACACGGCCGCGCATTCTGATGGGACAACGCGGCGCCAAGGCGGTTTTCATGCCCAACAAGTTCGTTTTTCCCGGTGGGGCGGTCGATACCGCGGACGGGGACGTGCCGCTGGCCTCGCCGCTCTCGGCGCCCAACGATACCCGCCTCGAAGAGGACAGCACCCCCGGGATGGGCACGGCCCTTGCAGCCGCCGCGATCCGCGAGCTTTTCGAGGAAACCGGTCAGGTGTTGGGCCAGCCCGGTTCTTGGCAGGATGCGCCGTCTGATTGGCGGGACTTTGCAGCCACGGGCCACCTGCCCCATGCAGCACCCCTGCAGTTCGTGTTTCGTGCGTTGACGCCCCCCGGACGCCCCAGACGCTTTGATGCACGGTTTTTCTTGATTGACGCAGACGATCTTGTGTCAGACCTCGACAACTTCGAACAAGCCTCAGATGAGCTTTCGCATTTGCAATGGGTGTATCTGGACAAGGTGCGGTCGTTTGACATGCCCTTCATTACAGAAGTCGTCCTGAGCGAGGTGAACGCGCGCGTCATGGACCGGGCCGTTCCGGATAGTGTTCCGTATTTCAAGAACAATGACGAAGAAAGCCTGTTCCTGCGCTTGCGCGGACACCCCATGCCCGACTGAGGCCGGGTGGGCGGAGGACGCCTCCGCCTTACGGGTCAAGCACCGGGCAAAGCGCAGGCTTCCGCGTTTCAATTGCCTGCGCGGTTCAACCGATCAATCCGTCCAAGAGCGCCACAAGGTCGCCGCACGCCCCGTAAGGCGCACCCTGGTGCGCCCCACCTCTCCGCTCACCGCCGTGCTTGCGCCAGATGAGCCCATACGGGTTGATCCGGGACATGCAGTACCAGAGCATCCCCGACTTCAAGGCGTCCCGCCCGCTCAATCCACGCCGTTACGCCGCGTCGCCCCTTGGCTGCCTGTTTGTACCGCCCACCAAAACCTGCCGCCTCACGTTCGATCTCGCGTGCGGGCAGGTTGCAGGGGCGGTTTTCCATGTCAATGACCAGACAGGCCCCTGAGGGGCCCTGCAATCGGGAAGAGGGCGGCACATGGGTAAAGTCCGGGATGCCTTCGATCACCATCGACGCGCCGACAAGTGCCGGGTCGATTGCGTCCAATCCCATCCTTGAGGCTGTGGCAGCCAGATCTTCGGCGCTCAACACACTGAGCTGTCGCACGTTTCGGATCATGGTCCCTTGAGGGTGCTGAGATTTCACACGGACACAGGACGGCCGCATTGACCCGCCATGGGCTTCGCCAGGAAAGCCGTCGAACGTTGCGTCAACGGCCTGGATCGAGACCGCGCGCAGACTGTCGCTGCGATCTGGAACGACGCCCAACCAGGTGATCCGGGCCGTGAAAGAAGTGGGTTTTAACGCGGGCATTTGAGCCTCCTGATCCAGACGCCCGTCTATACGCAGACGCGCAGCACGTTCCAATGACATTTTGTTTGGAGGAGTTCAGGATCGCTTATGCATTCCAAGATGCCAATGGCGTATCCGCCGTGGCTTCAAAACGCAGGAACCGTCTTCGGTGCTCTAGCCTTTTGCGACTGTTGGTGCCGAGCCAGAGTCCATCGGCACTCTATCATCACGGCAAAGAAAAAGGCCCACCGTTGCGGTGGGCCTTGATACATCAGGCGGAAGGTTCCGGTTCCATCCCACCGTCTCCCGACGAGTCGGTCTTTTTCTTCTTGGCTTTGGGAATGGACGTGAGACTTGGTTTCTTCTCTTCCACCGCAGAGCCACCGTCCGCATCGTCCGGAGCATGGGGCGGTTCGCCGCGCATCACGCGTTCGATTTCTTCGCCGGTCAGGGTCTCGTATTCCAAAAGACCTTGCGCAAGCCGCTCAAACTCTTCCGTGTTTTCCTGAATCACCTTCAGTGCCCAGTCATACCCATCCTGAATGAACTTCTGGACTTCCTGCTCCACCAACTCCTTGGTGTTGGCCGAGACCGAAAAGCCGCCTGTATTGCCAGCGTACCCCTGCGCTGCTTCGGAATAGTCGATGTTACCGACCTTGTCCGACATGCCCCACTGCAAGACCATTGCCCGGGCAAGGGCCGACGCCTGCTGGATGTCGCCCGCAGGACCATTCGACACCGCGTCTTCACCGTATTTGTGGATTTCCGCAGCCTTGCCTGCCATGGTCATGGCCAGGCGCTGGTGACATTCATCCTTGAACATGTTGAGGCGGTCCATCTCGGGCAGGCTCATCACCATACCCAAAGCGCCCCCGCGTGGAATGATTGTCGCCTTGTAGACCGGGTCACATTTCGGCAACTTCATCCCGACAAGCGCATGGCCTGCCTCGTGATAGGCTGTCATTTCCTTTTGCGCCGTGGTCATGACCATGCTGCGGCGTTCCGGCCCCATCATGACCTTGTCTTTGGCAGATTCGAAATCGATCATCGTGACAAAACGGCGTCCGACACGGGCGGCCATCAGTGCTGCCTCGTTCACAAGGTTGGCCAGATCGGCACCGGAAAAGCCGGGCGTTCCGCGCGCAATGATGCGCAGATCGACGTCGGGGCCCAAAGGCGTCTTGCGCGCGTGCACGCCAAGGATTTTCTCACGGCCCTTGATGTCGGGGTTGCCCACGGTGACCTGACGGTCAAAGCGGCCCGGACGCAACAAGGCAGGGTCCAGCACGTCCTTGCGGTTTGTCGCCGCAATGATGATCACACCTTCGTTTGCCTCAAAGCCATCCATTTCAACCAGCAACTGGTTCAGCGTCTGTTCACGCTCGTCGTTACCGCCGCCATAACCGGCACCCCGGTGGCGCCCAACCGCGTCAATCTCGTCGATGAACACAATGCAGGGCGCGTTTTTCTTGGCTTGTTCGAACATGTCGCGGACACGGGATGCACCCACACCCACAAACATCTCAACGAAATCAGAGCCTGAGATGGTGAAGAATGGCACGCCTGCCTCACCCGCGATGGCACGCGCAAGCAACGTCTTACCTGTGCCGGGAGGGCCAACAAGCAAAGCGCCTTTGGGGATCTTACCGCCCAAGCGGCTGAATTTCTGCGGGTTGCGCAGGAATTCCACAATCTCTTCCAGCTCTTCCTTGGCTTCATCAATACCGGCCACATCGTCAAAGGTCACACGGCCATGTTTTTCTGTCAGCATCTTGGCCTTGGATTTGCCAAAGCCCATAGCACCGCCTTTGCCACCACCCTGCATCCGGTTCATGAAATAGATCCAGACACCGATCAGCAGCAGGAAGGGTAACAGCGAGACGAGGAACGTCTGAAAGCCCGATTGCTGTTGCTGTTCTGCCCGCACCGGGATCTCGTTGGCGATCAACAGATCAGTCACCTCAGCATCTTCGGGCTTGATGGTGACGAAATCTTCTGTTCCGCGGCGGAAGCGCACTTGTTCCCCATCCAGCGTCACATTGCTGACCGATCCGTCCTCAACCGCGGATACGAACTCAGAATAGCTGATTTCGCGGCTTTGGAGCGTGTTGCCCGATCCACCAAACAGGTTGAATAGCGCAAGGATCAGCAAGAACAGTACGACCCAAAACGCGATATTGCGTGCATTTCCCAAGGAAACTCTCCCGATAAATTTCAAACCAAGGCGTAAAGCCGTGGGTGTTGCCTATAAGATAGACATACGCAGGCTCAGTTCAATGCGATAATAGTGCGGCGAAATAGGTATCTAAGCCGTCAACGCGTTCTGCGCTCCAATTCGCATCTTTTTTGACAAGGGGCGCGGCGACAAGTTCGTCATTATACCACACTGCGGGCGCGGAGGCGAGCGCTGCACGCGGCAGGCCCGTCGCACGCCAGTCATCAATGGTATTCAGGGCCTCAAACCCCAAGGCCCGTACAACAAGGTCGCGATCATCCTGTGGTCCGACCATTCTCCAGCTTTCATCCCAGGTGTCATGTACGGAACACGCCATATCGCGAACCGCGTTGTATTCCCGAAAGACCCAGACGACCCCGTCTTTCACCGAGATCTGGCATCCATCCAGCGTCGTTGTTGTTCCGGCGCGAATGGCCCCCAGGGTACGCGCCACTGCCGGGCCGCGTGGCCCATAGGCACTTCCAGACACCCATTGAACGCTGCGCGCCACCACCCTGCGGCCGATCTCTTGGGGCTGTGCCAAAAAGGCCCGCTTGTCCATTGCAACGATACCGTGGTGAAGTGTGACAATATCTCGCGCGGCGATAAAGGTCTGCCAACTCAAGGCCTCACGGGCCTTTGCCATGTTTTCCGCCACCTGAACGAGGCTTTCGGTCGAGATGCCCAAGGGGGCAAGTGCCATCATCGCGTCGCGCGCCTTGATCCGCTGGTAATCGCGGTTTTCATTGCTGGGGTCTTCGCACCATTGAAGCGCTTCGGATATCAGGAAATCGCGCAAGGTGGCGCGTTCTGCATCCAAAAAAGGTCTGATCCAGGTGATACCACGATCGATCCGGCGCGGTGCCATCGCGCTCAGCCCATCCACACCGGCGCCCCGGGCCAGATTCATCAAAAAGGTCTCTGCCTGATCATCCGCTGTATGGCCAAGCGCGATATGCGCAATCCCGCGGGCTGTGGCCCAATCCGCCATCAAGGCATATCGCCCCTCACGTGCGGCAGCCTGAAAGTTTCCATGACCATGCAATCCCGTCCACTCTGCGACGTCATGATGCACCTTCCAGCGCGCACAAAGTTCACCCACAAAAGCGATTTCCGCTTTGGCCTCGGGTCGGATACCGTGATCCACGGTAATGACATGCAGATCTACGTCGTTCTTGCGGGCGAAAGAAACAAGAACCGCCAGCAAGGCAACAGAATCGCCGCCCCCCGACACGGCCACCCCAAGCCGCTTGGGCGGTGTCTGGCCCAGCACCTTCGCCACGCTTTGGATCAGCGTGGCCCTCATGGCTCAGGAGCAGGCAAGATTCTGTCGAGTCGCATTCGCCTCGGCAATGAATGGCGATCCGGGATAACGTACTGCGACCTCTTCCAGGGTCAGACACGCCTCGGTGGTCTGACCAAGGCGCCCAAGGCCAGCACCCAGCCGAAACAGGACTTCGGCTGCAAAGGGGCTTTGCGGATCCAAGGTGAAGGCCGACAGGTAGGCCCGCGCGCCTTCACGCACATCGCCAAGGGCTTCCAGCGCCTGACCCCGGCGCAACTCGCTTTCTACTGCGAGGGGTCCGCCCGGGTAGGTCTGATTGAAGGTCGCAAACTGGTCTGCGGCGGCGCGAAAGTCACCGGAGGCGAGCGCCGCCTGCGCCCGCTCAAAATCTGCCTTTTCCTGCTCAGCCAGTTGGGTTTCGGGTTGGACCGCGGGCGCAATTGTCCCGGCAGACGGCAAAGCGCCACCGCCCAGTGTCGACGTTTCCCCCAATTGCGAGACGTCCCCGCCTTCCAGTTCGACCAGACGGAATTCAAGGTCACCAATGCGGTTGGTGCCATCCGTCACAATCTGGTCGATGCGAAATTCCATCTCTTCGGTCTTGCTGGTGAGGCGCTGCAATTCGCTCTCGATTGCATTCAGGCGATCCAGAGTGCTGCCCCCGCCCGTCGAGACAGAAGCGCCCCCGGTCGTGGACATCTCGCGACGCAGCCTTTGCAACTCAACGTTCAGAACGGTCAACTCTTGCCGGATGTCAGCAAGGGTTTCAGCCTGCGCCTCTGCATCTTTTGGGCCGACAAGGACCGTCGCCAAGATGGCAATCGCAAAAAGACGGATCATGTAAAACATCTGTTCTCCTGCCAGATCAACTCGTCAGTCCGCTGGCCAGAACAGTGACTGCACGACGGTTCTTGGCATAGCAGGCTTCTTCGCTGCACACTTCGATGGGGCGCTCCTTGCCATAACTCACAACCTGCAAACGATTTCCGGCAATGCCACGGCTGACAAGATAGGCGCGTGCCGCCTCTGCCCGGCGGGCGCCCAGGGCAAGGTTGTACTCGCGTGTGCCCTGCTCATCTGCATGCCCCTCGATGACAGCGGTAAAATCCGTGTTGGTCAGAAGCCATGTGGCCTGGCCTTCCAACGTGGTCTGGGCCGTAGGCGACAGTGTGGATTGGTCGACCTCGAACAAGACCCGGTCGCCAACCGCTTGCTGGAAATACGCCACCGATCTTGGATCAGACGCACTACCCGGCACAAAACCGGCATTCGCCTGACTGCCTGCTGCCCCGTCCGCCCCGGATCCAAAACGGTTGGCATCGGAACATGCCGCGACACTAAGTGCCGCGCAGATCATCAAAATAGAAGTTTTCAGTTTCATGCCAGTGCCTCTTTGCTCTCTGGATTATTTGCTTTTTCGCTGTTTACCATGGAACAGCGACTGTTGGAAATGTAACTAGGGCAGAAGTGGGCCCCAGGACGCATCTGACCCACCTTCGGGAGTGCTTATCGGGCGCAGGTTGCGGCCAGTGATATCCACCGAGTACAGGCTTGAGCGTCCGGCGGCACCTTGGGTTTCGCGCGAAAACATGATCACGCGCCCGTTTGGCGACCAGGTTGGCCCCTCATCCAGGAATGATGCCGTCAACAGGCGTTCTTCGCTGCCGTCCGTGCGCATGACACCGATGTGGAAACGGCCCTTGGATTGCTTGGTAAAGGCGATCAAATCGCCGCGTGGCGACCAGACCGGCGTGCCATACCTGCCGTCGCCAAATGAAATGCGCCGGGCCTCACCGCCACCGGCTGGCATGATATAGAGTTGCTGGCTGCCCGAGCGGTCGCTTTCAAACACGATCTGGCTGCCATCCGGGCTAAAGCTGGGTGCTGTTTCAATAGAGGGCGCGTTGGTCAGACGATTTGCCTGGCCTGTGTTGATATCCATTGTGAAAATGTCGGTGTTGCCGCCCTGACTGAGGGAATACACCACCGTGCGCCCATCCGGGGCAAAGCGCGGCGCAAAGCTCATTGTGCCTTCTTGGCTTTCCAGAACCCGCCTTTGAACCGTGCCCACGTCCAGCACGTAAATGCGGGG
>CAYGQZ010000080.1:0-16015 GCA_964352055.1 uncultured Rhodobacterales bacterium
TGAAATGGGGATGAGCCGAACCGATCCCATGACCTATGCCACCAACGGTGCGCAACTGGCGATCGATACAATCGAATTGCAGGCCAAACACGAGACGTCAGATGTCACGATAGAGCTGTCACCGGGATATGGCGGGCTCGTGGCCCAAGTGGGTGTCACCAACAAGACAGGGCACCGCCTGCCCTCGGGCGTCGGGTTCCGTCGCGCGTTCCTTGAGGTCAAGGCCGTCGGCAAGGACGGCGCGACCCTGTGGTGTTCGGGATGCACAAATGCGGCGGGCGTTATCGTTGACGCTTTGGGTGTCCCGCTGGACACCGAGTTCCTCGATGTTGTGCCGGAAGGCGCTGATGAGGCGCTCTACCAACCGCATTACAGCGTCATCACCGACCCATCGCAGGTCCAGATCTACGAAGAACTGACCCAAAATGCAGAAGGCGTCTTTACCACCAGTTTCGTGCACCGGGTCTATCACCCCAAGGACAACCGTCTGACGCCGCATGGCACGCTGAAGCCGGGGACTGACGCGTTCAAGGCCAAGTTCGGTGACAGTGAGGTCACAAGCGCCTTCATGAAGGCGACCATGCCTGAAGGTAAGGCCGCAAGTGATCCGGATTTTGTACCGGGCAGCGACCGGTTGGAATACCGTATCTCCCTGCCCGCGGGCCTGAACCCCAAGGATGTGACCGTAACAGCGACGCTCTACTCCCAGGCCACGCCGCCCTATTACCTCAAGCAGCGGTTTGAAACGGCCCCCGATGGTCCCGCAACCCAACGGCTTTATTATCTGGCGAGCCGTCTGGAAACCAAAGGCACGATCATCGAGGATTGGAAACTTGCCACCGGGTCGGCCTCCGCCACCCTGCGGTAGGCGCTGACGGAACATGTAATCTGGAGGGCGCCGCGGCCGGTGTGGCCGCGTGTGCCCAGCGGTAACGAACGAACCGTCGAGCGGTTACCGCGTGATCCGGTAAACTGCGCCCTCACCGACTGAAATGAACAGGATACTGCCGTCATCGTCTTCGACAATGTCGCGGACCCGCTCGGTTTCCGGCCCGCGGATCTGCTCGACTTCGCGGGCGTTACTGCCAGACAGGTCAAGCCGAGAAATGTAGTCGAATTTGAGCGAGCCCACGAACATGTCGCCTCGCCATTCGGGAAACATGTCGCCCTGATAGATCATAAGGCCCGAGGGCGCGATGGACGGGTCCCAATAGTGGGCCGGCTGCTCCATCCCCGCTTTTGCGGTGCCTTCACCAATCTCTCCGCCAGAGTAGTGCACGCCATAGGAAATTACAGGCCAGCCGTAGTTTGCGCCTTTCTTGATCCGATTGACCTCGTCTCCGCCGCGCGCACCGTGCTCGGCAGTCCACAGCGTGCCGCGCGCATCGAGGCCCGCACCCTGCGGGTTGCGGTGCCCGTATGACCATGTTTCCGGTTGGACATCAGGCTGGCCCAGAAATGGATTGTCAGCCGGAACGCTTCCATCCCGATTGACCCGCACGATTGATCCGTTGTGAACTGCGCGATCCTGTGCCGATGGGCGATCGCCCCGGTCTCCGATGGTGACATACAATGTGCCGTCGGAGGCCTCGACCACGCGACTGCCAAAGTGCCGACCGGACCCACCACCGGGCGTCGCCACAAACAGATCCCGCAGGTTTTCAAGTCTGCGACCATCGGCACTGAGTTCGGCTGCGGCCAACGCAGTGCCGGCCCCACCTGATTGCGGCTTGGAATAGGTTAAAAAGAGGGTCCGCGTCTGGGCGAAGTCCCGCGCGAGCGTAATGTCCAGCA
Organism: uncultured Rhodobacterales bacterium; assembly: GCA_964352055.1. Classification (GTDB taxonomy): domain Bacteria; phylum Pseudomonadota; class Alphaproteobacteria; order Rhodobacterales; family Rhodobacteraceae; genus Tateyamaria. Next base: position 1,795 of record CAYGQZ010000080.1, read on the forward strand.
ATCCACCCTGGCCACTGTCGGCAACGCGCGGCACACCGACAACCCGGTTGGAGCGACCATCTTTCACAAAAACCAGTCGCCCGCCCCGTTCGGTAACAAGCAAACCTCCATCGGGCAACGGCGCGACACCCCAAGGTTCGTCGAGGCCTGTCGCAAGAGCGCTGACCGTCACAGGTCCGCGATCCGTATCCAGCGCAAGCGCCCCGGTGGGCAAAGCACAAAGTGCAAGAACAAGCGACAACCGCATCGGGTAACCTCCAAATTGACACTGGAAGTGAGATAGGTGTCTTGCAGGATCAATCCAGCCGTCCGACGGCGGGCGAACCGCGACTATTCCACTTTTCTTTTGGAAATCCCGCGCATAGGCTGCGCGTCAGGAAAAAATTCCACAGGGAGCAAATGAATGAAAAAACTGCTTATGGCTTCGGCCGCAACAGCACTGGTCACCGGTGCCGCATTTGCGGACAGCCACGCCAATGAAGTCAAGATCGGCGTCATTCTTGGGTTTACCGGCCCGATTGAGTCGCTCACGCCCGCCATGGCCGACGGCGCCGAGCTTGCGATGAAGGAAGTCACGGAAACGGGTCTGTTGCTGGATGGCGCGACAGTGACACCTGTGCGCGCGGACGGCACATGCGTAGACTCGGGTGCCGCCGTCGCGGCGGCCGAACGTCTGATCACGGCAGATAAAATTGACGGCATCATGGGTTCTGACTGTTCCGGTGTCACCGGCGCAATCCTGTCGAACGTGGCACTGGCGAATGGTATCGTGATGATCTCGCCGTCTGCGACCTCGCCCGGCCTCTCGGTGGCCGAAGACAACGGCCTGTTCTTTCGCACAGCGCCATCGGATGCCCGTCAGGGTGAAGTGATGACACAAATCCTGATGGAAGAAGGCATCAAGGAAGTCGCACTGACGTTCACCAACAACGATTACGGCAAGGGGTTGGCTGACAGCTTCCAGGCTGCTTTCGAAGCGGCTGGCGGCACGGTCACAATCAGCGCAGCGCATGAAGACGGCAAAGCCGACTATTCCGCCGAGATCGGAGCGCTGGCGTCCGCAGGTGGCGAACGTCTGGTCGTTGCGGGATACGTGGACCAGGGTGGGTCGGGCATCGTGCGCGCCGCCTTGGACACCGGGGCCTTTGACACGTTCCACTTTCCCGACGGCATGATCGGTGCCCGGTTGGAGGAAAACTTCGGCAGCGAGATCGACGGATCAACAGGCCAGATTCCCGGCACCAACAGCGAAGGTGCGGCCATGTTCACCACACTGGTCGGCGACGCCTTTGATGCCACATCGTCCTTTGCCCCGGAATCCTACGATGCCGCTGCATTGCTGATGCTGGCCATGCAGGCCGCCGGGTCCAAGGACAGCAATGACTACAAATCGAAAGTCATGGATGTTGCCAACGCGCCCGGAACCCAGATCTTCCCCGGCGAATTGGGCAAAGCCTTGCAAATCCTCAAGGATGGCGGCGAGATCGACTATGTTGGTGCAACCGCGGTCGAGCTGATCGGACCGGGCGAGTCGGCGGGCAACTATCGCCAGATCGTCATTGACGGTGGCGCGATAACAACCGTCAAATTCCGCTGAGGCGGCCTTAAGACAACAAACGGCCCGGAAGTTTTCCGGGCTGTTTCAATATCTTGAAGATCACATTGAATGTGACGCGGGGGTACGATGATCGTTGTGGACGATATTCACAAACATTTCGGCGGCTTTCATGCTGTGGACGGTGCGCGTATGTCGATTGCACCCGGTTCCATCACCGGATTGATTGGGCCCAATGGCGCTGGAAAAACCACTCTTTTCAATGTGATCGCAGGTGTTCTGAAGCCCACTTCCGGTCGTGTGACCATGGATGGCGAGGACATAACCGGTCTGCCACCGCATGAGCTTTTCCATAAAGGCCTGCTCCGGACCTTTCAGATTGCCCATGAGTTCTCATCCATGAGTTGCCGTGAGAACCTGATGATGGTTCCCGGCGCTCAGGTCGGAGAGACCCTGTGGAACACGTGGTTTGGCCGCAAGCGCATTGCCGATCAGGAGCGTGCACTGGCCGCCAAGGCCGACGAAGTGCTGGAGTTTCTGACGGTCGAGCACTTGGCGGATCACAAGGCAGGCCAAATCTCAGGCGGGCAGAAAAAGCTGCTCGAGCTTGGCCGCACCATGATGGTCGACGCCAAGATCGTATTTCTGGACGAGGTGGGCGCCGGGGTGAACCGCACCCTGCTCAACACCATTGGAGACGCCATCCTGCGCCTGAACACGGAGCGCAACTATACCTTTGTCGTGATCGAACATGACATGGATTTCATCGGTCGTATCTGCGACCCGGTCATCTGCATGGCAGAGGGCAAGGTGTTGGCCGAAGGCACATTGGCCGAGATCAAGGCCAACGAGCAGGTGATCGAAGCCTATCTGGGCACCGGGCTCAAGAATAAAGACAAGGTGGGCGTGTGATGGCAATGCTCCGGCAGGGTTGTGGATGTACAAATGGGGGCGCTGCCCCCGTCCTGCGGACTCCCCCGGGATTTTCTGGAACAGAGAAGGGATATGGCCATGAGCGGTAATCCCTACCACGAAGATCGCGGCAACAAGGATGCCTCGATTACCAAGCGTGCGGGCGCCGGTGTGCTTGAGAGCCGCCCGGGCACCGGCCGGAGCATGAGCACGGCCAGCGCGTTTCTGATTGGGGACAGTATGACAGGCGGTTACGGAACCGGTCCGGACATCCTGCATGCGTGCACCATTGCCGTTAATCCCGGTGAAATCGCTGTCATTGTCGGCCCAAATGGTGCTGGCAAATCCACGGCCATGAAGGCCGTGTTCGGGATGCTGAACGTGCGCCAGGGATCGGTCCGTCTGGACGGAGAAGATATCACCGCGCTGACACCACAGGACCGCGTGGCAAAAGGCATGGGTTTTGTGCCGCAGACCTCGAATATTTTTACATCGATGACGGTCGAGGAAAACCTTGAGATGGGGGCATTTATCCGCCGGGATGATTTTTCGGACACCATGGCGCAGGTCTATGACCTGTTTCCGATCCTGAAGGAAAAGCGCCATCAGGCCGCAGGCGAGCTGTCGGGCGGGCAGCGTCAGCAGGTCGCCGTGGGGCGCGCTTTGATGACCCAGCCGAAAGTGCTGATGCTGGACGAACCCACAGCGGGCGTGTCTCCCATCGTGATGGACGAGCTGTTTGATCGGATCATCGAGGTGGCGCGCACTGGCATTCCCATTCTGATGGTGGAACAGAACGCCCGGCAAGCCCTTGAGATCGCTGATAAAGGATTTGTTCTGGTGCAGGGCCGCAATGCGTTTACGGGGACCGGCAAGGAATTGCTGGCCGATCCGGAAGTGCGTAAGTCGTTTTTGGGGGGCTGAGACATGCGGATGCCCATATTTATCTCTGACCCGGGTCAAACAGGCAGAATCGTGATTGCCGCGATGGTTCTTGGCAGTGTGGCCGCCCCGCCTGCTAGGGCCAGCCAGACCCAATGCCGTTTCGACATCCAGTCGTCCGATCAAGGATCGTTTGCGGTGGATTTACCTGTCAGGATCAGTACGCAGGGCCACGCGGCCACTGTCGCTGTGTCCGGGAGCGGGACATATTCGGCCCGGATGCGTCGGCTGTCAGGTCAAGGCGCTGAATACAGCTTCATAACGCCTGTATCCCGCGAAGTCATTGCTGTGGCGAAAGGGGGCGAGACCCTGTGGCAAATCGATTTCAGCGACGGACGCACGATGGCCTATATCGGCCGCTGCGCCGCAGAAAGGTAGCGCAACAATGGACCTTCTCAACGCCTTGGTCGCCCTTGCAAACTTCGTCCTGATCCCCGCGATTGCCTACGGGTCCCAACTTGCCCTCGGTGCGCTTGGGGTCACGCTGATCTACGGAATCCTGCGGTTTTCCAACTTCGCCCATGGCGACACCATGGCCTTCGGCACCATGGTCACCATCCTGTTCACCTGGTTGTTTCAAAGTATGGGGATCAGCGCGGGGCCGCTGCCCACCGCCTTGCTTGCCCTGCCCTTCGGCATCGCGGGGTGTGCGCTTCTGATCCTTGCGACGGACCGGGGCGTTTACCGATTTTATCGGACCCAAAAAGCCAAGCCGGTGATTTTCGTCATTGTGTCGCTTGGGGTCATGTTCATCATGAACGGGCTGGTGCGCTTTGTCATTGGGCCCAATGACCAGTTGTTTTCGGATGGCGAACGTTTCATCATTTCCGTGCGCGACTTCAGAGATCTGACCGGCCTAAGCGAAGGCTTGGCGATCAAGACAACCCAAGGCTTGACGGTGGTCACGGCCATAATCGTCGTGGGGCTGCTGTTCTATTTTCTGAACCGAACGCGAACAGGCAAATCAATGCGCGCCTATTCGGACAATGAGGACCTCGCGCTTCTGTCTGGCATCAATCCGGAGCGCGTTGTGATGGTGACCTGGCTGATTGTTGCGGCCCTCGCGACCATTGCGGGTGTGCTGTATGGGCTGGATAAGTCTTTCAAACCCTTTGTCTATTTTCAGTTGCTGCTGCCCATTTTTGCGGCTGCCATCGTCGGCGGGCTTGGCAATCCGTTAGGGGCCATCGCGGGCGGCTTCACCATCGCCTTTTCCGAAGTCATGATCACCTATGCATGGAAGAAAGTGGCAAGCTACGTCCTGCCCGAAAATCTCGAGCCCGAGGGCCTCGTGCAATTGTTGTCCACGGATTACAAATTTGCTGTCAGCTTCGTGATCCTGATTATCGTGCTGCTGATCAAGCCGACAGGACTTTTTGCGGGGAAATCAGTATGACCGATACCATGCGCAATGCACTGTATTTCGGCCTTGTCGCCGCCTTGATCCTGGGCACCGGTTTTTTTGCCAGCTGGAATTCGGCGCTCTTTATTCTGAATTTCGGCCTGATTTCCGCGATCATGGCCTTGGGTGTGAACCTGCAATGGGGCTTTGCCGGCCTCTTTAACGTCGGAATCATGGGGTTTGTGGCTCTTGGCGGATTGGCAACCGTGTTGGTGGCGATGCCGCCCACACCCGGAGCCTGGGCTGCTGGTGGCGTTGGCATTCTTCTGGCGTTGATTTTGGGGGCGGCGACGGTCGTTGGTTCCGTTTTGGCCTATACACGGTTGCCCGCTGGCAAAGTGCGCACATTGGGTCTCATCGCCATTCTGATCTTCGGTTTTTTTGTGTTTCGGGCCATCTTTGATCCCGCTGTAGGCGCTGTCGAGGCGGTCAACCCCGCGCTTGAAGGCTATCTGGGGGGGCTTGGCCTGCCCATTTTGATCGCCTGGCCTGTGGGCGGACTTTTTGCGGCCGGCGCGGCGTGGTTGATCGGCAAGACCGCACTCGGGTTGCGTTCGGATTATCTGGCCATTGCGACTTTGGGAATCGCGGAAATCATCATTGCCGTCATCAAGAACGAGGACTGGCTTGCGCGCGGTGTCAAAAACGTTTCCGGCTTGCCGCGCCCTGCTCCCTTTGAGGTCGATTTGCAAAACGATCCCGGTTTCGTTGAAAGAGCGGCGAGCCTTGGCATCGATCCGGTGACCGCCTCCACGCTTTGGGTCAAGCTGATCTATGCGGGCCTGTTTGCCGTCGTTCTGGGTGTTTTGCTGGTACTGGTCCAGAGGGCGCTTCACTCGCCCTGGGGGCGCATGATGCGCGCCATCCGCGACAATGAAGTTGCGGCCGAAGCGATGGGCAAGGATGTGACGGCGCGCCATTTGCAGGTCTTTGTGCTTGGGTCCGCGATCTGCGGCATTGCCGGCGCCATGATGACAACACTCGACGGACAATTGACCCCCGGCACGTACCAGCCGTTGCGCTTTACCTTTCTTGTCTGGGTGATGGTGATTGTCGGTGGGTCCGGCAACAATCTGGGTGCTGTTCTGGGCGGGTTTCTGATCTGGTGGCTGTGGGTGATGGTCGAGCCGATTGGTCTGGGGCTGATGCAGTTCATCACCTCGGGCATGGCCGACGGCACCTGGCTCAAGGGTCACCTGATGGAATCCGCGGCACATATGCGCTTGCTGACAATGGGGGTGGTGTTGCTGCTTGTGCTGCGGTTCAGTCCGCGTGGTCTGATCCCTGAGAAGTAAGATGCAGCGTGCGCGACTGTTGTTCGGTCTGGGGGTGCTTGGACTTGCGGTCTTGTTTGTCGCCATTCAGGGATTTGTATGGCACGCGGTCGGCCGGGGTATTGCGGGGTTGTCCGGCGACCCGGACGCCCAGGGCCGATTGGCTGGATCCGTCCTCAGCGACGGATTTATCTTTGGGCATATGGTGGTTGGTGGCATCGTCACTCTGCTTGCCGTCGTACAGTTGGCCGGGGTTGTGCGAGAACGCTGGCCCCGGGCGCACCGACTCTCGGGTCGGACCTTGGCCATCTTTGCATTGATCACTGGTGTTGGCGGTCTGGGATACATCACGTTGCGCGGCACGATTGGTGGATCGGTCATGAATGCCGGTTTCGGCCTTTATGGGGCGCTCATGATCCTGTGCGCCGTCCAGGCACCCCGCTATGCTATGGCAGGTGACTATGCGCGACACCGCCGGTGGGGGCTCAGACTGATCATTCTGGCGCTGGGGTCCTGGATTTACCGAGTACACTACGGCATCTGGTATGGGACCACATGCACCATCGGGCCGGAAATCTGCGGTATTGGTGCAAACGCAGAGTTCACAGGGCGCTTTGATGTCATCCAGATGTTTGCCTTTTACCTGCCGTACCTGTTGGTTCTGCAGTGGACGTTTTGGCGCGAGGCAAATCGCTTGGTCCCATGACGAACCGGAAACCGATACGGTTTCCGGCCGTTTTCCGTATCGGAAAACGTCTCGCTCAACGGCCTTTGAAGAGGCCTCCAAGTATACCGCGCACCATTTTGCGCCCGGTTGTCCCGGTCAGTTCTTTCATCACCATCTTTGTCATGGCATCGCCAAAACTGTCGTTGGCAGGGGTTGGTTTGGATGTGGAGCGCTCGACCCGCGAGCCCGAATACCTCCGGCCCGCGTTGAATTCCCGCAATGCCGGTTCTGCAACGTCTGCCGTTTCTTCAGCCGCCGCAGCTTCGGCAGCCGCTTTTTCAGCGCGCGACTTGAGGATCTCGAAGGCAGATTGCCGATCCAGTGTGGCCTCGTATTTTCCCGCCATGTCCCCGGATGCGATATGAGCTTTCCGCTCGGCGTCTGACAAAGGTCCGACTTGTGTTGACGGCGGACGTATCAGCGTCCGCTCGACTATTCCAGGCACACCTTTTTTCATAAGCATCGACGTGACGGCCTCGCCGACCCCGACCTCACGAATGGCCTCTTCAGTGGAAAAGCGTGGGTTTTCGCGATAGGTTTCCGCCGCCAATCGCAATTGCTTCCGATCTTTGGCCGTAAAGGCCCGCAGCGCGTGTTGGAACCGGTTACCCAACTGGCCAAGAATGTCCTCCGGTACGTCCGAAGGATTCTGCGAGATAAAGTACACTCCGACCCCTTTCGAACGGATCAATCGCGCCACCTGTTCGACCTTGTCGACAAGCGCTTTTGGAGCGTCGTCAAAGAGCAGATGCGCCTCGTCAAAAAAGAACACGAGCTTGGGTTTGTCCGGATCACCCACCTCTGGCAGATCCTCGAACAATTCGCTCAGCAGCCACAACAGGAACGTGGCGTACAGGCCCGGCGCGCCCATCAGCTTGTCCGAGGCAAGAATGTTGATCATGCCCTTGCCCTCTGCATCGGTGCGCATGAGGTCGGCAAGGTCCAGCGCAGGTTCACCGAACAGTTTCGCACCGCCCTGATTCTCCAGCACGAGCAAGCGGCGCTGGATTGCACCGACGGATTGGCTCGAGACATTGCCATATTGCAGGCTGAGTGTTTTTCCGTTTTCGCCGATCCAGACCAACAGAGCCTGAAGATCCTTGAGATCCAGAAGCGGCAGGCCTTGTTCATCTGCCAGACGAAAAGCGATGTTCAGAATACCCTCCTGCGCCTCGGACAGCTCCAGAAGACTGGAGAGCAGCAGTGGACCCATCTCGGACACGGTTGTCCGGACGGGGTGCCCTTGTTCACCAAAAAGATCCCAGAACGTGACCGGGCATGCATAGTAGCTGAAGTCATCGAAACCGATGGTGCGGGCACGCTCCATGAAGGGTTTGTTCAGTTTATGATCGGGGCTTCCGGATTTGGCGAGGCCGGACAAGTCGCCTTTGATGTCAGATAGAAACACGGGCACGCCCGCGTTAGAAAATCCCTCGGCCAGGATTTGCAGTGTGACGGTTTTGCCTGTGCCGGTTGCTCCGGCAATCAGGCCATGACGGTTTGCGTATTTCAGCGCAAGGCCTTGTGGAACGCCATAGCCTTCGCCGCCGCCACCTATGAATATATCTGCGCTCATATCATTAACCTTTTGTCCATCGGCCCTGTCGTGCGGACCATACAAAGTTAACCTTTGAATGCGATAGTCTTTTTGTTCCTGCCCACATGTCCTCGTGGCGCGGAACACTTCCTCCCTGTCAGACTGGCCGCGCCTTGTGCGCGGCCTTTTTTCAGGCAAGTCCGGTTTTTCATAGCCTAAGCATTGATTTATCAAAATTAGCTGTTGACCCAGTGGGTCCGCTTACGTACCGTCTGCGGAATAAGTCGGCCCAGTCCGACGGGGAGAAAAAAAATCGGTGGAAAGGGAGGCTTTGGGGCCTCCCTTTTTGCGTTGCACCTGCAGTTTTTCCAACGCAGGTTGACCGCGGCGAAATCTTTTCGCTTTCGCGCTGACACCGGCCAAATGGCATGTTAATCAACACCAAATGCAACAAACACCGGAAAACAAATGCGCTCGACCCTGCTTGCCCTGTCCCTGTCCCTGCTGATGCCCATGGCCGCTCTGGCGCAGACGTCAGATACAGCCACCGAGGACACAGACGCCGCCACGGAAACGCCCAGTATTGAAGATCAGCTCAGCCTGGGTGAAGACGCAAATGACGAACCGAAGGTCGGTCAAACCTATGTCGCCGAGACGGTGGGCGCATGGCAGATGCGATGCATTGTGACAGAAGACGGCAACGACCCTTGCCAAATGTATCAGTTGATGTCCGACGCCGAAGGCACGCCCGTGGCAGAGATCTCGATTTTTCGTCTTCCTGAGGGTGGTCGAGCCATCGCAGGCGCTACAATCATCGTGCCTTTGGAAACGTCCCTTCCGCCACAGCTGACCATCAAGGTGGATGCAAACACCGCGCGGCGGTACCCATATGCCTTCTGCAATCCCATTGGCTGCTACTCGCGTGTCGGGCTTGTGCCGGATGAGGTGGATAGCTTTAAGCGCGGGAATGAGGCGGTCATGTCCATTGTACCCGCCCTCGCCCCGGATCAGACAGTTGATGTCGTGATGTCGCTGGACGGGTTTACGGCCGCTTTTGACAAAACCACGGTCGCCGCCCCCTGATCAGAACCGCCAGAAAAGTCGACCTCTGCACGCCAGAGGTCGACTTTTGCAAATGTCTGCTGCATCAAATTTTCTTTAGCGCCAGTACGGCGTTCATGCCGCCAAACGCAAAGGCATTGGACAGCACCACGCGCACGGATGCGTCGCGCGCTTCATTCGGGACCACATCCAGCGCACATTCGGGATCCGGTTCTTCATACCCGATCGTTGGGGCAATAATCCCGTCACGCAGCGCCATGATACAGGCCAGCAGTTCGACAGCGCCCGTGCCGCCGATCAGATGGCCGTGCATCGACTTTGTGGATGAGATCATCAGGCGATCCGCATGTGGGCCAAAGACATCCGCCACGGCGGCGCATTCCGTCTTGTCATTGGCTGCCGTGCCCGTGCCATGGGCATTGATATAGCCCACTTCGTCTGCGTTCACCTTGGCATCTGCCAAAGCGCCGGCCATCGCACGTGACGCACCGTTCTTGGACGGCATGACGATATCGCTGGCATCCGATGACATGGCAAAGCCCGCAACCTCGCACAGGATATCCGCGCCCCGCGCCCGCGCATGTTCGTACTCTTCAAAAACGAATATGCCGGCGCCTTCGCCCTGCACCATGCCATTGCGGTTGGCTGAAAACGGACGGCACGCATCCTTGGACATGACGCGCAACCCTTCCCACGCCTTGACCCCACCGAAACAGAGCATCGATTCCGATCCGCCTGAAATCATAACCGGCGACATTCCCGTCCGCACCATCTGGAAGGCCTGCGCCATGGCGTGATTGGACGACGCACAGGCCGTGGCCACGGTAAAGGACGGGCCCTTGAGGTTGAACTCCATGCTGACGTGGCTCGCCGCTGCATTGTTCATCAGTTTGGGCACGACAAAGGGATGCACCCGGTTCTTGCCCTCTTCATAGACCAGCCGATAGTTCTGATCCCAGGTGTTGACGCCGCCGCCAGCGGTTCCAAGGATAACTCCGGACTTCGCCGCAAGCGCGCCCGAAAATGTCAATCCGGATTGCTCGATCGCTTCCTTGGCGGCAGCCAGCGTAAACTGGGTGAACCGGTCATACAGGCTCATCTGCTGGCGGTTGTACCGCCCCTCAGCTTCGAACCCATGGACCTGTCCCCCGATCTGGATCGACAAGCGGTCGACGTCCTTGAAATCCAGTGCACCGATGCCGCAATGTCCTTCGCGCATCGCGGTAAGGGTCGAGGGCACGTCATGCCCCAAAGCGTTGACCGTGCCCGCTCCGGTGATGACGACCCGGTGCATCAGGTTTGCTGTTCGGCAATAAGGGTTTCTATTCCGGTTATGATGGACTGAACTGTGGAGATGTCGAAATCACTCTTGTCCGGTTCATTGGCATTGAACGGGATGGAAATGTCGAATGCCTCTTCGATGGCAAAGATGCTTTCGACCAGCCCAAGGCTGTCTATGCCGAGGTCCGCAAGCGTGCTGTCGACCGAGACATCCGAAGTCTCCAGCACGGCCTGCTCTGCGATGATTTCAATGACTTTGTCTTTGACACTCATGGTCCCTGCCCTTTGTCAGTGATGAGCCTGACTTAGTCACTGTCATCCGACTTGAAAACCGCTTTCTTGATTTGAGCGATCTCGCGCAAGATGCGGGGCAACCGGCGCAAAGACTTGTAACTTTCGATCTGTGCAGCCATTTCGGTGGCGGGGTAGCCAAGCATCACCTTGCCTGCCTGTACAGACCGCAGCACCTTGCACGCAGCCCCCAGCACGACGCGATCTCCGATTGTGAGGTTATCCGATACGCCCACTTGCCCCGCTATCACCACGTGGTTCCCAACCGTGACAGAACCCGCCAGCCCGACTTGACCGCAGATCAGTGTATCGTTCCCGATGCGGACGTTGTGACCGATATGCACGAGGTTATCGATCTTGGTGCGGTCTCCGATTTCGGTTGGTCGGATTGTCCCACTGTCGATGGTGGAGTTGGCTCCAATCTCGACGTCATCGCGAATCGCGACACCTCCCAGTGAATGGATGCGGGTCCAGCTTTGGGCTTGTGTCGCGCCCTGCTTGCCCAGCGTGGCGCGGGCGACCTCAGCGCCGCTTTGTTCCTGGGTCACAAAGGAAAAGCCGTCGCCGCCGATGCGCACCCCCGGGTTTGCGATGAAGCGGGCGCCGATGATCACACCCGCCCCAATGCTGACCTGTTCGCGGAGATAACTGTTCGGGCCCAGCGTGCTGCCTGCCCCAACGAAACACTGCGGACCGATGAGAGAGCCGTCACCCACAACAGCTTTGGACGCGATGACAGCCCCCGGACCGATTGAAACATCAGCGCCAATGCGCGCCGTTGGATCAATGATGGCCGAAGGGTGAATGCCGCTGGCGAAGCCTTGCCCCGGATCCATCAGCCTGGTGAGACCGGCCAGCGCAAAACGTGGGCGTTTCGGCAGAATGGCGGCTTGCAACCCCAAGGCTTGCCAATCAGCATCATGCCACAGCATGGCCGCTTTCGCGTGCCCCGCGGTCAGCACCGCAGCATAGGCCGGTGTGCTGGCCAGAGCGAGATCGTCGGGGCCGGCGGAGGCAGGCTCCGACAGACAGGTGATTATGATGTCAGCGTCACCGACAGCTTCGGCGTCGATCGCTTGCGCAATCTCGCGCACTGAATACCGCATCGCATGCCCCACCGCTGTTGCTGCGGCAAAGCTTAGCTTTGGACAGCGCGCAGGGCCACCCCTGCCTCAGACAGCGCATCCCAGATACGGCCGTCGCGGCCATAAATGTCGCGGCGATACTGCGTGTGGCCTTTCGCGTTTGTAAATGCAGTGCGGTAAATGATGTGCACGGGTACGGGGTTTACCAGATCAACCCGGGTTTCCCTGCCTGTGCCCAAGACCGACTGGAAATAAGCTTCCGGGTTCGATTCCTGCTTGGCCAGAAGGGCATAGGCAAAATCAAACGGATCGGCCAGACGAATGCAGCCGTGGCTGTAGGCGCGCACTTCGCGGCCGAAGAGATTCTTGGCGGGCGTGTCGTGCAGGTAAATGTTGTATGTGTTGGGGAACATGAACTTCACCAAGCCCAAAGCGTTGCCCTTGCTGGGAGGCTGGCGCATCGAGAAGGGGAAGGTCCGCGCACTGTATTGCGTAAAGTCAACAGCAGCTCGGTTCACCGCGCGGCCCCGGCTGTCCGTTATCTCGAGATGGCGCACTGCGTTTCGGTTGTTCTTCAATGCCGGCAGGTACTCTTTGGTCACGATCGAACGCGGAACGTACCAGCTGGGATTGACGATCATGAACTCCATTACGTCTGAAAATTCCGGTGTCATGCGATCGGATTTGTCTGCGCCCACAACCGAACGGGTCGCGTATGTCACCTTGCCGTTATCAATAACCTTGGCCGTGAAATCCGGGATATTCACCAGAATATGACGCGCGCCACGGACCTGATTGACCCAGCGCTCCCGCTCCATGGCGACGATTATGGATTTCAGACGGATCTGAACGTCCGTGTTGATCTCGCTGATTGTACTGTCACCTGCAACGCCATCGGCTGACAGGCCATGCGCCAATTGGAACTCCTGCACAGCTGATTGCATCTTGGCGTCATAGGTCGGGCTGTTTGTGCGTTTTAGAAAACCCATGGCGATCAGACGATTGCGCAAGGCCAGAACGGACGGTCCGGACTGACCGGGTTTCAGAGATTTTGCGGGCACTTTGGGCCCCCAGCCACCCGTGGTCAACAACTGCTCCATGCGCAACTTCTCTTTCATCAGCGCGTTGTATTCCATTGTCTTGGGTGCCAGCGCATTGAAGAAGCCTGAGGGAGACGACTTGGAGAAATTCACGAGGTAGGATGTGCGATCGCGGTACGGGACCTGCCTTACAATTGCCTTGTCGACGCGACTTGGCACCAAGACACCGGTTTGCAGATCGCGGGAATAGCGCAGAAACGTCCGGCTGATTGCGACTTCGACAAGCCCTCGTTCGCGGGGCGTTTTCGCGGCTTTCATCTGGGCTTGCAGTCCGGCTGCATCATAACGTGCGACGGGAAGCCCGTGATTTCCCGCTTGCGAAAGCGCCGTGAACAGGGCCACGCGCCGCATGCGTTCGATGTCCGTGGGTCCGGTCCAGAGGCTGGCGTAGTCCGTCGCCTGATAGTAGGATGCAATATCCGCATCGCGCGCTGCAGCCTCGGCCACCGCTTGTTTGAATGCCGTCACTTGTGCCGATGCCGGATGCGGCGCATAGGTCAGCCCGAACGCGATCAATGATCCAAAAACAAAAACCCAAAATCGCGAAAGAACCACCGTCATTACATACCCCTGCCAAAGTCTTGTGTCGCAAACATTTCTCTTACTATCCCAAAGCGGTTAACAGCTTGTCCATTCACATTGGCATCAGCATGCATGCTGGTGCATGTATGGTGCGTCCTTGCATCGGTTCCTGAAAAAAGTGTGCGAACGCCGCCGAAATGCGCAAAAACTTGCCTAAAAATCGAGTGATTAAAGCTGTCCACGATTCATGGCTTGGTTAACGATTCGCGTTATGCCATAGAGATGTTGCATCTGGGGATGAGTTAACAATGCCCGTGTAACATCACGGGTCAGGCAGATATACAGGACGATGCAATAACATGACGCAAGAGACCTCTACGGGCCTAACGCGCCGGGCGTTGCTTGGTGCATTCGCGGCAACTTCAATTGTAGCCGCACCAACCTTCTCAAGTGCAGCAGGATTTCTGCGCGGATCCGGTGATATTCGCCGCATTCGCATGTATTCCGGCCGCACCGGCGAACGCATTGATA
>CAYGQZ010000081.1:0-15936 GCA_964352055.1 uncultured Rhodobacterales bacterium
GCGCCGAGGTGCTGGTTGAAATAGTCGATCCGCACCGCGTCATCGACCCGCCCGTCCTGCAGGACATCCGCGTTCGACATCCCGTTTTCCGTCACATAAAGCGGCAGGTCGCCGGTGTAGTCCCGCGCGGTGCGCACCAGAAAGTCGTGCAGCCCCTGCGGGTAGATTTCCCAGCCCATCTGCGTTTTCGGCAGCGGCCCCTCGACCGGGTGGTGATGCGGCCAGGGTCCGTCATCGGGCGCGTGCAGCGAACGGGTGTAATAGTTGATCCCGGCCCAGTCCAGCGGAGCCGTGATCGTGCCGAAGTCATCCTGCCAGCCGGTCGGGAAATGATCCCCCAGCGCCTTGACCAGACGATCAGGATAGCGGCCCTTGAACGCGCCCGACACATAGAAATGGTTGTAGTAATCGTCATAGAGGGCGGCGGCTTCGGCCGCTTCGGGCGTGTCATCGGCGGGGGCGACCCATTCCATGTTGAACACGGCCCCAAGGTTGCCCACGCCCATGCCGCGCATCCGTTCGATCGCGGTGCCATGGGCCAGCAACACGTGGTGCATCGCCCGCGCCGTGGCCCGGATGTCGCGCAGACCCGGCGCATGGGCCCCGATGAAATGCGACAGCCACGCGACGCACCACGGCTCGTTGATCGTGGCCACGGAAAACATCCGGTCCCCGAGGCGGCCCATGACGGTCTCGGCGAAGTCTCCGAACCAGCCCGCGATATCGCGGTTGCGCCAGCCGCCATGATCGGCCAGCGCCGAGGGCAGTTCCCAGTGATAGAGCGTGGCGCAGGGTTTCAGCCCCCGTTCCAGCATCGCATCCGTCAGCCGGTCGTAGAAATCGAGCCCCTCGGGGTTCACCGTCCGCCCGTCGGGCATGACCCGCGCCCAGCTTGTGGAAAAGCGGTAGCAGTCAAAGCCCGCGTCTTTCAGCAGATCAAGGTCCGCGCCAAAGCGGTGATAGTGGTCGCAGGCCCGCGCGCCGTCCTCGGCCCGCACCACATTGCCCGGCGTGGCGGCAAAGTCGTCCCACATCGCCCGCCCGGCCCCGCCAAAGGCGTGTCCCTCGATCTGGTAGGCAGAGGTGGCGGCCCCGAAGAGGAACCCGCCCGGAAAATCGGAGCGTTTGTGATCAAGCATTTACGTCTCTTTCAAGGGGCCGGTGGAGGATCCCACCACAAATCTGGTTTCCCACAGGCAGGTGGCCGGGGCTGCGGTCGGGTCCTTGATCCGGGCGATCAGCATTTCGGCAAGGGCGGCCCCGGCGTCCCGCACCGAGGATTGCATCGCGGTAAAGATCGGCGTTTCGCCTCCGTTGCGCAGATAGCTGAGGCAGTCGTCAAAGGTCGCGATGCTGATGTCGTGGCCCAGCCGCAATCCGCGTTCCTCGACCGCGCGGCGCACCCCCAGCGCGCAGATGATGGACGATACCACGAAGGCCGTGGGCGGCACTTTCGCGTCCAGCATGGCGCACGCATTGCCGTAGCCATGGCCTTCGGTCATGTCGTTGCTGTCCATGAGTGCTGCATCGACGTCAAGGCCCGCGGCCCGCATCGCATCCTCGAACCCCATCCGGCGGCGCATCGCGAAATCCAGCCCCTCGGCCCCGTTGATCAGGGCAATCCGTTTGTGGCCCAACCCGATCAGATACCGGGTGACATGTTCAAAGGCGCTGCGGTTGTTCACATCCAGCCAGGAGTATTCGGTGTTGGACCCGCTGGCGCGGCCATGGACCACGAAGGGCAGGCCAATCTCGGTCAGCAGCGGCAGGCGGGGGTCGTTCATCCGCGGTGCGTGCAGAACCACCCCGTCGACCGAGCCGCGCGCCTTGAGCATGCGGTAGGTCTTGGCCTCGGACTTCGCCTCGACGCGGGTCATCATCATCTCGTAGCCGTGTTTGGCATAGGTGTCGGCAGCCCCGGCCATGAAGTCGCCAAAGATCGGGTTCACCATTTCACCCGAATCACGCACCGAGATCACATGGCCGATACAGCGCGAATGACCCATCGCCAGACCCTGCGCGCGGGTGTTGGGGCTGTAATTCTGCGCCTTGGCCGCGGCGATGACACGCTTGCGCGTATCCTCGGAAACTTCGGGGTATCCGTTCAGGGCGCGGCTGACCGTGGTCTGGCTGATCCCAAGGAAATTCGACAGTTCTTTCAGATTCACTTGCATATTCCAAAGCGCTTCGGGACTGCGCGCGACGCTAGCGAAAGCAATGCGCCACGTCAAAACCTTCGACACTTTCCCGCTTATGGTGCAAAAATAATATGCGGTCCGGTGCTGTGAGTGTTTGACAGAAACGTTTTTTTCAGCGACGTTCCGCAAATTCCAAAGCGCTTTGAACGCTTGCAAGGCGCGCATGATCGGTTCAGCCTGACGATCGTTATGGACACCTATGGGAGGACGACCAAAATGACGAAATCACTTCTGGCCAGTGCTGCGGTACTCGCGCTTACAGCCGCGACCGCATCGGCAGATGGCCACCTGACCTTTGCCCCCGGCGAAGGCCCTTTTAGCTGGGACAGCTACAACGCATGGGCCGAAAGTGCCCCGGACCTGAGCGGCCAGACTGTCACGGTCTATGGCCCCTGGCTGACGCCCGAAGACGGCTTTTTCAACAATGCGATGGCCTATTTCGAAGAGGCCACAGGCGCTGACGTGATCTACACCGGCTCTGATTCGTTCGAACAGCAGATCCTGATCGACGCAGAAGCAGGCTCCGCCCCCAACATCGCCGTGTTCCCGCAGCCCGGCCTTGCCGCCGTCATGGCCAGCAAGGGCCAGCTCCATCCGATGCCCGAAGGCATGAGCGACTGGGTCAACGAAAACTATGCGGCCGGTTCGTCCTGGGTTGATCTGGGCACCTATGCCGATGCGGATGGCAACGACCAGATGTTCGGCTTTTTCTACAACGTGAACGTCAAGTCGCTGGTCTGGTACAACCCCGAGAACTTCGAGGATGCCGGATACGAGATCCCTGAATCCATGGAAGACCTGCGCGCCCTGACCGAGCAGATCGTGGCCGACGGTGAGACACCCTGGTGTATCGGTCTGGGATCAGGCGCGGCCACAGGCTGGCCTGCGACCGACTGGGTCGAGGACATGATGCTGCGCACGGTCGAGCCATCGGTTTATGACCAGTGGACCACAAACGAGATCCCGTTCAACGACGAACGCGTCATCGCCGCCATCGAGGAATTCGGCTGGTTCGCCCGTGACGACGCAAAAGTGTCCGGCGGTGCCGGTGCGGTCGCTTCCACGGACTTCCGCGACAGCCCCAAAGGTCTCTTCTCGTCGCCGCCCCAGTGTTACATGCACCGTCAGGCGTCGTTCGTGCCTGCCTTCTTCCCTGAAAACGTCGTCTTCGGTGTGGATACGGGCTTTTTCTACTTCCCCTCCTACGCGTCCAAGGACCTGGGCAACCCGGTTCTGGGTGGCGGTACGCTGATGGCGATCACCGATCCGTCTGATGGCGCTGCCGCGTTGATGGAGTTCTTCAAGCTGCCCATCAGCCACGAAGTGATGATGGCGCAGACGGGCTTCCTGACCCCGCACAAGGGCGTGAACACCGACGCCTACAAGGACGAAACGCTGAAAGCCCTTGGCGATGTTCTGCTGGGTGCGACCACGTTCCGCTTTGACGGGTCCGACCTGATGCCCGGCGGCGTTGGCGCAGGCACGTTCTGGACCGGTATGGTCGACTACACCGGTGGCAAGGATGCTGCACAGGTGGCCTCCGACATTCAGGACAGCTGGGACGCGCTGAAGTAATCCGCGCGCCCCGCGCGACAAGACTGACCAGTCCGCCCTGCGCGGCGGGCTGGCCCAAGACCAAAGGCCCGCAAGGGTCACATCGGTCAATGGTGGCTAGGGAGGCGACCCATGAACCCCGCATTTCAAGGTTTGATCACGATCATCATCGGTGTCGGTGGCTGTATCGGATATTTCTACTTTTCGAACCAGTTCCTCGACAAGGTCCTGTTTCCGGCCAAGGGCCCGCATGCCGGTCGAAACATCAACCGCGCCAATATGATCCGGCCCTGGTTGTTCCTGTTTCCCGCGTTATTCGCACTTGGCCTTTACCTTGGCTATCCGGTGATCGAGACGCTTCGGCTGTCTCTTACCGACCGCGATCAGGGCGGTGCCTTTGTGGGGCTGGCCAATTACAACCAGATGTTCTCGGAGCCGAAGTTCTGGGAGGCGCTGAGCAACAACATGCTCTGGCTGATCGTCGTGCCTGCGGCCTCGACCGCCTTTGGTCTGCTGGCGGCCCAGTTGACCGACCGGATCAAGTGGGGATCGGCGGCCAAATCCATGATCTTCATGCCCATGGCGATCTCGTTCGTGGGTGCGGCGGTGATCTTCAAGCTGGTCTATGACACCCGCCCGGCGGATCAGAACCAGATCGGCATTCTGAACGCGGTCTGGATGCAATTCGAAGGCGGCGTGGGCTCGTTCCTGTTCCTGCAGGTTCTGCCCGCCATCATCCTGCTGAGCTTTGCGGGCCTTGTCGCCTATGTGGGCTGGATCTTTGTGCAGCCCATCGCGAAGTCCCGCGAAGAAGGTGGCGGTGCGGGTTTTGTCCCCTTGCGCCTCTTTGTCGGTGTGGCCGCCCTGTATCTGGTGTTTCTGTCGCTGCGCGCGCTGATCAGCGTGTTCACGTTCGACTATCCGTTCGGCGAGCCGCAGACCTGGCTGACCATTCCCTTCTGGAACAGCTTTTTCCTGATGGTTGTGCTGATCTGGATCCAGACCGGCTTTGCCATGGTGATCCTGTCGGCCGCCCTGCGCGGCATCCCCGAAGAGACGGTCGAGGCGGCCATCGTGGACGGGGCCAACCCGCTGCAGGTCTTTTTCAAGATCAAGGTGCCGCAGATCATGGGCACCATCGTCGTGGTCTGGACCACCATCACCATCACTGTCCTCAAGGTCTTTGACATCGTGTTCGCGATGACAAACGGCCAGTGGGAAACGCAGGTTCTGGCCAACTACATGTACGACAAACTGTTCCGCGCCAATGACTGGGGCGTCGGCTCTGCTGCCGCCATCATCATCATGCTGCTGGTGTCCCCGATCCTGATCTGGAACGTCTACAACGCCCGTAAGGAGATGAAATGATGGCCCGCGACCAAAAGGAAGCAAATCATGGATAATATTGCCGGATCCAAATCATCCCTTGGCTGGGTGGTCCAAATCTCTGTTGTGCTGCTGGTCGCCTTGTGGATCTTTCCGACGGTGGGCCTGCTGGTCTCGTCCTTCCGGACCACGGACCAGATCTCGTCTTCGGGGTGGTGGGCTGCCTTGTTCCCATCCGAACAATCCCAGCAGTTCCGGGTCGCCGATCCCGACACCAACAGGATCGAGCGGGATGGGGTTTTCGTGGTCGAAGGCAACTTTTTCACCGAAAACGGTGGCGGTGGCGAGATCAGCAACTGGGGCACGTCGTCACGTGATATTTCGGCCTATGCCGCCGGCGAGACCGCCGATCTGGGCGACGGCGAAACCCTCACGGTGGACGCGGCAGGCAACTATGTCTGGTCAGGCAATGACGAGCAGGTCAGTGGACGCGGCCAGCGCGTCTTTGTCACCGCAACCTCGGCGCCGGAATTCACCCTCGCGAACTATGACAACATCCTCTTCAGCGGGGGGCCGGGCGACAATATGGCCAAGGCGTTCTTCAACACGCTGACGGTCACCATTCCGGCGACGATCATTCCCATCGTGGTGGCGGCCTTTGCGGCCTATGCGCTGGCGTGGATGGACTTTCCGGGGCGCGCGCTGCTGATTGCGGCTGTGGTGGGCCTCTTGGTTGTGCCCCTGCAACTGGCGCTGATCCCACTCCTCAAACTGCATGTGGATATCGGCATCGGCAAAGGCTATCTGGGGGCGTGGCTGGCCCATACCGGGTTCGGGTTACCGCTGGCCATATATCTCTTGCGAAATTACATGGTGGGCCTGCCCCGGGACATCATCGAAAATGCCAAAGTCGACGGGGCGACGGATTTCCAGATCTTCACCAAGATCATCCTGCCGCTGTCCTTCCCGGCGCTCGCGTCCTTTGCCATCTTCCAGTTCCTGTGGACATGGAATGACCTTTTGGTGGCAAAAGTGTTCCTGATCGACTCGACGGGGCAGACAACCGTGATGACCGACCAGATCGTGAACCTTCTGGGGACACGGGGCGGCAACTGGGAAATCCTGGCGACAGCGGCCTTTGTATCGATTGCGGTGCCGCTTTGCGTCTTCTTTGCAATGCAGAAATACCTCGTGCGCGGCCTGCTGGCCGGCTCGGTGAAATAGGACCAATCCGAGATGAACAAGAAAACGGACTTTGACATGGCCCAAACACGTGTGGCGGACGCAGACTGGTGGCGCGGTGCGGTGATCTATCAGATCTATCCGCGCAGCTTTCAGGACAGCAATGGTGACGGGATCGGCGATCTGAACGGGATCACGCAACGGTTGCCCTATGTGGCGTCTCTGGGCGTCGATGCGATCTGGATCTCGCCCTTCTTTACCTCGCCGATGAAGGACTTCGGCTATGACGTGTCGGATTACTGCGGGGTGGACCCGATGTTCGGCACGCTGGCGGATTTCGACACGATGGTGGACACCGCGCACCAATTGGGTCTGCGGGTGATGATCGATCTGGTGCTGTCGCACACCTCGGATCAGCATCCCTGGTTTGCCGAAAGCCGGGCCAGCCGCGACAACCCCAAGGCCGACTGGTTTGTCTGGTCGGACCCCAAGGAGGACGGCACGCCGCCCAACAACTGGCTGTCTATCTTTGGCGGATCGGCCTGGCAATGGGATGGCCGTCGCGAGCAGTATTACCTGCACAACTTTCTGGCCGAACAGCCTGACCTGAACTTCCACTGCGCGGCCGTGCAGGATGCGCTGCTGGATGTGGTCCGGTTCTGGCTGGACCGGGGTGTCGACGGCTTCCGCCTCGATACGATCAACTTCTATGTGCATGACAAGGAATTGCGCTCGAACCCGGCCCTGCCGACCGAGATGCGGGATGCCAGCATCGCGCCGCGCGTGAATCCCTATAACCACCAGCTGCACATTTATTCCAAGAATCAGCCCGAAAACCTTGATTTCCTCAAGCGGTTCCGCGCGGTGCTGGACGAATATGACGCCACCACCGCCGTGGGCGAAGTGGGCGATGCCCAAAAGGGCCTTGAGATCATGGGCCAGTACACGGCGGGCGATGAGCGGGTGCACATGTGCTACAGCTTCGAATTCCTGTCGGGCCATGCGCCCACCGCCGAACGCTTTGCGAAGGTCATGGGCGATGTGGACGAAAAGGTGGCCGATGGCTGGGCCTGCTGGGCGTTCTCCAACCACGACGTGATCCGGCACACCAGCCGCTGGAACCTGACGGATGCGGCCCAGCGCGTGCTGTGCACGCTCTTGTTGTCGCTGCGCGGGTCGGTTTGCCTTTATCAGGGCGAAGAGCTGGGTCTGCACGAGGCCGATGTGGCCTTTGAGGATCTGCAAGACCCTTACGGAATCGAGTTCTGGCCCGAATTCAAGGGCCGTGACGGCTGCCGCACGCCGATGGTGTGGGAGGCCTCGAACCACCATGCGGGCTTTACCGAAGGTGATCCCTGGCTGCCGATCAGCACGGAACACATGCATCAGGCCGCGGCCGTGCAGGAGGACAACCCGACCGCCCTGCTGCACCATTACCGCAAGGCGCTGGCCTTCCGCCGCACCCATCCGGCGCTGATCAAGGGCGCGCATGACAAGGTGGTGGCCACCGGCGACGTGCTGCACTTCACCCGTCAGCACGACACCGAGACGATCTTTTGTGCCTTCAACCTGAGCGATACGCCCGCGACCCATGAACTGCCTGCGGGCAACTGGGTCACCATCGGGGCCGAACTGGGCAGCACATCGCCGGGACCGGATGGCAAATTGCATTTGGGACCGTGGCAAGTCGCCCTGGCTCTGAAAACATGAACACCAGGCGCCTGGTGAACCCGGGCGCGTCCACGGGAGGGGACGACCATGGCAGATCTTAAACTCACGAATATCGCCAAGACTTATGGCGATTCAGTGAATGTGCTGAACAACATCAACCTCGACATCGAAAAGGGCGAGTTGATTGTTTTTGTCGGCCCCTCGGGCTGCGGCAAGTCCACGCTGCTGCGGATGATCGCGGGACTGGAGAAGATTTCGGACGGCACGCTCGAGATTGACGGCACCCTGGTGAACGATGTGCCCCCGGCGCAGCGTGGCATCGCGATGGTGTTCCAGTCCTACGCGCTTTATCCGCACATGACCGTGCGCGACAATATGACGTTCGCGCTGAAACTGGCCAAGAAAAGCAACGAAGAGATCAACGCCGCCGTGAGCAAGGCCGCCAAGATCCTGCAGCTTGAGCCCTATCTGGATCGTCTGCCCAAGGCCCTGTCCGGCGGTCAGCGCCAGCGGGTGGCCATTGGCCGCTCGATCGTGCGCGATCCCAAGGTCTATCTCTTTGACGAACCGCTTTCGAACCTCGATGCCGCCTTGCGCGTGGCCACGCGGATCGAGATTGCGCAGCTCAAGGAATCGATGCCCGACAGCACCATGATCTATGTGACCCACGACCAGGTCGAGGCGATGACGCTGGCCACCCGGATCGTGGTTCTGGCCAACAAGGGCATTGCGCAGGTGGGTAGCCCGCTTGAGCTTTATGAACGGCCCGAGAACGAGTTTGTGGCGCAGTTCATCGGCTCGCCCGCGATGAACCTGTTGCCCGGCGTGATTGCCGAAACCGGGGCGCAAACGCGGGTCAGGATGGACAGCGGGCTGATGGTCACCTCTGCCGTGCCCACGACCGAGGCGGACATGGGCACCAAGGTGAATGTGGGCGTCCGCCCCGAAGACCTGACCGTCACCACCGGCGAAGGTGTCTATGAGGGCGTTGTCGATTTCACCGAAGCCCTGGGCGAGGTCACCATCCTTTATTTCCAATCCGAAGGCGGGGCCGATCCGGTGCTGGCCAAGATGCCCGGCATTCACAAGGACTTGCGCGGCAACACCGTGCGCGTCACCGCGGACCCGGCCAAAGTGCAGATCTTTGCCAACGGCCGGTCGCTCTATTATCGCTGAAACGGGGCGGATTGAAATCCGCCTTACGGGGCTACCCCTAGCCGTGGTCGAACAATGCGGCGGACCGGTCCAGCAGCAACTGGCTGATGATCGGTCCGACCGCCGCCCCGATGCCCCGGGCATTGTCGCCCACCAGCCCTTCGACGATCTGCGGCGCGATCAGGCCCCGCATGTCCTGCCCACTCATCCGTGCCTGCACCATATCGACCAACCGGTGCCGCACGGATGCAGGCATTGCTCCGTCGATCACCACCGCCTCGAAATCGATGATGGCGCAGGCCGTCACGCTGGCCCGGGCGAGCGCGTCTGCGGTTTGGTCCAGCCACGGATCCACGTAGTCGCCCAGATGTGACCAGTCCTGTGGCCGCTGCCACAGTTGCCGCGGGTCCAGCCCGTCTTCTTCCAGCCGCAACTCAAGCCCCCGGATCGATGCCAGATCAATCAACAGCCCCGGCTGACGGTTCATGTCCGTGACCGGCAACGGCCCAAAGGCCCCTGCATTGCGCTGATTGCCCTCAAAGACGGCGTGATCCAGCACGATACCCCCGCCGATAAACGCACCCACAAAGAAATAGACGTAATCCCGAAACTCGCGCCCGATGCCAAAGACATGCTCGGCCCGGCAAGCCGCCGTGGCGTCGTTCACCATATGCACCGGCAGGTCGGTGATGCGCATCGCCTCCTGCTCGAAATCGACGGCGCGCCAGGCTTCGAAGTCCTGCGCGGGCGCACCCGCCAGTTCGTGCCAGTTCCACAGCTCATAGGGGGCGGCGATCCCGAGGCCACAGGTCCGGGCGCGCATCTCGCTCGTCATCTTCGACTGGAGCGTTGCGAATCCTTCCGTCAGAAAACGAAACACCGTGTCCGGCACCGGGTAATCATAGGTCTGGCGCACCTGTTCACGCACCTGCCCCTTGAGGTCGAGCACCAGCAGATCCGCACTGCGCCGTCCGATCTTGAGCCCCATGGAAAAGATGCCGTCAGGATGGATGTCAAAGGGGACCGAGGGCTTGCCGACCTTGCCCTGCCCCTTGACCGTATCGCCCCGCTGCAGCAGCCCGTCCTGCTCAAGCTTGCGCAGGATCACGGACGTTGTCTGCGGCGACAGCCCTGTCCGGCGCGCCAGGTCCCCGCCCGCCAAGGCGCCGTTGCGTTGCAGGACGGACAACAAAAGTCTTTCATTATAGGCGCGTACACCCGTCTGGTTAATGCCGCTCGACAGATTGCGCACATGTTCCAGTGTCATCTCGATGGTCTCCCTGACGCCAAAGCATGCGCTGCGCAATTAATAAGTCAAGTTGATTTATTAATTGACATGGATCGAGAATCGCGTTTCCCTGACGTCAGTTGAACCCCGGCGTTTGTCCGGGGCAACCAATCGTCTTTGGGAGGACATCATGAAGAAATTGCTTTTGAGCTCGGCTGTTGCCGTCACGTCGATGGCGGGTGCTGCATTTGCAGACGGACATTCCATCTCGGCCTGTCTGATCACGAAAACAGACACCAACCCCTTCTTTGTAAAGATGCGCGAAGGTGCGACCGCCAAGGCCGAAGAGCTGGGGATCACGCTCAATTCCTATGCGGGCAAGGTCGATGGCGACCACGAAACGCAGGTTCAGGCGATCGAGACCTGCATCGCCAATGGTGCCAAGGGTATCCTGCTGACGGCCTCCGACACCGCATCCATCGTGCCGGTCGTGCAGCAAGCGCGCGACGCGGGCCTGCTTGTCATCGCTCTGGACACGCCGCTGGAACCCATCGACTCCGCTGACATGACATTTGCGACGGACAACTTCCTGGCCGGTGAACTGATCGGCAAATGGGCCGCAGCCACGCTGGGCGACGAGGCTGCAAATGCCAAGATCGGCATGCTGGATCTGGCCATCAGCCAGCCCACTGTTGGCGTTCTGCGCGACCAGGGCTTCCTGACCGGCTTTGGCATCGACATCAAGGACCCCAACAAATGGGGTGATGAGGATGATCCACGCATCGTCGGCAATGACGTCACCGCAGGCAACGAAGAAGGTGGCCGCCGCGCCATGGAAAACCTGCTGGCCATCGATCCGTTCATCAACGTGATCTACACCATCAACGAGCCTTCGGCTGCGGGTGCCTATGAGGCCCTGAAAGCCATCGGCCGCGAAAACGACGTGCTGATCGTGTCTGTTGATGGCGGATGCCCCGGTGTTCAGAACGTGGCGGACGGCGTAATCGGTGCCACATCGCAGCAATACCCGCTGCTGATGGCCTCGCTCGGGATCGAAGCGATTGCCGCCTGGGCCAAGGATGGCACCAAGCCTGCCGCGACCGATGGCAAGGCGTTCTTTGACACCGGCGTTGCGCTGGTCACAGACAAACCTGCCGAAGGTGTGGAGAGCATCTCGGTCGCCGAGGGCAAGGAGCTCTGCTGGGGCTAAGCCTCTGACCCGGGTCCAACGCGGTCCGGGCCAACACACTGGTTGAGTGTTCAAGGATCGGAAAGGCCAGCGTGCGCGGGCCTGACCCCCACAAACACTGAAGCGAAATCAGGGGCGGGCACCACGCCCGCCCCCTTTTTCATTGCCCTGGGAAAGGGGTCCCCATGTCGCCATCTGACAATTACGAATCCGCCGCCACGACCGCTGACGCCAAAGTTGCCGAATTCGAGGACACGCGTCAGGGCTTTGTTGGCCGCATTCAGCACACGCTGCACCAGACACCGTCGCTTGTGCCGCTCATCGTTCTGGTCTTTTCCATCGCGCTCTTTGGCGTTCTGCTGGGGTCCCGCTTTTTCTCGCCCTTCGCGCTGACGCTGATCTTGCAACAGGTGCAGATCGTGGGCGTTCTGGCCGCAGCACAGACGCTGATCATCCTGACCGCAGGCATTGATCTGAGCGTGGGCGCCATCGCCGTGCTGTGCACCGTGGTTATGGGCAAGGCCACCTTCACCTTCGGCATTCCGCCTGCCATCTCGGTCGCCATCGGCCTGACCGTCGGCACCACGCTGGGCGCGATCAGCGGCTGGCTGGTCAGCCGGATGAAACTGCCCCCCTTCATCGTGACGCTGGGCATGTGGCAGATCGTTCTGGCCGCGACATACCTCTATTCCGAAAACGAAACGATCCGCAGTCAGGATATCGAGGCCGAGGCGGCCTTCCTGCAACTTCTTGGCTTCAAGCTCCAGTTTGGCGGGGCGACCTTTACGCTTGGCGTCGTGGTGATGATCGGGCTTTTCGTGGTGCTGGCCTATGCGCTGCGCTCCACCGCCTGGGGGCGACACGTCTATGCGGTGGGCGATGATCCCGAGGCGGCAGAGCTGTCCGGCGTTGACGTGCACAAGACCTACATGTCCGTCTATATGACCGCCGGGTTCATCTGCGCGCTGGCGGGTTGGGTGATGATCGGACGCTTTGGCTCAATCTCGCCCTCCGCCACAACCGGCGTCATCGGCAACATCCAGGCCATCACCGCCGTGGTGATCGGGGGGATCTCGCTGTTTGGCGGGCGCGGCTCGATTGCGGGCGCCCTCTTTGGCGCACTCATCGTGGGCGTGTTCGAACTGGGCCTGCGGATGGCCGGGGCCGACCCGCAATGGACCTTCATGCTGATCGGCATGCTGATCATCGGCGCTGTGGCAGTGGATCAGTGGATCCGGAAAGTGAGCGCATAATGGAACCGCGGACCCAAAACAGCCCTTTGGGCGCAGTGGATCAGTGCCCTTTCGGCGGCGAAGCCGCCTGCCGGGTGCGCGGTAAAGCCGCTGAGATCCGGAAAGTGAGCGCATGATGGAACCCATCCTCAAAGCACGCGGCCTCGTCAAACGCTATGGCAAGGTCACCGCCCTGAACCACGCCGACTTTGACCTGATGCCAGGTGAAATCCTGGCCGTGATCGGGGACAATGGCGCTGGCAAGTCATCGATGATCAAGGCCGTGTCGGGGGCCACGATCCCCGACGAGGGCAAGGTTTGGCTGGAAGGCAAGGAGATCAACTTTCGCTCGCCCATCGAGGCCCGCAACAAGGGCATCGAAACCGTCTATCAGCAACTGGCCATGTCCCCGGCCCTGTCGATTGCCGACAACATGTTCATGGGGCGCGAAATCCGCAAACCGGGCATCATGGGCAAGGTCTTTCGACAGCTTGACAAGGCCGCGATGGAGAAATTCGCGCGCGATAAACTGAACGAGCTGGGACTGGCCACGATCCAGAACATCAATCAGGCGGTTGAATCGCTGTCGGGCGGGCAACGGCAGGGCGTTGCGGTGGCGCGGGCGGCGGCCTTCGGTTCCAAAGTGGTCATTCTGGACGAACCCACCGCCGCCTTGGGCGTCAAGGAAAGCCGCAAGGTACTCGAGCTGATCCAGGACGTGCGCAGCCGGGGCATTCCGATCATCCTGATCAGCCACAACATGCCCCACGTGTTCGAGATTGCAGACCGCATCCACGTGCACCGCCTGGGCAGCAGACTTTGCGTGATCGACCCCAAGGAGCACTCCATGTCGGATGCCGTGGCCTACATGACCGGCGCGGCCGAACCCGATGTCGCGGCCTGAACCCACGCTGGCCGCGATCTGCGACCGGATCCTGCAGGCCCCCTTGGGCCCGCATCGCCGGTTGATCGCGGTCGCGGGCGCACCCGGCAGCGGCAAGTCCACCACCGCAGGACATATCGCGGACGAACTTGCCGGACGGGGCAGCCGTGTGGCGGTGGTGCCGATGGACGGGTTTCACCTCGACAACAGGTTGCTGGATGCCGATGGCAGCCGCGCGCGCAAGGGCGCACCACACACCTTTGACGCAGACGGGCTCATCCGGCTGGTCACGGCCCTGCAATCCCGCGACGCCGTGGTCTATCCGGTTTTTGACCGCAGCCGCGACATTGCCATTGCAAGCGCAGGCCGGGTGGAGCCCGATGTCGACACCGTCCTGATCGAAGGCAATTACCTGCTGCTGAACACGGCACCCTGGAACCGGCTCGCCGCATGTTGGGCGCTAACAATTTCCCTTGCAACGCCGCGCGCGGTCCTGCATGCACGGCTCGTCCAACGCTGGCTGGACCATGGCATGACCCGGGCCGACGCCGAAGCCCGCGCCCTGGGCAATGACATGAAGAATGCAGAGTTCATCGCGGCCAATCAATGCGACGCCGACATAAAACTGACGGAGAACCCGACATGATCCTGTGCTGCGGCGAAGCGCTCATCGACATGATCCCGCAACCGGATGGCACAGGCTTTGTGCCCCATGTAGGCGGGGCGGTTCTGAACACCGCCGTCGCACTTGGCCGGCTCGGCGTGCCGGTCGGGCTGGTCACCGGGCTCTCGTCAGACCCGTTCGGCCAGCTCATCGAGGCCGCCCTCGACAGCAGCCACGTGAACACCGCCCATGCGGTGCGCAGCGACCGCAACACCACGCTGGCCTTCGTGCATCTGGAAAACGGACAGGCGACCTACACCTTTTATGACGACAACACCGCCACCCGCGCGATTCCCCCGTCGGACATGCCCACCCTGCCTGACACCACCGAGGCGGTCTTCTTTGGCGGAATCAGCCTGTGCAATCCTCCCGTGGCCGACAGCCTGCTCGATCTGGCGCTGGCGCAACCGGCCGACCGGGTGGTCATGGCCGACCCCAATATCCGGCCCGGATTTGTCTCCGATCACGCGGGCTACCGCGCCCGGCTGACGGCCCTCTTGGGGCGGGCGGACATCGTGAAACTGTCCGACGACGACATCGACTGGCTGGTTGAGGGCACTGCATCGATCCATGACAAGGCACAGGCCGTTCTGGCCTTGGGTCCGAAACTCCTGTTGCTGACACGGGGCGGCGCGGGGGCGACCGCCTTCCAGACCGGCGGGCAAGAGGTGCACGTTCCGGCCAGAACGGTTCAGATCGTTGACACGGTCGGCGCCGGTGACACGTTCAACGCAGGGGCCCTGGCCGCGCTGCGGGCCGCGGATGCCCTGCACCCGGACATCCTGGCCACGCTGGACGCCAAAACCCTGACGGACATGCTGACGCTTGCCGCGCGCGCCGCCGCTGTCACAGTCTCCCGCGCCGGGGCCAACCCGCCCTGGGCCAGCGAACTGGACTGAAGAGCCCGTCGCGCCTCACGCAGCCGCCACGACCAGAGGACCTCAGCCGAAACCTCGCCACCCGACCACCCGACGACCCAACCGACCGTCCAGGACAGGACAGGACCGGACATGTCATCCGCCCCAGCGGCCCAGCGATCAGGTCAAGGCGGACCAGCGCGGCCAATGTCAGGCACACGGCAACAGGCTTTGGCGGCGTCACGGCCAGCAGACCCAGACGGAACAACGACTGGGCCTCGCGATGTCCACAACACGCGGAAACCTGTCCGGATCGGCTGCGCAGACCCCAATATCCCGCGACTTGGGGTTTGATGTTTCTCTTGGCTCCAAATATCCTCGGGGAGTTTGAGGGGCAGACAGCCCCTCATCCAAACATCAAATCGCGTGCGGCGCCAGCCGCTCCGCAGGCGCAACAGGCACACCCACCGAAGGCCCTTCACCGGACCGAAGGTGCAACTTTCCCGAAAGGAACAGGATGGGCTGGGACGATTTCGCCAAACACGCAAGGGACGCCGCCGACTGGGGGGCCACCTATCACAAGACCTTACGGGACAGACCGGTGCGGGCCCAAACCGCCCCCGGCGATATCGCAAAACAGCTCGACGCAACCCCACCCGAAACCGGCACCGACATGGGCGCGATCATGGCGGATTTCGAACGCATCGTTATGCCCGGCATCACCCATTGGCAGCATCCCCGTTTTTTCGCCTATTTCAGCGCGAATGCCGCCCCCGCCTCCGTTCTGGCCGAGTTTC
>CAYGQZ010000082.1:0-15601 GCA_964352055.1 uncultured Rhodobacterales bacterium
TGTCTGGACCTTCACGGGTCACGATGCAGGCACAGGCAATCCGCTGAGCATTCAAGGCTGGGAAGAGTGGGACATGGATGCCGATATGAAGGTCAAAGCGTCGCGGGGCTGGTTTGACGCCGACGACTATGCGCGTCAGGTGGCAGGCAACTGATATAGCGCGGTTTGACGACGCTGTCGGAAGCACCAGTGGCTTGCACTGAAATGTATTAGGTCTGGGACTACACATGGCCGTGACCGGATGGGTCACGTCGTGTCTGCCAGTGGACGCTGTACAGGGTTTGAGTGCTGTCAAACCGCTTGCGGTGGGCAGCCTCGGCACTGGCAAAAATCAGGGCGGCGTTGCGTCCATCCATCATGCGGGTGACGTCAGAGACGTAGATTTCGCTTGCGTCCGCGATCGCCGAGAAGCGGTCAGGCGTGTCCGGCCGATTGGCGAACAAACAGGTATTCCAAAACAGCACCAGCCCGGATTGTCGAACGCAAAAGCTTCGGCCTCTTCCGTTTTGCAACGCATGACAGATAAGATCTCACTCTACTTTGCGTCGGTGCCTGTACGCACGGCCTTGCCGCTTCGGAATTCTCCTGCAGAGGTGCCGAAAATACGCAGATACGCAGAGTCTGACACGAAGGTCTTGCGGCCATCCAGATCGCGATCGATGATTGTCTTGGACCAGCGTTTTGCGACGGCGAGGATTTCGGGCGGCGGTTTGATCACGTCTGCCAGTCCAGCCGATGTACCACATGGGTGCCTTCGAGCCCTTTCAGTTGCAATTCTGTACTGTTGGCGAAGACAAAGTCGCGCGCGCCGCCGACCATCACGCGGGTCGCGTCGGAGACAAGAATTTCTCCGGGGCCGGTGGCACCCGCGATCCGCGCCGCCTTGTTCACCACGGTGCCAAAAAAGTCGTCGCCTGCCTCAATCACATCTCCGGTATGCAGGCCGACGCGCACACGCAGGCGGGGCTCATCCGTCTGGGTTGCCAGAAAACGCTGGATGGCTTGTGCGGCGCGCAGCGCGGACCCTGCGCTGGGGAAGGTCGACATCGTGCCGTCTCCGAGGGTTTTGATCACGCGCCCGTCTTCGGCAACGACAAGCGCGGCAAGCTGGGTCACATGCGTACTCACCATTTCAGCCCAGCGGCTGTCGCCAAGGGCTTCGACCAAAGATGTGCTTCCCGCGATGTCAGTAAACATGATGGTTGCGCTGCCATTGCGGCCCACATCCAGGTCAAGATCCTTTGCCGAGTTGAGCAGATTGTTGAAGGCCATGTGGTCCACACCCATGATCTTGTGATCATCATTGGCAAATGAACTGTGGACGTGATGTGCCTTCCATATCCCTGCCTCCAACTGAAAAAAGACGGAAACACGCCAGTAGGCCGTATTCCCGGTTTCGCGTTGGCGCAAAGTGCATTGCGAAATGGCCCACCCGGTTTCGTTGAACTGGTGGGCGTTGAATTGGGCATCGAGGATCTCGATATTTCTGATCTCGCCGATATGGGCTTCGATCCCGTCCTGCAAATCACGGCCCGAAATGAATTCCTCGCGCGAGCTGCCGCAGTATTGCGCACTGTGGTCTTGGCTCAGTAAATTACGCACAACAGCACCGTTCCCGTTTACGGTTGCTTCCACCCAGCGCTTCAGGATCGCTTCGAGTTCGGGGCTCTTGCCACTCATTGTGCCCATTCCAGACGGTACAGCACGTGTTCGCCGTCCAACCCCTTCAGGGTCGCGCTGACCGCGTCGGCAAAAGCGAAATCGCCGGACCCGCCGATCATGGCGCGGGTGGCGTCGGACACCCGGATTTCATCGGGCGCGGCAAAGGCGGCGACGCGGGCGGCCTTGTTGACGACGCTGCCCAGAAAATCGCCATCCGTTTCGACCACGTCGCCGGTGTGAATGCCGATACGCAGGCGCAGACGGGGTTCGGATGTGGAGGCGGCCATCGTCGTCATGATGGTTTGCGCGGCCCGCATGGCCGATGCGGCCGAGGCGAAGGTCGAAAGCGTGCCATCGCCCAGCGATTTCACAAACGTTCCGCCCAGACCCGTGACACATTCGGTCAGCGTCGCCACGTGATCGGTGACGATCCGGCTCCACTTGGCGTCACCCGTTGCCGCCGCAAGCGCCGTGCTGTCGACGATGTCGGTGAACATGACAGATGCAATGCCTGTGCGCCCCAGATCAACCCCGGTGCCGTGCACTGCCGCTGCTAGTTTTTCAAGGTCGGGGGAGGTGTAACCCATCGATTCCATATTGGGCTTGGGGTTGGAATTGTGCACATGCACCACACGCCAAACCGCATTTTCCAGCGAAAAGACAAGCGTGCTGCGGAACCGGACACGCATATCGGCGTCGGGCGAAAAGACAGTGAACAGGACATAGGCCCATCCGACCGAACCCGCCTCGAACGCTCTGGTCTGCATGTCTTCAAGCTCGAGCATGACCTGATGTTGGGTGAAGGCGCCGAACATGTCACGCACCTCCTGGCCCGTGAATGTCTCGCCCTCGTCCGAGCCGATATAGGTGATGCTGTCCGAGCCCGAGAACAGATTGACGGTCGCGTTCGCGTTTCGCCCGGCATAGGTTTTCAACCAGCGCTCGGCAACCGCGGCCAATTCCGGAGACGGGGTGAAAGGGTCAGTCATCGGCACCCCTGCGGGCTAGAGTGGTTCGC
Organism: uncultured Rhodobacterales bacterium; assembly: GCA_964352055.1. GTDB lineage: Bacteria > Pseudomonadota > Alphaproteobacteria > Rhodobacterales > Rhodobacteraceae > Tateyamaria. The sequence goes on from CAYGQZ010000082.1 coordinate 2,681, forward strand.
GCGCTGCATGTCTTGCACCATGAGCCATCGGCCCACCTGCGTCAAAGCGCAATGGGTTGCAGGACTTGCGGTTCAATCACATTGACGCCCGGCAAGCCCGCCTTGAGCGCTGCTGCGTCCTGTTCGAGCAGCGGAAACGTGCGGTAATGGCAGGGAATCACGGTCTCGAAATTGAAGTAGCGCCTCGCCGCATAGGCAGCCCCGGCCATGTCCATGGTGAAATGCCCGCCTGCGGACAGTATGCCGATGCCAGGTTTGTGGTAGTCTCCGATCCAGTCCATATCGGCCGTGATCCCGGTGTCGCCGGACAGATAGATCGTCTTGCCTTCACCCTTCAGGATGTACCCGGCCTCTTGGCCCATATAGGCGGCGCGGCCGTCGGCCTCCATGGACGATGAATGGCTGGCTGGAACCATCGTCACCGACACTTCCCCGAGCTGGATTGTTCCGCCCATATTGAAGCTGTTGCCCTCCACCGCTCCCAGCGCGGTGAGATGCGCGGAAAGTTCGTAAATGGCTGAAACCGGAACTTTGTTTTCCGTGCTCAACTGGACCACATCTGTCGTGTGATCAAAATGCCCGTGCGTGACGAGGATATGGGTGGCGCCCGCGATGGCCGGGGCCACCTGTTCCTCGGGCAGCATCGGGTTGCCGCTGATCCATGGATCCACCAGCAAGACCTGATCTGCGAGTTCGATGCGAAAGCTGCCATGGCCCAGCCAGATGATGTTCATTGCGTTTCCTCCTCTTTTGACCCGATCTTAGCGCGCATTGGCCTCTGTGGGAGCCTCCGGCGGGGATTTTTTGGAACAGAGAAAGCTGGACCTGTGATGCGCGAAGAATTGCGCGCGGTTCTGGAAGATTGAGGGGCGCGGCTTTGACCTTGATCGGCCAAATCGCGGAGGGCTAAGCGTCTGATACCTCGTGGACTTCTATGACATTGCCATCCGGATCGTAGAAAAAGATCTGGTGCCAGCCCGCCACCGCGCGATTGCCCCAATCGGCGTAGGGTACACCTTGCGCATTGAGGTGTGCCTTGAAGGCTGCAAGATCGTCCGTGCGGTAGGCGATATGGCCATGGCTGACCGGATTGACCATCTGTCCTGCGTTGAAACCGGCCAGTGGGTCCTTTTGCGCCAGATGTGTCTGGATCGCCCCGTCGGTCACGAAAGCGACATCGCCCGCATATCCCTGCTTTTTCTCAAGCTTCGGCAACCCTTCGGTCTCTTTGGCCAGTCCCAGAACGTCGCGGTAAAACGCGTCCATTCGGGCCACATTGTCTGTCACAAGATTCACATGGTGCAGTGTCAGTTTCATGGTCTTGCCCCTTTGTTTGGTCAAATCTGTGTCAAAGAGGGTGCGCCTGCAAGAGCGGAGGCTTGAAGGTGCGCGGCACGCGCGTTAAAGCCCCAAGAGACGTAATTTGAGGTCCATGATGTCCATCGATGAAAGCACCGCCGCCCGCGTGGCCAAACTGGCCCGCATCAAGGTCGAACCCGAGGCACTGCCCGCCCTTGCGGCGGAATTCAATACGATCCTCGGCTTTATCGAACAACTGAGCGAGGTCGATGTGGACGGCGTCGCGCCCATGACATCTGTGACACCGCAGCGCCTGAAACGGCGTGCCGATGTTGTGACGGACGGGGACCAGCAAGAGCGCGTGCTGGCCAATGCGCCCGATGCCCGCGAGGGATTTTTTGCCGTGCCGAAGGTGGTCGAGTGATGGGTGAGTTGAACAAGCTTGGATTGGCCGAGGCACGTGATGCGTTGCGTGCAGGGAACGTGACATCCGCCGAATTGACCGAAGCCTGTCTGGCCGAGATCGAGGGCGCGGGCGCGCTGAACGCCTTTGTCCACAACACGCCCGACATTGCCCGCGCGCAAGCCGTCGCGGCCGATGCCCGGATTGCAGCAGGCGATGCCCCTGCCATGTGCGGCCTGCCCATCGGGATCAAGGACCTGTTTTGCACCAAAGGTGTCCCAAGCCAGGCCGGATCGCGCATTCTGGAAGGTTTTTTGCCGCAATACGAATCCACGGTCAGTCAGAACCTGCTGGACGCGGGTGCCGTCATGCTCGGCAAATTGAACATGGATGAATTCGCCATGGGCTCGTCCAATGAAACATCTGTTTACGGCAATGCGGTCAACCCATGGCGGCGCGGCAATGACGAGGTGGAATTGACGCCGGGTGGCTCATCTGGCGGGTCGGCATCTGCGGTCGCTGCGGATTTGTGTCTGGCCGCCACCGGCACGGATACAGGCGGATCAATCCGCCAGCCTGCGGCCTTTACCGGCATTACGGGGATCAAGCCGACCTATGGGCGCTGTTCGCGCTGGGGCATTGTGGCCTTTGCCTCGTCTCTGGATCAGGCGGGACCGATGACCAAATCGGTGCGCGATGCTGCCATCATGCTTGAGGCGATGTGCGGACATGATCCCAAGGACAGCACAAGCGCGGACCTGCCCGTGCCAGATTTCGAGGCGATGCTGACGGGCGACATCAAGGGCAAGACAATCGGCATTCCCAAGGAATACCGTATGGACGGGATGCCTGATGAGATCGAAGCGCTCTGGTCAGAAGGGGCGGCAATGCTGCGTGATGCCGGGGCCGCAATCGTTGATATCTCGCTGCCACATACCAAATACGCGCTGCCCGCCTACTATGTGATTGCGCCTGCGGAGGCGTCGTCGAACCTTGCGCGTTATGACGGCGTCCGCTATGGCCACCGCGCCAAGATCGCGCAGGGCGACGGCATCACCGAGATGTATGAAAAGACCCGCGCCGAAGGGTTCGGCGCCGAGGTGCAACGCCGGGTGATGATCGGGACCTATGTGCTGTCCGCGGGCTTTTACGACGCCTATTACAATCGGGCACGCAAAGTTCGTACGTTGATCAAGCGCGACTTTGAGGATGTGTTTGCCAAGGGCATTGACGCGATCCTTACTCCGGCCACGCCGTCTGCGGCCTTTGGCCTGGGTGAAGCGACGGACGATCCCGTCCAGATGTATCTGAACGACGTGTTTACCGTGACTGTGAACATGGCTGGCCTTCCGGGCATTGCGGTGCCTGCAGGTATGGACGCTCAGGGGTTGCCCTTGGGCTTGCAACTGATTGGCCGACCATGGGAAGAAGGCGATCTGCTGAACACCGCTTATGCGCTCGAGGCACGGGCCGGGTTTGTGGCCAAGCCTCAAAAATGGTGGTAGTTCTTTCTCCAATCAGACCTGAAAATGGCAGGGCATTTATGAGTATTCGCAATTTCATGTTGATCGGTGCGGTGGCTGGTCTGGCCGCGTGCCAACCTGCTGTGCCTGACAGTGGTGCAAGTGCCTATGACAGCGGGCGTGGTGTCGGTTTTGATGACCCCTCGACGTTGTCCGCGCGGCAGGCGCGGGACGCCCAGTTGGAAACCTCGATCGTCCCTGCTCCGGCACCTGTGTCCAGTGGCGCGCCATTGTCCGCGCTCAGCACGCCTGTGCCAGAACCGACCCAGCGTACGGCCCGTGCCTTGTCCGATCCGCAAAGCCTGGATGCAGAGCTTGCCGCGGGGGCGACAGCAAGCGCAGCGCCGTTGGTGCAAAGCAACCCTGACATTTCGGATGAAAACAGCTTTGATGCAGTTGCCGGGCGTGAAACAATTGCCAGTGATGCTGCGCGGATTGAGGCAAATCGTCAGCAGTATCAGGTGGTGGAACCGACAGAATTGCCAGAGCGGTCGGGAAGCGCGCAGCCCAACGTGGTGCAATACGCCTTGCAGACCAGCCATCCCAAGGGAACGCCAGTATATCGGCGCTCGAATTTACCGTCATTGTCCAGTCTGGAACGCAGCTGCGCGCGTTATGCCTCGTCGGATGAGGCACAGATCGACTTTCTTGAGCGTGGCGGACCGGAGCGGGATCGTCGCGGCCTCGACCCTGATGGGGATGGGTATGCGTGCGACTGGGATCCGGCACCCTTCCGGTCGCCTTCTGGCGGTTGATCTGCCTATGGAAATGCGTCAGGTCCCATCCCCCAATCGAGGGCTGCGCCGCGACGCTCTGGTGCCTGAATTTGTGGTTCTGCACTACACTGCAATGGCGACGGCGGAGGCCGCCATTGAGCGGCTGTGTGATCCGGTTGCCGAAGTGTCAGCGCATTATGTCATTTGCAAGTCCGGGCAGGTCACACAACTGATAGGCGAAGGATTGCGCGCCTGGCACGCCGGGGCAGGCGAGTGGTGCGGCTTACAAGACATCAACTCGCGGTCCATCGGGATTGAACTGGACAATGACGGACAAGCGCCGTTTTCCCCCGCCCTAATGGCCAGTCTTGAAACCTTGTTGCATAGAATTCTTGCTGGATGGGATATTCCGCCGCGGAATGTCATCGGGCATTCAGACATGGCACCGGGCCGAAAATGGGACCCTGGCCCCCATTTCGATTGGGCTCGATTGGAACAAGCAGGGCTCGCTGCGCCCGGGCTTGACGGGCACTTTCCAGAACGCGCTGATGCAGACCTTTTCCGCGAAATGGCGCGGGCAAGAGGCTACACCGCAGATGCACAAGACGATGATCTGCTGCAAGCCGTGCGTTTGAGGTATCGTCAGGACGCAACTGGCCCCTTGGAACCCGCGGACTTCCCCCCACTCGGAAACGCAGGCGCGTAACGCATCCTTCTTCATCTTGCCAAATAAACTCCCGCCGGAGGCTCCTGGTCTCTCAACACGCGCAACGGCCATTGACGGGCCCTGCGTCGACACCGTAAGGCGAGCCACGCGCGGAGAGGCGGATGGCCGCTTGGGCAAGGAAACTTGCCCGGGAGGAAAGTCCGGACTCCCAAAAGCAATGGTGCCGGGTAACGCCCGGGCGGGGTAACCCGACGGAAAGCGCCACAGAAATGAAACCGCCTTTCGCGACCGTGCAACGGACGCTGAGGTAAGGGTGAAACGGTGGAGTAAGAGCCCACCGCCGGGCTGGCAACAGACCGGGCATGGCAAGCCCCACCAGGAGCAATGCCAAATAGGGACCGCGTGCCGGGCAACCGGCGGGGCCGCTTTTGCCCCAGCAGGTCCGGGTTGGCAGCTAGAGGGGTGTTGGTAACAGCACCCCAAGAGGAATGGTCATCTCGGGCGGAGCAATCCGTCTATGACAGAATCCGGCTTATAGCCGCTCCGCGCGTATCTACTTCAAGGTGTATTCAAATGACTTTCCCTTGCCCCGTCCGCGCGTGGCGCGAAAGGTCTTGCCATTCGTTTCCCAGGCTTGGCAGTCGGTATTCTTGGAATGGGTGGTCAGTGTGCGGCACCAATACTGGTCGCGCCAGGCCCATGCGCCCTTCAGTGCTTTGCCGCCAAAATTTCCGACAACCTGGCCATTGGCCCGCGCGGTTACATAGTCATCGCCAAACCGGAGCTTTTTGCCCACAACCTGAGCGCGGAATTCTGCTTCGGTGGTGATTGGCTTCAAATTGTCGGCCAAAAGGGGGCTGGAAACGGCGAGACCAATGGCAACGACAATGCTGCGAAACAGGGTTTTATTCATAGTTGTATCTTTCAATTTTTAGAGATTAAGGCTGCGAACATATCCGAACGGCGCAAGTTAGCAATTTTTTTGCCTCTTTTCCCAAGTTGGGCGTGGTGATTTGAAAAAAGCGCGTTGACTCCGATTGCACAGCAGTTAGAAGCCGGGTCTGACACTTTTGCACGCTTGCGTGCCCCGAGGAGAACGCAGATGGCCAAGCCAACCACGATCAAGATCCGCCTGAACTCGACTGCAGGCACCGGCCACTTCTATGTGACCAAAAAGAACGCGCGCACGATGACTGAAAAAATGCTGGTCAAGAAATACGACCCCGTTGTGCGTAAGCATGTTGAATACAAAGAAGGCAAGATCAAGTAAGATCGCCGGACATGTTGTACTTCAAGGGCCGCGCCGCAAGGACGCGGCTTTTGTCGTTTCAAGACCAGCCAAGGGAATGTGAGGATTGAACATGCGCCGGGTCATGATCGTAGGCGGTGTCGGATCGGGTAAAAGCACCCTTGCGTGCGCTCTGGGTGTACCGACTGGCTTCCCCCTTTTTCATATGGACCACATGCCCTGGTGCCCGGAATGGCAAGCGCGTCCGCGTGTGGAGCGTCGCGCAAAGGTGGTTGATGGAGAGGGCAAAGTTGCATGGGTTTTTGAAGGTGGATCCATGGTGTCATGCTGATGAGAGTTCGCCCGTCAATGAAATCAGATCTGGCAGCCGTTGATGCATTGCTGGCCCGCACCTATCCAAAACTTCTCAAGGCGGACTACCCGCCGTCCGTCCTTGTCACCGCTTTGCCCCTGATCAGTCGGGCACAGCCTGCATTGCTTACCTGCGGCACCTACTATGTCGTTGAGCAGGACTCAGCCATCGTTGGAGCAGGCGGTTGGACCCCTGACCGGAAGGACAGTACACTTGGCCATATCCGCCACGTGGTCACAGATGACCGCGCCTTGCGGCGCGGCGTCGGACGTGCGCTGATGCATCATTGCTTTGATGAGGCCCGTGCGGCGGGCACCTTGCGCATGGAATGCTGGTCCACGCGCACTGCCGAGCCGTTCTATCGTGCCCTTGGTTTTGAAAGCCTTGGCCCGATGGAGGTCACGTTGCAGGCGGGAATCACCTTTCCATCCATCAGGATGATCCGTGACCTTTAGGCCATGGCGCACCAGGGTGCGCCTTACGGGGATGCCCACAACTGGTGCTTAATCGCTTGCGCCGGGCGCATTTGCCGGATCGCCCGCGAGGGTCGTATAGTGCCGCGCTTGCGTGTCGCGATCAAAGTGCAGGATCCTGTCCATCTCTGGGTAAGTGACTTGATCGGAGCGGGCGCGTGTTCCGATGACCACATATCTGACGGGGGCATCGCTGCGGTTTTCGATGCAATGGCTGGTGGCCTCTCCGGCTTTCCAGCAAGCTGCGTCCCCGGGATGAAGCGTTGTTTCCACCTGGTTTTCGATGAGGGTAACCAAGCCCGACAGGATCAGAACCATCTCGTCTTATGCTGTGTGCCAATGGGAGTATGAACTGGAGGAGCCGGGTGGCAATTCTTCGATAAAGGCACCGAATTGGGTCAACCCGGCGCTGTCACTGATCAACTCTGCCCGATATGGTCCGAGGGGGTGGTTCTGACCACCGGTGTCCGCCTTGGCAGTGCCCTTTTTGATGACTGTCATTGCCTTCCTCATCAGCCGGAAACGAAAAGGGCCGATCAGAATGACCGGCCCTGTAACGTCAAACGTTCAAGTGTGCGCTATTCTTGCTGACCCATGAACATCAGCAGGAACTGGAACATGTTCAGGAAGGCAATGTAGAGGCTGAGCGCGCCGTCGATGGCTGCTTTGTCCAACCACTCCTGATCACCATGCGAGGCGTGCGCCACGTAGGTGTTCTTGATGTCTTGAGTGTAGAAGGCTGTCAGACCGGCAAAGACCAGAACACCAATCGCAGAGATCGCGAACATCATCGCAGGAGACTGCAGGAAGATGTTGATGATCATCGCAACGATCAGGCCGATGACACCCATCATCAGGAACGTTCCCATTCCGCTCAGGTCTTTCTTGGTTGTGTAACCAAAAAGGCTGAGGCCCGCAAAGGCGATGGCGGTCACGAGAAACGTTTGCGCGATGGAGTAGGGCGTAAACACCAGAAAGATCGAGCTCATCGAGACGCCCATGACGGCGGCAAAGATGAAGAAGCCCAATTGCACGGTTGCAGCAGAGCCACGACGCATCAACGCTCCCCAGCCGAACAGCAGGAAAGCGAGCGGCGCAAACATGACCACCCATTTCAGCGGCGTTGCATACAGCAGTGTGCCCAAACCTGTCAGGTACTGGCCTTCCCGCAGCGCAACCGTTGCGCCGGTTGGGTCAGACGTGACCGCCAGACCCGAAATGGCCCATGCCGCCGCTGCTGTGAGCAGCATGCCGACGGACATTGTGCCGTATACTTTGTTCATGTGGGCGCGAAGCCCTACGTCGATCTGGGCGGCGCGTGTTCCGGCCGCCGACCGGATCGTATTCAACTCAGCCATAATTGACCTCCAAATTGATACCTTTGCCCGACAGGTTCGTCCCGCCGGTCGCGGATTTCCGCCCGCTAATGGGAATATTGTGTCAGAAGACCTGTCTTTCAAGGCTTTTTAGCCGTGGAAAGGCGGATCGGGGCAAAGAATCCGACGGTTTTTGTCATAAATTCGCAGTTCAGGCAAAGACATTCAGAGTCAACACTTATGAACGCCAGTTTGTGGGTACATCCCAGATCGGTTTTGCTTCTTCTTTGGCCGCCCCTTTTGCGGTGAGGCCAACGTCTGCCAAACGGTGGCTGTCAAGCTTTGCCAAAGCCCGGCGCGAGCGCCAGACATCAATCATCTGGAAGAGCGAGACGCCTTTGTATGTCGGACAGTTGAATTGAGCGTTTTGGGTGGTGCAATCTGCCAGTGCCATGGGAAATCTCCTTTGTTTGCGTGATGAGTTCGAAGAAAATCATCAAATCTCTTGATGTATATGGGGAGCCATGCAATATTTTGAAAGCGAATGTTTGTGACGGATAGTATCAGGGTTTGTGATATGCGAAATTTGGACGTGACCACGCTGCGCTCATTCGTGGCTGTTGCCGAAAGCGGTGGCGTCACCCGGGCAGCGGGTTTTCTGCACCTCACGCAATCGGCCGTGTCCATGCAACTCAAACGTCTCGAAGAGGTGCTGGGCCTGAGCTTGTTCGACCGGTCCGGGCGCACCATCGCGCTGACCGCTTCGGGCGAACAGCTATTGGTGTATGCGCGGCGTATGGTGTCGCTGAATGACGAAGTGATTTCGCGCCTGACCGATCAGGCTTACGAAGGTGAAATCACGCTCGGTGTGCCTCATGACATCGTTTATCCGGCAATTCCGCGTGTGTTGAAACAGTTTCACGCAGCGTTTCCCAGGGTGAAAGTGCAGCTCGATTCCTCTTATACCCGGCGGTTGAAAGAAGAGTATGCCAAGGGGGCCTGTGACATCATTTTGACGACCGAAATGGGCATGGACCCGGGCGGAGAGGAGCTGTGCGTCAAGCCTTTGTGCTGGATCGGGGCGCCGGGTGGATCAGCCTGGAGACAACGTCCGCTCAAGCTTGCCTTTGGTCGCCTCTGCACGTTTCGGCCTCATGTGGTTGAACGATTGGACGAGGCAGGCGTCGCGTGGGACGTTGTCGTGGAAACCGACAGTGACCGCACCATCGAAGCCACTGTCAGCGCTGACCTCGCAGTGCACACGATGATACAGGGCACCGAGCCGCCACATCTCGACCGGATCGATCACGGCGGCGCATTGCCGGAACTGCCTGCGCAGCGGATCAACCTTTATGGCGGCGGTGTGGCGAACAACGAAGTGCATGATGCGATGGTGGCCTTGTTGCGCGGCGCATTTGGCGGCAGCGAGTCGCCTCTGCTGCGCGCAACACATGTTCCAACCGAAGTGAAAGCCGCGGTAAACGGGCGCGTTCGCTGAGCCAATCGGCGGATTTTCGCGTTTGCGCTATAATTCAAAAAAGCAGAGTATTTTTCAGCACTTAAGGGGCAATCAACTTTTGATTGAAATGCCTTGTGTCAAACTAAGCTATTGATTGCAAATATAGAAAGTGTTGCCGAATAAACCTCAGCGGCGACAAACGTTCGGTTTTGTGTTGGATCGCCGAGCCCGTTTCTTGATCATGCGGGCGCAGATTTTCCGTCATAGTCGCTCACGCAACTCCGGTTGGATCACGGATCGTTGTTTTTGAAGACTTATGGAAATAAGGTTTAGTGGCTGCATTGGCGTACTTAAAAGCCTCAGTTTGTTCATTTTGGCAGCGATTCAATTCGGTGTAAAAGGCTCTTGAGTGGGCCATGTATTTGAGAGAGTTGAGAAATCAGATGGCACATATGGTCGACACACATGTGGGAAAACGCATCCGTCAACGGCGCTGGCTGATTGGCATGACACAGCAGAAGCTGGCGGATATGGTTGGCATCAAATTTCAGCAAATCCAGAAGTACGAAACTGGCGCAAACCGGGTGAGCGCGTCCCGGCTGTGGGATATCGGTGAGGCGATGGGCGTGCCTGTATCCTTCTTTTTCGAAGGGCTGAACGATAGGACAGACGCCTATGCGTCGGAACATGACACACAGGCACCGCCGGACATGCTGGGTGACAAGGAAGCGATGGATTTGATCCGCAGCTACTATGCGATTCCCGAAAACCAGCGACGGCGCTTGTTTGAATTGGCGAGGGTCCTGAGCGACGTGGCCTGATTTGAGGCGTGACGGGGCTTGCGCCATCATTGCGGCTCTGGCACCCGTGTTTCATGACCTACGACCTAAACGAACTGACTCGTGTCGCCAATGCATTGGCGGACGCCGCACGAGCGGCCATTCTCCCGTATTTCCGGAACACAGGGCTGGTTGCCGAGAATAAAATGACCGATGGCTTTGATCCGGTAACGGAAGCGGACCGTGCTGCCGAAAAAGTAATGCGCGCAGAGCTGGCACGTCTCCGGCCGCAGGATGCGATCATCGGCGAAGAATTTGGCACAACCGAAGGGACCAGCGGCCTGACATGGGTTCTGGACCCGATTGACGGGACACGTGGTTTCGTTGCCGGCACACCCACATGGGGTGTCCTGATCGCCGTTGGGCCTGAGAGTGGTCCAATCTTGGGGCTAATTGATCAGCCCTATATCGGTGAGCGGTTTTTGGGATGCGGGGGGGCTGCGCAGTTGGTTGGCCCGCATGGCTCTGGTCCGATACATACACACGCACCACGTGATTTGGCCGACGCGATCTTGTTCACCACATTTCCCGAAGTCGGAACCAAAGAAGACCGGGCCAGTTTCGAGGCGGTGGCGGCGAGGGTCCGTTTGGTGCGCTTCGGCATGGATTGCTATGCCTATGCATTGTTGGCGGCGGGCCAGATTGATCTGGTGATCGAGGCGGGCCTGAACAGCTATGATATTCAGGCACCAATTGCCCTGATCGAAGCCGCAGGCGGTCTGGTTACAGATTGGAGCGGACAGCCCGCCCACAATGGCGGGCGTGTCGTCGCCGCCGCGAATGCAGAGGTGCATCAGGCAGCCCTCGAAATTCTGAAAGCAACAACATGACTGAATGGTTGATCAAGAACGCATCTTGTATCGTGACGATGGATGATGACCGTCGAGAGTTGAGCGGGGCGGATATCCTGATCCGCGACGGCGTGATTGCGGACGTCGGGATGGGTCTGACCACGGTCGGCGAAACCGTACTGGCACAGGGCTGCTTGGTCACACCGGGTCTGGTGAATACCCATCATCACCTGAACCAGACGCTGACCCGCGCAGTGCCCGCCGCGCAGGACGCGCTTCTGTTTGGCTGGTTGCAAACGCTGTATCCCATCTGGGCAAAATTCACCCCCGAACACATGTTCGTTTCTGCCCAGATTGGACTGGCCGAGTTGGCGCTGTCGGGCTGTACGCTGAGTTCTGATCATTTGTATCTGTTTCCAAATGGCTCTCGGTTGGAAGATACAATCCACGCGGCCGAGACTGTCGGCCTGCGGTTTCACCCGACGCGCGGCGCAATGAGCATCGGCGAAAGCGCAGGTGGATTGCCGCCGGACAGTCTGGTCGAGCGTGAAACTGCCATTCTGGAGGACTGTATCCGGGTCATCGATGCCTTTCATGACCCGTCGCCAGGATCGATGTGTCGCGTTGGCGTCGCCCCGTGCTCGCCTTTTTCCGTAAGCCGCGAATTGATGCGCGATGCCGCTCTTCTGGCGCGGGACAAGGGCGTGATGATGCATACGCATCTGGCGGAAAACGACGAAGATATTGCTTATTCGCTTGAGAAATTTGGCTGCCGACCGGGGCAGTACGCTCAGGATCTGGGCTGGACGGGTCCGGACGTCTGGCATGCGCATTGTGTCAAGCTGGATGCGTCCGAAATCGCGCTTTTTGCGGAAACGGGAACCGGAGTTTCACATTGTCCTTGTTCGAATTGCCGGCTGGGATCGGGTATTGCGCCGGTTCGGGCCATGCGGGATGCAGGGGTTTCCGTGTCAATCGGGGTTGATGGTTCGGCAAGCAATGATGCCGGCAATTTGGTGGCAGAAGCGCGCCAGGCCATGTTGTTGCAACGCGTTGTTAACGGTTCCGATGCTATGAGCGTTCGCGAAGCCCTTGAGATTGCCACGCGTGGTGGCGGAAACGTGCTGGGCCGGACCGATTGTGGCAGGATTTCACCGGGATGCCGTGCTGACATTGCAATATGGGATGTCTCCGGCATAGAGGCTGCAGGCAGTTGGGATCCGGCCGCGCTGTTGTTGTCGGGACCGACGACTGTACGGGACCTTTTTGTAGAAGGTCGCCAGGTCGTGCGGGACGGACAAATCACAACGTTTGATCTGAGGGCTGCTGTGGAGCGTCAGTCCGCGCTGGCGCATGAGCTAAATGAAGGAACGTGATGCGCATTTTCATTCTGAGCACCATTCTTGTGGTTTGGGCGGGAATAGCTGCGGCAAATACAAACGCGCTTGCCGCGGTAAACGCAGAACGCAGTGCGCAGGGACGCGCCGCGATCACATATGACAACCGGCTGGAAGCGGCGGCGCAGGCACACGCACGCGACATGGCGACACGCGGTTTCATGAGCCATACCGGATCAGACGGGTCAACCTTGGCCAATCGCTTGAAGCGCGCCCGTTACAAATACTGTTTTGGGGCTGAAAACATCGCAGTTGGGCAAAAAACCTTGTCCGCTGCCATGACGGCATGGATGAGATCGAGTGGCCACCGCCAAAACATCCTGCACCATAAGGTGACATCGATGGGTTTGGCGCGCGCGGACGGCAATCGGTGGGTCATGGTGCTTGGCTCCAAATGCTAGGCGGCCGACCCATTTCTTGACAGCCAGCCGAAGACG
>CAYGQZ010000083.1:0-3884 GCA_964352055.1 uncultured Rhodobacterales bacterium
ACCCACATGAAATAGGGGATCATGAAAACGGCATACCAGATCGCAACAAAGGGTCCGGTGATCCTGGTCCCTTCGCGGGTTTCCGCGTTCAGCAGACCAAAGAGCGGCTCAATCCCGATCAAGGTCTTGCCGTTTGGCTGTTCAACAAACAAGAGCAGCAGCAAAAACAGCGACAAGACCCCGCCCGCATAACCGAAACTGAAGGCAGAGCCGGAAATCCGGCCAATCTCCTCCTTGGTGCCAAGCGACGGAAGCTGCGCGTTGATGAAAATCAGGGCAAATTCCGCGCCGATGAACCCGAAACTGAACGCAACCAGCATCCATGTCAGGTTGCTGCCGTCGGGCAGGGTCAGCCAAAGGCTGGCAGCACCTATGATCAGCATGCCCGAAAACCCGACAATCCACGGAATCCGTTTGCCGGTCGTGTCCGCAAGCGCACCCAGCAAGGGGGCGCCAAAGCCGATGATCAGCCCGGTAATCGTCAGGCAAAATGACCACATGGCCTGTGCGTTTGCCTTGGCCTGTTCTGTTTCCTGACCCAGAGACAGGAAATTCTCACTGGCCAGCGACACGAAAAACGGCCCAAAAATGAAAGTCAGCAGAACAGTATGATAAGGCTGGCTGGCCCAATCAAAAAAGAACCAGCCACGGATACGCTTGTTTTGACTGATGTCTGACATGAACCGCCCCTGGCCTTTTGGTTGCCGGGACCAAAGCAGGCATATCGGGCGCTGGCAAGCAAAGCTTCAGGAGGCAATGCGGATCGGCGTCGGCATTTCATCCTGCATCGGCGGCCAGGGCCGCAGCGCTTCGGCCTTGACCCACGCCCGGATCCATTCGGGCATGGGCGGAGATTTCACGTTTTCGCCAATCGCGGCCAGAATACGTTCGGGGGAAACGATCCCGTCCTTGTCCGTGGCCGCTGCGCGATAGAGCACATGGTTTGCGCATTCACCGCGCGAATTCCACATGGATTGCTCAATATACATGAACTTGTCGTCCCAGCAGACTCCGCGCGACCGCATCTCGACCCGTGCGAACATGCGCAGGCGACGCCGATAGCGCACCGAGGACCCTGCCATGGTCAGACCCCATTTTTGATCCTTCAAGGCGCCGACCAGACCCGACCTGACACCGGCGCCCAGACGCCCGAGATCATAGATCGTCAGAGTGCGCCCGTTGTTCAGCTCAAGGAATGCATCCAGATCCCAGGGCCAGATAATATGGTGCGACACGTGCTCGTCAGTCAGCCCAATTCTGGACTGACGACTGGCCAGCAAAAGGTCTTTGACAAGGCGGACAAAGGGAAACATGGCAATACTCCTGTCTTTTCTAGATGCCCCTTTGCGCAGGATCGTCAAGATCGCGGGCCAAGTGACCTTGCGCCACTCACCTGCACGGCCTACCTGTTGGCTGCAAAACAAAGGAACGTGCCCATGCTTGCCATCTATGGCCCACTGCAACTGATCCTGAGCGTCGTCTACTTCGTGATGATCGTGCACATCATCATGAGTTGGCTGATCAACTTTCAGGTGCTGAACCTGCGCCAGCCGATCGTGTCGCAGATCTGGGTCGGCCTGAACCGGATGCTTGAGCCGATTTACGGGCCCATTCGCCGGATTCTGCCGAACACGGGGGCCATTGACCTTGCACCGCTGGTGGCCCTGCTGATCGTGATTTCGCTGCGGGCCTATATTCTGCCTGTGATCTTTGGTTTTGCCTGATCGGGACTTGTTCAAACCCTGTTAAAATGTGAGTCTGTAAAAAACGAGCAGACACAAAAACTGAACAGGGTTTTCGAACATGGTTTCGGACAAGGCATGCGCTGCCACGCTGCTGCGGGACGTCTTTGGATTCGACGGCTTTCGCCCCGGTCAGGCGCAGATCGTCGAGGCGGTGACCGCGGGTGAAAACACGCTTGCCATTATGCCGACCGGTGGCGGCAAATCACTGTGTTTCCAACTGCCTGCCCTGATGCGCGAGGGGGTCACGGTGGTGATCTCTCCGCTGATTGCGCTGATGCGGGATCAGGTGCGGGCGTTGCAGGCTGCGGGAGTTTCCGCTGGCGCGCTGACCTCCGGCAACACACCGGAAGAGACCGACGCCGTCTGGGACGCATTGGAGCGCGGCGCGCTCAAGCTGCTCTATATCGCGCCGGAACGGCTGGCGGCGGGCTCCTCGATGGGGATGTTGCGCCGGATTGGCGTCAGTCTGATTGCCGTGGACGAGGCACATTGCGTCAGCCAGTGGGGCCATGATTTCAGGCCAGACTACCTTCGGATTGGCGAATTGCGCCGGGCGCTGGATGTGCCTCTGGCTGCGTTCACTGCGACGGCGGATGCGGAAACGCAGGCCGAGATTGTTGAAAAGCTGTTCGATGGCGTGCCGCCGCGCGCCTTTCTCCGCGGCTTTGACAGGCCCAATATCCACCTGGCTTTTGCGGCCAAAAACGGCCCGCGCGCGCAAATCCTGAACTTTGCAAGCGCACGCAAGGGCCAGTCGGGCATCGTCTATTGCGGGACCCGGGCAAAAACGGAAACTCTGGCGCGGGGACTGAGGGAAGCCGGGCATTTGGCAATCCACTATCACGGTGGCATGGACGCCGAAGACCGGCGGATCGCCGAGCGCAGGTTTCAGCAAGAAGACGGCCTGATCGTCGTGGCCACGGTCGCCTTCGGCATGGGGATCGACAAGCCCGATATCCGTTGGGTCGCCCACGCTGATCTGCCCAAATCAATCGAGGCCTATTACCAGGAAATTGGCCGTGCCGGGCGCGACGGTGCCCCTGCCGAGACGCTGACGCTTTTTGGCCCCGAAGACATCAAGCTGCGCCGCAATCAGATCGACGAAGGACTGGCCCCGCCGGAACGCCGCATGGCGGATCATGCGCGGCTGAACGCGCTTTTGGGGCTGGCAGAGGCGCTGGAATGTCGCCGCAAGACGCTGCTTGGCTATTTCGGCGAAGAGGACGTGACCTGCGGCCATTGCGATCTGTGCCAGACCCCGGCGGATGTGTTTGACGGGACAACGGCGGTGCGCAAGGCGCTTTCGGCCATGTTGCGCACCGACGAATGGTTTGGTGCGGGCCACCTGATCGATATCCTTCTGGGCAACGAAACGGACAAGATCCGTCAGCGCGGTCACGCCAGCCTGCCCACATTTGGCGTCGGCAAAGAGTACACCCGCCCGCAATGGCAGGCGGTGTTTCGACAGATGATGGGCCATGATCTTGTACGGCCCGATGCCGAACGGCATGGCGCGCTGCGCATGACGGATGCTGCCCTGCCGATCCTGCGCGATGAGGCCACGATCAGCTTGCGGCAGGACACGATCAAGGGGGCGGTGCGCCGTCCCGCTGTCAAATCCATGGTGTCGGAGGAAGACGCGCCGCTGCTGTCCGCGCTCAAGGCCAAACGCCGCGCGCTGGCCGAGGCGGCCAAGGTTCCGGCCTATGTCATCTTCCCGGACCGCACCCTGATCGAGATGGCCGAGCGGCGTCCCATGGACCTTGACCAGATGGCCCAGATAAGTGGCGTCGGTGCCAAGAAGCTGCAAAGTTTTGGCGATGCGTTCCTCGAAGTCATCAACGGCGAAGCGGCGGCGCTCCACCCCTCGCGGCGCAAGCTGGCCGGACGGACCGCAGGCAGTGTCTATGACAGGCTGCTGGAAGTGCAGGCCGATCTCGCGCGCGGCACGGATGGCACGGACAAGCCGCTCAGTTGTTCTGCGTCACAACTGGCCAAGGTGGCACAGATGCGTCCGGATGATGGATCCGCCATTGAACGCCTGCTCGGGGACCGCAAAGCCGAACGTTTTGGCCCCGCTTTTCTGGACGTCCTGCGTGAGGCGGGCTAGATCAGGCTCAACGCGGAAAAGGGTGGCAA
>CAYGQZ010000083.1:3984-15534 GCA_964352055.1 uncultured Rhodobacterales bacterium
GTCGCAGAAAAGGCGCTGAAACCGCGCGTGGTGACGCCTGTGTTCCTGGAAGACAAGGGGCAGGGCCCCAAGATCGTCAGCTTCTTTGCCAAGAAGGCACGCGGTGCGATGGCGCGGCACATGATCCAGAACCGGGTGACGGATCTGGATGGGCTGCGCGCCTTTGATGCGGGTGGCTATGTGTTCCAGCCGGCGCAATCCGACGATGCGCGGCTTGTCTTTGTGCGTCCCTATCCCGAAGGCTGACCGCTAGCCCGCTTCGTCCAGATCGGCAGGCGGGAAAGGCAGTGAAACACCTTCGGGGCAATGCTCCGAAATCTTGCCATGAATGAGCGGTTTGCGCAGTGGCTTGGTCAGGTAGTGGTCAATGCCCGAGGCCAGAATACCCTTGTCATCCCCGTCCAGCGCGTGCGCTGTCAGGGCAACGATTGGAACATGACCGCCGGTCTCTGCCTCAAGGGCGCGGATTTTGGTCGCCGCTTCCTTGCCATCCATTTTGGGCATCGAGATGTCCATAAAGATCAGGTCGGGCACAAAGGCGGAAAACTGTTCGACCGCCTCCAACCCGTTGTTGGCAAATCTCAGATCGATGTCGGCATCCTTGACCATCTTGGTAAAGACAAGCTGATTGGTCTTGTTGTCCTCTGCTGCAAGCACACGCATCTTGCGGACCGGGTCCGGTTCGGGCTCGGGCATCGGTGCTGCTGCGCTTTGGGACAGGAAAGGGGCAATGCTTTGGAGCTGTGCGAACAGATCGGCGCGCGGCACGGGCTTTTGCACGATGGCGTGGACGTATTGTGCTCCGGGGTCCTTGGCTGCGATCGACGGATTGGAACTGAGCAGCAGGATCGGCGTTTCGACGCCCGCGTTCCGAACCGCTTCGGCCAGTTCCAGCCCGTCCATTTCCGGCATGTTGTGATCGGACAGGATCAGGTCCACATCGCCTAGGTTGTCGAGCGCTTCGGCCCCGCTCGAGCAACAGACAACGCCCAGGCCAAGCTGTTCAAGCTGGCGTTGCAGGATCATCTGATTGGCCGCAAGGTCATCAACGACCAGAACCCGGCGCAACCCGGCGGGAACGGGCGGATGCTCCGGCAATTCCTTTTCAGTCATTTCCAGCGGGATACGGAAGCAAAAGCACGATCCAACGCCTTCTTCGCTGGTCACCCACATTTCGCCGCCCATCAAATGAACCAGCCGCTGCGAGATCGCGAGGCCAAGCCCGGTGCCGTCAAATTGCCGGTTTCGTTCGTTCTCGACCTGATTGAATTCGCCAAAGATGTGGTCGATCTTGTCCTCAGGGATTCCGATCCCGGTGTCCTCGATTGCAATCGTGACATCCGATTTGCCGTTTACAGGATCGGATACTCCCGTAACGCGCACCAGAACATGGCCTTTGGATGTGAATTTCACCGCGTTGCCCATCAGGTTTGTCATGACCTGCCGAATGCGTCCCGGATCCCCGATATAGGACGTCGGCAGGAACAGATCGTAATCCAGCAGGATCGTCAGACCTTTTTCGCGCGCTGACGGCCTCAGCAGCATGATCACTTCGTGAATGCTGCGCTCCATATCGAAGGGCTCGGGGTGCAGCTCCAGTTTTTGGGCTTCGATCTTGGAGTAGTCGAGCACGTCATTGATGATGACCAAAAGCGCTTCGCCTGAATTCTTGATTGTATCGACGTAAAGCGCCTGCTCTTCGTTCAGGTCTGTATCGGCCAGCAATTCAGCCATTCCGACAACGCCGTTCATCGGGGTGCGGATCTCATGGCTCATATTGGCGAGAAAGCTGGATTTCGCGCGGCTGGCGGCTTCGGCCTCGGCCCGGGCAAGCTTCAGTTCCTTTTCATAGCGCACGGATTCGGTGATGTTCAGGCCAAGCGATACGATATCGCCCCCCGCCCCGCGCCGGTCGACCAACTTGATGTACTGGTCATTCCACAAGCGGATCGTGATGGGTTCGGGGGCCGGTTCCAGCCAACGATCTGCCATCATTTGCCGCCAGTCCGCAGCGGCAAGGGAACCGGTGTTCACGATCCCCTCATCCGTCAGAACCTGCAATATCGTAATGTAGTGGACGCCAGGTGCGATGACTTCCATTTCATCGAATATGGCGAGATAGCTGGAATTGGCGGCAATCATCCGGCTATCGGAATCAAAAAACGCAAACCCGTCCGTAATGGTCTGAACCGAATGCCAGAGGCGCCGTTCGGCGATTTCCACCTTTTGGTTTGCATGTCCCAGTTCGGTTTTGACGCGCTCGTTTTCGGTCTTGAAATTGGCCACTTCGGCGCGGGTTTCGACAATTTCACCCTGCAAGGCCAGAGCATGCTTGCCAAGTTTGCGGTTGGCTGCCGACAACTCGGCCTGCTTCAGCTCCAGCAACCGTTCGGCTGCCAACCTTCCCCGCCGTTCCTCGGCCAGCTTGTTTGCAAGGCTCATTCACCTGCTCCGCCACAATTCGTCTGGTCCGATATGTCACGGACATGGTGAACATGGGCTTAATGCCCGAATGTCTTAATGCGTTGCGCCGCGGCTTGCCTGCGTGGCAAGCTGAGATGGTCAAGCCAAAACCATCAAGGAGTCGCCTGATGCGCCAACTGATCCTGTCCCTGATCGTCATTTTCTGCGCGGGTTTGGCCGCGGCGCAGGACGTCATGCCGGCACAGCGATATGTTCTGACCCAGGATGTGGATTTCTACGGGTCGGATCGCACGGCGCTTTTCGACACGACGTTCGAGGCCTGTCAGAGGGCGTGCACTGCGGACGACGCCTGCGTTGCCTTTACCTTCAACACGCGATCCAATGCCTGTTTTCCCAAGGCGGCGGTGACCGAAAACCGGCCCTATATCGGCGCGGTATCCGCGCAACGTGTGATGACTGATCCCACGATGCGCAGCGCAGCCCGCGCCCGTGCGGGCGCTTTGACCTTGACCGCAGAGGACCTGACGGCGGCACGGGATCTGGCCGACGGCATGGGACAACGCTTCCCCGTCAACGGCCAGACGGTTGACGCGCTGACAGAACGATCACGATCCCAATGGCAGGCGGACAACCGGGTCGAGGCATTGCGCTGGATCGGGACAGCCGTGGCCCTTGCCGATACATCCGACCTTTGGGCGCGCTTTGCCTATATCTCGTTGCGCCTGCCAGATACCTTGTCGGCTGCGCAACGGCGCAGGGCACGCACAGACGCTGTACCCGCAGCCATCAACGCCTATCTGCGCGCCACGACCCCGGGCGCACAGACCACATCGCTCAGCACCTTGGCCGAAGCCCTTGAGGCGAACCAACGCGGGCGTGACATGATCGGGGTGTTGCGTCTGGCCCAGTCGATCCAGCCGCGTGATGACATTGCCGCCGCTCTGGAGGACGCCATTGGCCAATACGGGTTCCGTATCGTCGAACATGGTGTCGACAGTGACAGTTCGTCCCCGCGCATCTGTGCGACGTTCTCAGAACCTTTGATACAGGCGGGTGTGGACTATGAACCCTATGTCCGTGCGGATGTCGACGGATTGGTGGTGCAAGCAGACAATCGTGATCTGTGTATCGATGGGGTTCGCCATGGGGAACGGTACCAGGTCACGTTCCGCTCCGGTCTGCCTGCGGCCAGTGGCGAAGAGTTAAGCCGCGACACGACGTTGAACCTATATGTGCGTGACCGCGCACCGATGGTCCGCTTTCCGGGGCGCAGCTATGTCCTGCCGCGTAGCAGTGCTGCCGCGATTCCCGTTGAAACGGTGAACCTGAACGCCGTCGAACTGATCCTGAGTCGTGTCAGTGATCGCAATCTGGTCCGCGCCATGCGGGATGAGCTGTTTGGTCGCCCGCTCTCGCAATGGCAAATGTCCGACTTCAACGAGGAGGTCGCGGAAGAGATCTGGCGGGGGACAGGCGAGGTTCAGAACGACCTCAATGCGGAAATGCTGACCCGGTTGCCTCTGGGCGACGTGCTGAGTGATCAGGCTCCGGGCGTCTACGTGTTGATGGCCCGCCCGCAAGACTCCGATCCCAACGAGGGCGCATCCGCCAGCCAGTGGTTTGTGATGTCCGATCTGGGCCTGAGCAGTTGGCAGGGCACAGATGGTCTGACGGCAGCGGTGCGTCGGTTGGGCGACGCGGGGCCGGTTGCCAACGCCACAGTGCGGCTGATCTCGCGCGCCAATGCCATATTGGGGGCTGCCGAGACGGACGCGGACGGCTTTGTGGTCTTTCCGGCGGGGTTGACGCGGGGCAATGGCGCGGCGGCCCCGGCCTTGTTGCAAGTCGAGACGGCGGATGATTTCGTTTTCCTGCCGTTGACCGACCCAGCTTTCGATCTGTCGGATCGAGGGGTCGAGGGGCGGCCCCCTGCGCCTCCGGTTGACCTCTTCATGACGACAGATCGGGGCGCATACCGGCCCGGGGCAACGATCAACGTCACGGCACTGGCGCGCACCGGAACGGTTTCAGCGATCCCGGGTTTGCCGATCACCGCAATCCTCAGCCGCCCGGATGGCGTGGAATACAGCCGCACCGTCAGCACGGATGACCACGCGGGTGGGCACGTGTTCAACCTGCCGGTCAGTGCAAGCGCGCCGACAGGCACCTGGCGGATTGACCTGAAAAGCGACTTGCAAGCGCCACCGCTGGCCAGCCAGACCGTACTGGTAGAGGACTTCGTCCCGGAACGCATCGACGTTGACCTCAGCCTGCCTGAGGGCGATTTGCAACTGGGTGCGGGCTACGACCTGACGGTCGAGGCGCGCTACCTGTTCGGAGCACCCGGCGCTGATCTGCCCATTGAGGGGGATATGACCCTGCGTCTGAGGGACAGTATCGACGGGTGGCCAGATTACACCTTCGGACGCCATGACGCTGCATTTCCCCCAAGCCGGTCCAGTCTCGATGCGCCGCGGACCGATGCCGAGGGGCGCGCCACGCTGCCGCTTGTCTGGCCGGATGTCGCACAGGACGGCTTTTTGCTGGACGCCGACGTGACGATCCGCGTCTCGGATGGCGCTGGCCGCCCCGTTGAGCGGAGCATCACGCG
This sequence comes from uncultured Rhodobacterales bacterium, assembly GCA_964352055.1. Classification (GTDB taxonomy): domain Bacteria; phylum Pseudomonadota; class Alphaproteobacteria; order Rhodobacterales; family Rhodobacteraceae; genus Tateyamaria. The sequence continues at coordinate 9,020 of CAYGQZ010000083.1, forward strand.
CCCCGTCGCCCCGCAAGGCCCGGTGATTGGCATTCGGCCGACGTTTGACGATGTCCTGCCCGAAGGCGGTACGGCGCAGTTCGACCTTGTGGCTGTGGGTGCCGACGCGCCGGTGCCTGTGCAATGGACGGTCAACCGGGTCGAGACGCGCTATCAGTGGTACCAGCTTTATGGCAACTGGAACTGGGAGCCGATCACCCGCCGGGTCCGCGTCGGACGCGGGGAACTCACGCTGACGGATCAGCCAACCGCGCTTGAGTCGCCAACCGAGTGGGGCGACTACGAACTGGTCGTTGAACGCACGGGCGGATCCTATACCACAAGTTCCGTTGCCTTTTCGGCCGGGTGGTATGGCGGGACCGACAGCGCATCAACACCTGACCGGCTTGCGCTCTCATTGGATGCGACCAGCTACACAGCAGGTGACGTTGCAGAGCTGCGGATGGTGTCACCCTTTGACGGTGTGGCCCTTGTGTCGGTCCTGTCCAACGACTTGATTGCCCGGCAATCGGTCCCCGTCACGGCAGGCGAGAATGTGCTGGGACTGGACGTGACCGAAAGCTGGGGCACGGGTGCATATGTGACGGCATCGATCCTACGTGGTACGTCGACCGAAGCCTTCGGTCCCGCCCGCGTTCTTGGTCTCGCGCATGCGTCGGTCAACCCCGGCGACAAGGCGCTCAGCGTTCAGATCGACGCGCCCGAGATGGTGAACGGGCAGGCCGGTGAAACACTGGTCGACGTGCGGGTCGACGGGCTTGGGTCCGCGACCGGGTATGTCACGCTTGCCGCGGTCGACGTGGGGATCCTGAACCTGACCGGATTTGAAGCACCCGACCCGCAAGCCCACTATTTCGGGCAGCGCCGCCTCGGTGTGGACCTGCGCGATATGTATGGCCGCCTGATAGACGGGCGCAGCGGGGCCTTGGGGCAAGTCCGCTCTGGCGGCGATGCGGGCAACCGGATGCAAAGGCAAAGCCCGCCCCCGACCGAAGCCGTGATGGCCAGTTTCCACGGTCCGATCCAAGTTGGATCCGACGGGACCGCAACGATCTCGATCCCGCGCCCCAATTTCAACGGAACGATCCGCCTGATGGCTGTGGCGTGGTCTGACACAGGCGTGGGGCAGGCGACGCAGGACGTATTGGCGCGCGATCCGGTGGTGATGACTGCGGCAGTGCCTCGGTTCATGGCGCCGGGGGATGAAAGCCGGTTGATGCTGGAATTTGTGCATGCCGAAGGGGCCACGGGGCCCATGGGCCTCGCTGTGACCTCTGACGGGATCACACTCGGAAATGTGCCGGACCAGATCGATGTGACCGAGGGCGCAACTGTCCGCGTGCCCATCGCACTGACAGCCGATGCAATCGGCGATCATCAGATCAGGGCCGCGTTGACCTTGCCGGACGGGAATGTGCTGACAAAGGTTCTGAACCTTGGCGTGCGATCGAACGATCCGATTGTCGCGACCACCCGGCGGTTCACCCTTGGTGCAGGCGAAGTGTTCACCTTTGACGACAACGTCTTTGCCGATCTGCGCCCCGCCTCCGCGCGGGCCACGCTGTCTGCCGGGCCTTTGGCGCGGTTCGACATGCCTGCGCTTTTGCGGCAGCTTGACCGCTATCCCTACGGTTGCACCGAACAGGTGACCTCTGCGGCGCTGCCTCTGCTCTATGTGGCTGATGTGGCGGGGGCTTCCGGTATCGACGGGGTCAGCGAGCGTATTCAAAACGCGATTGCTCAAATCCTGACGCGGCAGGCCAGCAACGGCGCCTTTGGCCTCTGGACCGCGCAAAGCGGCGAGTTTTGGCTGGATGCCTATGTCACCGATTTCCTCAGCCAGGCGCAGGCCTTGGGATACCGCGTGCCGGACACAGCGATGCGGCTGGCCTTGGACAACCTGCGCAATCGGGTGAACTATGCGCCCGATTTCGACAGCGGTGGCGAAGACATTGCCTATGCCCTTTGGGTCTTGGCCCGCGAAGGGGCCGCATCAATGGGGGACTTGCGCTATTACGCGGATGCAAAGGCAGAGGCTTTCTCGACCTCGCTGGCCCGGGGGCAGCTTGGCGCTGCATTGGCCAGCTATGGCGAGCAAACGCGTGCGGATCGCATGTTCGGACTGGCCGGGGATCTGGCCCTGACCGAAACGCTCGACACCACGAGATGGCGGGAGGATTTCGGTACACCGCTCCGGGATCGGGCGGGCCTGTTGTATCTGGCATCCGAGGTGGGCAGCACGCGGGTGGATCGCACGGCCTTGGCGCAGTCGATCACGGATCACACCGGGCGGTTGTCCACGCAAGAGGCCGCACAGGTGCTGATGGCTGCCCAAGCGGTGCGCACGTCCGAAGGGCCCGCAGATCTGACGCTGGATGATATGCCGGTCAGCGGCCCGCTGGTGCAAACACGTGCCGAAGGGGACGCGGTGTCGGTCATCCGCAATGTCTCGGGTGTCGATCAGGACGTCACGCTGACGAGCTATGGCGTGCCGGATGTCGCGCCCGAGGCAGGCGGCTATGGCTATGCGATCACCCGCGAGACCTATGATCTTGAGGGCAATCCGGTCGATGGGCCCTGGACGGTGGGCGAACGGCGGGTTGTTGTGCTGCGCGTCGAACCGTTCGAAGAGGTGGGCGCGCGCCTGATCGTCGATGATCCCCTGCCAGCAGGGATCGAGATCGACAACCCCAACCTGATCAGGGCGGGCGATGTGCGCGCATTGGATTGGCTGGAACTGGCAGAGGCCGAGCACACCGAGTTTCGCACCGACCGCTTTATTGCAGCGGTCAACCAGCGCGACAGCACGCCTTTTGCGCTGGCGTATATGGTGCGCGCGGTCAGCCCCGGCACGTTCCACCATCCGGCGGCCCTGGTCGAAGACATGTACCGCCCGGAATATCGGGCGATCACCGAAACGGGCACAACCTCGGTCGTGGAATGAAACTCCATTGGCCCCTGATGGGTCTGGCGATGCTGTTGCTGGCAACAGCGGCGGCGCGTGACAGTTGGGACAACTGGGTGGCTCAGACGGAGCTGCCGCAGACCTTGCAGGACATTTCGGTCGAGATGCGCGACCGCAACGGCACGGTCATGCGCGTCTTTGCGGTCGAGGACGGGCGGATCAGGCTCGCGGTGCCGCGTGGCGGCGTCGATCCGGGCTTCATCGATATGCTGATCGCCTATGAGGATAAACGGTTCCTGTCCCATAACGGTGTCGACACGCAGGCGATGGTCCGTGCCGTGGCGCAGGCGCTATGGTCCGGGCGGGTGGTGTCCGGTGGCTCGACGCTCACGATGCAGGCTGCGCGTTTGCTGGAAAACTCAGGGACCGGGTCTGTCGCGGGCAAGCTGCGCCAGATGCGATTGGCCTGGGCACTGGAACGTCAGTTCAGCAAGGATGAAATCCTGCACCTTTATCTGCAACACGCGCCTTATGGCGGACGGATCGAAGGGGTGCGCAGCGCGTCCTTTGTCTGGTTCGGCAAAGAGCCGCATCGCTTGTCACCGGCCGAAGCCGCCCTTCTGGTTGCCCTGCCGCAAGCGCCAGAGGCGCGTCGCCCCGACAGACACCCGGACGCGGCTCGTGCTGCGCGGGATCGGGTCTTGGCGCGGCTGGGGGCTGATCCTGTGACTGCCCGCGTGCCGCACCAGATGCGCCCCCTGCCGCGCCTCGCCCCGCACCTTGCCGATGCGTTGGCGGCGCAGGATCCGTTGAGCCGCCGTTTCGACACGTTGCTGGACGCCGACCTCCAAGCCCGGATGGAAGCCCTTGCGCGGACCCACGCGGCGCACCAACCCGCAGGCGTATCGCTGGCGATCATGGTCGCGGATCATCAAAGCGGCGAAGTTCTGGCCCGCGTGGGTGCGCCGCATTACACGGATGCATCCGGTGCGCTGGGTTTTGTCGACATGACCCGGGCCAAACGCTCACCGGGTTCGACCCTGAAACCGGTCATCTATGCGCTGGCCTTTGATCGCGGGCTGGCCCACCCCCAGACCATCTTTGCAGACCGACCGACACGCTTTGGTCGCTACGCACCGCAGAACTTCGATGGCGTATTTCGAGGAGATGTTACAGCACGGCAAGCTCTTGAAATGTCACTAAACATTCCACCAGTTCTGATGACCGAGGCCTTGGGGCCGGAGCGGCTGATGGCCGCGCTCCGCCGGTTCGGTGCGCACCCTGAATTACCGGGTGGCGTGCCGGGGCTTGCCGTGGCCTTGGGGGGCGTCGGGCTCAGCCTCGAAGACTTGGTGACGGTCTATGCCGGTCTCGCGCGGTTGGGGCAGGCACAGTCTTTGACCGAGACGGGACCAACACCGGCGCCCGGGGCGGAGATCATCGCACCACGCGCGGCATGGCAGGTTGGTGACATCCTGCGGGGCATTGCCCCGCCCCGGGATGCCGTCGCCGGTCTGGCCTACAAGACCGGCACGTCCTATGGCCACAGGGATGCCTGGGCGCTAGGGTTTGACGGGCGGCACGTGATCGGGGTCTGGATGGGGCGACCGGACGGCACGCCCGTGCCGGGTGCGTTTGGCGGGGACCACGCCGCCCCGATCCTGTTCGAAGCGTTCGGGCGGCTCAAACCGCACTACCATCCGGCCCCACCGCCGCCCGCCGACACACTGATCCTGGCAACAGCAGACTTGCCGGAAAACCTGAAACGCTTTGGGTCACGGGAAACAGAGCAGAAGGGTCCGCGATTGGTCTATCCGCCGGATGGTGCGATTCTGGCCCAGTCTGAAACGTTTCTTAAGGTCGAGGGCGGAACGCTGCCGCTCACCGTCTTGCTGAACGGCGCGCCCGTCGCGACCGATGTGCGGGCACGTCTGGTGGATATTGGACGTCTGGACGATGGCTTTGCCCGGATCGCAGTTGTCGATGCTGCCGGAAAATCCGCGTTCTCCGAGGTCGAGATGCGGCCCTGACGGAGCGAAGACGTGCGTCCTGCCTCCCATCCGCTTGGCAATCGCCTCTAACGCCGCCCTTCGCGCAACCACGCCGCCGTGATGAAACCGGCGGACAGCAGCAGAACCAGCCAGGGTGGCAAGAGTGCCGACTGACGCACATCACGCGTTTCGTAAGCGCCGCGCGGGGTGATCCCGATCCAGCCGCGCCCTGCCGCTGGGCGACCTTCACGCACGGTGCGGATGCGCGGCGTGCCCTCTTCCAGCCGCAGAATGCCACCGCGTGTGGCAGCAACCCGGTCGGCCATGACCGTCGCGGTCGCCATGGTCGCCTCAAACTCGCGCGGGGCGGCAGGGCCAAGACCAATGACCGACGTCTGATCGCCATTCTCAAGGCGGTAAAGCCCGATCTCGGGCCCTTCAAAGAGGGTTGCAAACTGGCCCGGCGCAACCGCATCCAGATCCAGCGTGGTCACCGTGCCGTCCGGCCCAGTGATCGTGACCGGCGGCACCTCTTCGGCCAAGCTACGGCGCACGATCCGCATGCTTTGGCCGGTTGCGGACGCGGTCAACGCCTCTTCCTCCAACTCGGGCTCTTTCATCATCCAGTGGGCAAGACGGCGCAACAATTCCAATTGCGGCCCGCCCCCTTCATATCCGCGGATCCACAACCATGCATGATCCGAGGCCAGCAAGGCCACGCGGCCCTGTTCCACGCGATCCAGGATCAGCAAGGGGCGTTCGTCCACACCCTCCATCACAACGGCGCCAGAGCGAGGTTCCACATCAACCTGACGCAGCCAGCGCCCCCAGTCGCCGCGACCGGGCATGCCCGTTGTCACCGGATGGCGTTCCCCGATCTCGGACACGACAGGGCGGTACGCCTCTTCCAGAACACGGGCAGACGGCTGTGCTGGCATCACAGCACCAAGCGGCGAGCGGAAAAGGCTGTCGGCACCGGCAAAGTCCGGGCCAGCTGCCACCAGAACGGCCCCGCCTTCGCGCACATAGCGCGCCACATTGTCGAGATAGAGCGCCGGCAGAATCCCGCGCCGCTTGTAGCGGTCAAATATGATCAGATCGAAGTCGTCGATCTTCTCCAGGAACAATTCCCGCGTCGGGAAGGCAATCAGTGACAACTCGCCCACGGGCACGCCGTCCTGCTTTTCGGGCGGGCGCAGGATGGTGAAGTGCACCAGATCCACGGAACTGTCCGATTTCAGCAGGTTGCGCCATGTGCGCCCCCCCGCATGCGGCTCGCCCGAGACCAGAAGCACGCGCAGGCGATCCCGAATGCCGTTGATCTGGATCAGCGCCGTATTGTTGCGGTCGGTCAATTCGCCTTCGGCCTCTGGCACGGTGAACTGGATCACGTTGCGTCCGCCATGGGGCAGGGTGATGGGCAAGGTGATGTCTTCGCCAATTCGCACGTTGAACCGTTGTGCAGGGGCACCATCCACCGAGATATCAAGCGGTGCCAGCCCGGTGTCGGTTGGCGCTGCTCCGCTGTCCTCGATGCGCAGGGTCAGGGTGACCGGTTCGCCGATGATGGCAAAGGCTGGCGCGTTCTGCACCAGCAGGCGGCGATCCCAATCGGTTTC
>CAYGQZ010000084.1:0-8228 GCA_964352055.1 uncultured Rhodobacterales bacterium
GCGAGAAGGTCTATTTCCACTGGCTCGAAAACATCGAGCCCTGGTGCATCTCGCGTCAGTTGTGGTGGGGGCACCAGATCCCGGTGTGGTACGGGTTCGATCTCGCATCCCATGGCATCTATGATGATGAGGGCGATGGCGCGCTGGATATGGTCGAACTGGGCCGCCTGTTGTCGGATCAGACCCTGCGGGACGGGGATCATCACGACCATTGCGCGCCCAGCTTTGACGAAGTGAAATCACAGTTCGTGGATGTACTGGCCGGCCTTCCGACGCCGCTGAACCATGCGCAAGTGGTCGAAGTCGCCGACAAGCATGCGGGCGAACATGCGCTGGCGGCCAGTCTGGCGAACTATGCCTTGTCGCAAGACCCGACGCAGCTGATTTATCCTGTCTGGCGCGAGGCAGACGTGCTTGACACGTGGTTCTCCTCTGGCCTCTGGCCCATCGGAACCCTCGGCTGGCCCGAGGATACGGCGGAACTGCGCAAGTATTTCCCCACCTCCGACCTCATCACCGGCCAGGACATCCTGTTTTTCTGGGTGGCGCGGATGATGATGATGCAACTGGCCGTCGTGGGCGATATACCGTTCAAGACGGTCTATCTGCATGGCCTTGTCCGCGACGCCCAGGGCAAGAAGATGTCCAAGTCCACGGGCAATGTGGTTGATCCGCTGGACCTGATCGACGAATACGGGGCCGATGCGCTGCGCTTTGCCTCTGCTGCCATGGCGTCGCTGGGTGGTACGTTGAAACTCGACACGCAGCGGATCGCAGGCTACCGCAACTTTGGCACAAAGCTGTGGAACGCTGCCAGCTATGGCGAGATGCGCGGCACATTCGACGTGCCGCACAGCGATACGGTGCCCGAAACACACCACCCACTCAACCGTTGGATCAAGGGCGAGATCGCCAAAACCCGCGAAACGGTGGATCAGGCGCTGACCGAATACCGGTTCAACGATGCGGCCAATGCGCTTTATGCGTTCACGTGGAACACGTTCTGCGACTGGTATCTGGAGTTTACAAAACCCATTTTCGACGAAGGCAGCGCAGCAGAACAGGCCGAAACACGGGCGACTTATGCCTGGGCCCTGGACCAGTGCCTGATCCTGTTGCACCCGATCATGCCCTTCATCACCGAAGAGCTGTGGCAGCAAAAGGCCCGACCGAAAAAGCTGATCCACGCGGACTGGCCAACCTTCACCACCGATCTGGTGGACGCAGAGGCCGACGCGGAACTCAACTGGGTCATCCGTCTGATCGAATCCATCCGCTCGGCCCGTGCCCAGATGCATGTACCCGCAGGCGCCTATGTGCCGCTGGTGGTCAAGGGGTTCGAAGGCACGGCCAAAGCGGCCTACGGTCGAAACGAGGCGTTGGTCAAACGCTTCGCCCGGCTCGAAAGCCTGTCCGAGGTCGACGACTTCCCCAAAGGCACGGTTGCCCTTGCGGTGTCAGGCGGCACCTTCGGCCTGCCGCTTGCTGACGTGATCGATGTCGACGCCGAAATCGAACGGTTGGAAAAGACGCTGGCAAAACTGGCCAAGGAACTGGGCGGCCTGCGCGGACGGCTCAAGAACCCGAAATTCGCCGAAAGCGCGCCCACCGAGGTCGTGGAGGAGACCAAGGCCAATCTGGCGCTGCGCGAAGACGAGGATGCCAAACTGAAAGAGGCTCTGGCCCGCTTGCAAGAACTCGGCTGATCCGATCTTCATCTTGCCGGGAAAACTCCGGGGGAGGGCCGCAGGCCCGGGGGCAGAGCCCCCTCTTGGTATGTGTTCGCGTGAAGCCCGGGCCGCTGATGCAAGTGGTTTTTTGGCTGGATCGAACGGCCCGCAAACCACGGATCGTTGCGCCACAGGGGGCCAGCCCCCTCGCGCTGGCGCGCTCACCCCCGGGATTTTCCGGAACAGAGAAGTGCCGGACAGAGACTATTTGAAGACCGGGTCTCGTTTTTGAAGGGTTGCCGCGACAACTTCCATTTGATGGGGTTTTCCAAGCAGCTCCGCTTGAACGCGGCTTTCTTCCATGAGGATGTCATCCGGCGCGGCATTTTCCGCAAAGGCGATCAAGGCCTTGGCGGCGCGCAAGGCGGACGGCGACTTTTTGGTCAGCGCCTCGGCCAAATCCAAGGCCGCAGCCAGCGGATCATCGGCTATTTCAGTAACCAACCCCCAGGCTTCGGCTTGCGAAGCGGGAATCGGCGCGCCGGTATATGTCAACTTGCGCAGCACATCTGACCGCACCAGCCGCGGCAGCAACACCATGCCCCCCATGTCCGGCACGATACCCCATTTCATTTCCATCACCGCCAGCTTGGCATCCGGTGCCGCAATCCGGATATCCGCACCCAGCGCCAGTTGCAGACCGGCCCCGTAGCACACGCCATGAATGGCTGCGATCACCGGAACCGGAACCCGGGTCCAGACCATGGCCACCTCTTGCCATTGGTTGGTGGTGCCGTCTGCGTGGGTGCGTGGCATCAGAAGATCAACGGGATCCTTGCCGATCATCGCTCCAAGCCCGCCCACATCTATCCCGGCGCAAAACCCCTTGCCCTCACCCGAGATCACGCAGACCCGTGCATCCGAGTCCGCAACCTCGAGACCGGCAGCGATGACCGCATCGATCATCGCCTGATCCACCGCATTCATCTTGTCAGGTCGGTTGAGGCGCACGTGGGCGATGTGGGTGTCGTAAGTGACGGTCACGCGGGGTGTATCGGACATTGTGCAGCCTCCTGTTGGCAGCCCTACTCAAAGCGCATCTTTTCGTCGCGCACCAGAAAAACGTTGGGGCAGATCGCATCGCGCGGTTGCGGCTGCGACAAGGCCTTGCCCCATCCATGTCCGCGCGCTACGCCTGTGCGCATGACAGAATTGCGCCTCACCCCGCTTGCCGCCAGCCTCCCCTCAACGGTGCCCTTTGTCGGGCCCGAAGCGCAGGAGCGCAGCCAGGGCCACGGCTTTGCCGCCCGTCTGGGGGCCAATGAAAGCGTTTTTGGGCCCTCCCCAAAGGCGATGGCCGCGATGGCTCAAGCGGATCAGTGGAAATACGGCGATCCCGAAAGCCATGACTTGCGTGCAGCTCTGGCCGCGCATCACGATTTGGACATGTCCCACATCATGATTGGCGAAGGCATCGACGCGCTGCTGGGCTATCTGGTCCGTCTGTTCGTGGGTCCCGGCGATCACGTTGTGACGTCGCTTGGCGCCTATCCCACATTCAACTATCACGTCGCCGGTTATGGCGGCACCTTGCACACGGTGCCTTACGTGGACGACCATGAGGACCCGACAAGCCTCTTTGCCAAGGCCACCGAGGTCGGGGCCAAGCTGGTCTATCTGGCAAATCCGGACAATCCGATGGGCACCTGGCACGATGCCGCTACACTGGAAACTGCTCTGAACAGCCTGCCCTCGGGCTGCATTCTGGTGCTGGATGAGGCCTATATCGAATGCGCGCCCCAAGGCACCGCACCCCGCATCGATCCCAAGGATCCGCGCGTGATCCGCATGCGCACCTTTTCCAAGGTCTATGGCCTGGCGGGTGCCCGTGTCGGTTATGCCATCGGCGCCGCCCCGATCATCGATGCCTTCAACAAGGTGCGCAATCACTTTGGTATGAACCGCAGTGCCCAGGCCGGCGGCCTCGCCGCCCTGCAGGATCAGGATTACCTGGCCGACGTTGCCGCGAAAATTGAGGCCTCCAAAGACCGTATTGGCGGCATTGCGCGCGGAAATGGCCTGAAGGTTGTGCGATCGGCCACGAATTTCGTGGCCATTGACTGCGGCGCAGATGGTGTTTTTGCCAAGGCCGTGCTGGACGGGCTTATCGCCCAGGGGATCTTTGTGCGGATGCCGTTCGCGGCCCCGCAAAACCGCTGTATCCGCATCAGTTGCGGCACGGATGCGGATCTTGACCTTTTTGCCGCAGCCCTGCCCGTTGCGCTGGAAGCCGCCAAAAAGGGCTGACAGGTCCGATTGCCGTCCTATAATTGAAACGGCACAGGGTTGTTTCGAGGGTGCAATGGACGGTCACCGTATGGGCAGAGCGCCCAATTTCACCAACGCATGCATTGTAATGTTCGGCGTGAACATCACTTGGGTCCTCATTCTGATCTGGGCGATCTGGGGTTTTGTGGCGGCTCTTTTGGTAGGCTGCGCCGTCAATCTCTTTCTGGACCGGGTATCGGTCTGGAAGGCGCGGCGGGACGCAGCCGCGATCCGGCGCGGCAAAGCAAACTGACAGGTCAAAGGGGGCCAGCCCCCCGTCGCTGACGCGCCGTCCCCCGGGATTTTTCAGAACAGAGAAGTGCCCCCGCTAGCCTTTGGCAATCACTGCGGCTGCGGCCTCAAGCGCGCCGCGCCCGTGGGGGATGTCCAGCGCCGTCAATCCCGCCTCGATCCCGCCGAGAAGGCCCATAATCATGTGTCCGTTCACATGGCCCATATGCCCCAACCGAAAGAACCCGTGCGCGGATGGGTCCCCCGGAGGAGCCATGCCCAGACCGATGCCAAGGGTGAGGCCAAGATGGTGTTCGACCCAGTCGCGCAAGGCCGTTCCGTTGGGGGGGGCAAGCCGCAGCGATGTCACGGCAGTGCTGCGATGTGCGGGGTCTGCGACGTTCAGCGCCAGCGATCCGTCGCGCCCCCAGATCTCACATGCCGCCCAGATGGCCTGCGCCAGCAACCTGTGCCGCTGCCACACCGCTTCGATCCCTTCGGCGTGCAGCAGATCAAGCGCCGTGCGCAGCCCGAACAGGTGATGGGTCGGCGCGGTGCCATTCCAGTACATGTAGAATTCTTCGGGGTCCGCGCGCGGTGTCCAGTCCCAATAGCGGCTGACGCGCGGCATCGCCGAGCGCACCGACGCGGCCTTGTCGTTGAAGAATACAAACGCCATGCCCGGCGGCACCATGAGCCCCTTCTGGCAGCCTGCGACCATGACATCGACGCCCCAGGCGTCCATCTCGAAGACGTCGCAGCCCAGGGAGGCAATGCAATCGGCCATCAACAGCGCCGGGTGTCCTTCGGCATCCATGACCGCGCGCAATCCATTGATATCGTTCCGGATCGATGTTGATGTGTCCACATGGACCGCCAGAACGGCCTTGATCTGATGCGCAGTGTCCGCGCGCAACGCCTCGGCGATACGCTCCATGTCCATGGGCGCGCGTTTGCCGAAATCGAGAATGTCAGCCTGCGCGCCCAGCCCTTCGGCCATCTCTGCCCAGCCATGGGCAAACCGACCCGTGGCCGGTACCAGGACCCGATCCCCCGGCGCGATGACATTGGCCAGTGCGGCCTCCCATACGGCGTGGCCATTGCCGATATACATCGCGACCTTGCCTTTGGTCCGGGCCACACGCAGCAGGTCGGGGACAATGCCGGCGGTCATCTCGATCAACTGGCCCGCATAGATGTTCGGCGCAGGGCGGTGCATCGCCTGAAGGACAGCTTCGGGGATCACGGATGGGCCCGGGATCGCCAGATAGGCGCGACCGTGACCGGCGACGGGAAAGGATGACATTTGGGGAGGCTCCGAAGCTTCGACTGTTGGGCCGACCCTAACGTGTGGCGAACCGGCGTCAATCGGATGGCGCGCGCTTGCCCCAATTTCAGGCCAAGGATAGATGTGAAAGCCAGAATTCATCATCGGAGTGTGGCCCCGGCTGCTTGTGATCCACCTGTGACCTCGCCTGACACGCCCCATACCGCCTCCGGCCCCTTGCTTGGCTGGCTCTGGCGCGCCTATCTGCGCCGCCACAGCGCGGCTTTGGCGGGCGCCGTAGCCTTCATGGCGCTCGAAGGGTCGATGCTGGGCGCGCTCAGCTACATGATGCAGCCCATGTTCGACGCGGTGTTCGTCGGTGGCGATACAACGATGCTGATCTGGGTTGGCGTGGTGCTGATTGCCATCTTTGTTGTCCGCGCCCTGTCATCGGTTGTACAAAAAGTCCTTCTGACCCGGATCACTTTGTCGACGGCGGCCGCCTTGCGCATCGACCTGCTGGAGCGTGCCATGCTGCAGGATGGCACGTTTCACCTGACCCATGCGCCAGGTTTTCTGATCCAGCGGGTGCAGACGGATGTCAGCATGATCGGGGACGTCTGGCGGGCCCTTGTGACCGGCCTGGGGCGCGATTTCATCGGGTTGATCGTTCTGCTCGGGGTTGCCATCAGTGTCGATTGGGTCTGGGCGCTGCTGGCCTGCATCGGCATCCCGCTGCTTGTCCTGCCCGCGGCCATGGCGCAGCGGTTTGTGCGCCAAAACGCGCGCGCGGCCCGCGATCTGGGGGCTACGCTATCGACCCGGCTGGATGAAGTGTTTCACGGCATCGTCCAGATCAAGCTGAACGCGCTTGAGGCCTACCAGTCGCACCGGTTTCGCGCCTTGTCCGACAGGTTTGTGAAAGCCGAGGTCAAGGCATCCCTTGGCGGCGCGGCCATTCCTGCGATGATCGATGTCATTGCAGGCGTCGGCTTCATGGCCGTCATCCTGTATGGCGGGGCCGAGATCATTGCAGGCGAAAAGACGATTGGCCAGTTCATGACGTTCTTTACGGCGATGGGCTTTGCCTTCGACCCGTTGCGGCGGCTTGGGGCGCTCAGCGGTCAGTGGCAACACGCGGCGGCCGCCATCGAGCGGATCAGGGAATTGATGGAGGCGCCGCTGCATCTGACGTCCGCGAAAACACCCGTTCCGGCACCCAAGGGCACGCCGGATGTGGAACTGGAGGGTGTCTCGTTCCGCTATGGCAAGACGCAGGTGTTGAAAAATGTCTCGTTCGTGGCCCGCGCGGGTCAGACAACGGCGTTGGTGGGGGCCTCCGGGGCCGGGAAAACATCGGTGTTCAACCTGGTGACGCGCTTGATGGACCCGGACGCGGGCACGGTCCGGATCGGCGGCGTGGCCACAACGGAAATGGCCTTGGCAGATGTGCGCGCCCTCTGCTCTGTCGTCACGCAAGACGCGCTGTTGTTTGACGACAGCGTGCGCGAAAACATCCTGCTGGGACGCACAGATGTCAGCGACGCGCGGCTGCAAGAGGTACTTGGGGCCGCGCATGTGTCCGACTTTCTGTCCAGGCTTCCGGATGGCCTTGAGACGATGGTCGGGCCGCGCGGCTCCGCCCTGTCGGGGGGAGAGCGGCAGCGGGTCGTTATCGCCCGGGCTTTGTTGCGCGATACGCCGATCCTGTTGCTGGACGAAGCGACCGCGGCCCTGGATGCGCGGTCAGAGAAGGTGGTGCAGGATGCGATGGATCGGCTGGCCGCGGGGCGCACCACACTTGTGATTGCACACCGCTTGTCCAGCATTCGGGATGCGGACCTGATTGTGGTCATGGATGACGGAGAGGTCGTGGACAGCGGTACACACAGCGCATTGATGCGCAAGGGCGGTCTTTATGCAGATCTGTGCCGATTGCAGGTCATCGACGCGACACCGGAGGAGCCGGCTGCTTCGGTGTGATCCGTTCAATGGGCTGGGAGATCAATGGCCCCCGCGAACTGGGCAGGCAAACCCATTTCAGCGGTGATAGGCCTTGGCCAACACCTCGGGACTGGCGCCGGCAAAGTAGCGCATCAATGTCCAAACATTGCGCAGGCCGCGCCGGAACCATCCGTGCTTGCGGTATTTTTCGGAACTGGTGACAGCCACGGCATCCAGCGCGACAAGGCGACCGCGCAAGGCGCGCGCAAGGGCGACATCCTCCATCAATGGTTGATCCGGGTAACCGCCAACGTCTGAGTAAAGATCGCGCCGGATCAAAAGCCCCTGATCGCCATAGGGCAATCCAAAGAGGCGGGCCCGCAGATTGGCCCACCCGGCGACAAGGCGACCGCCCCGATCAAAGCGCAGCTTGAAATACCCGGCCGTGTCCTGACCAAGATGCGCCGCCACCACATTCGACCATCCCGGTTCCAGCACCGTATCTGCATGCAGAACCAGAAACCAAACGCCCTTGGCCGCCGCACAGCCCCGCGCCAGCTGACCGCCCCGCGAGGCAGGCCCGGTCACGATGTCCGCCCCCCAGGCTTCGGCCAAATGGGCCGTTTCGTCTGTCGATCCGCCATCGCTGACAACCAGTTCCGCAATCAGCCCCCCATCGAGCCCTTCCATGAGCGCACTGAGGCAGGCCGAAAGGTCAGCCTGCGCATTCAGCGTCGGAATGATGACAGATATGGGCGCTGCCATGATGGCCCCTTTTTCCTTGCCGT
>CAYGQZ010000084.1:8328-11578 GCA_964352055.1 uncultured Rhodobacterales bacterium
ATGTTGCGCACGCGCCTGGGCATGTACAAGTTGCGGGCGGATGTCGCGATCGAAGACGCCGGGCTGCACATGCACCGGGGACTGGGGGACGTGCCGGTTGACGGCTTTGCGGATCCCCGTCATCCGGCGCTGGGGTGGCGGGCCTACCGAGATCATCCGCAAGAGGACGATCCGGTGGATTGGACAGCCCTGCGGGTCAGGCATCTGGTTCCCGAAACAGGATCCGAACTCACGCCGGATACGTTCATTCTGGAAACGCGGTTTGAGGCGATCAACGGCGTCGATTTTCGCAAAGGGTGCTATGTGGGGCAAGAGGTTACGGCGCGCATGAAACACAAGACAGTGTTGCGCAAAGGACTGGCCAAGGTCTTGGTCAGCGGAGAGGCAGAGCCTGGAACCGATATCCTGATGGATGGAAAACCGGCCGGCCGGTTGCTGAGCCGTGCGGGCGATCAGGCCATCGCCTATCTGCGATTTGATCGCGCCAACGGACCGATGCAGGCCGGCGCCGCGACCGTGATCTGGGAAGGTGCCGGAAACTGAACCAGTTTCCGGCTCGAAATCCGATCCGGATTTCGGCCCCGCTGCAACGTTTCAACACGTTGGAAAATGTTTCATTTTCCAGCCGATCTCTGCCTCAGAGATCGCGCCCGCCCCACCAATTGTCCACCTGTGACAGCGTCACGCGCCCCGCAAGCCCAATGCCGATCACACCCAGGGGACCAGAGCCGGGCTTGACCGTCACTTGACGTCCGACACAGTGAACCTCCCACATCGCTTTGCCCGGTGCAGGCAGAAAGCCTTTCACCCGAAACAGCCCGGCGGGACGTGCCGTCAAATGGGCAGCCAGATCCGTATGGCCCATTTCATCCCGCATCGTCCCGTGCCATCGCACATATGACGGATGCGATGTCCGAACCTGCGGAACGCGCACCGACGCCATCCCACAGACCAGGGGCGCAAGCGGGGTCACATCCACAAGCGCGACAGCGGCCACGCCCAAGGCTGTTGGCCAGGCACCGCCCTCTGTCTTGGTAACAACAACCACATCCGCCACCTCGACCTGCCCGCGCACCTGGTCACCAATCTGCGGATCCCGGCTCAAACGGTCATATTCCAGCGCATCCACCACCGTCACGACACCACCGTAAGCAAGGTCCGGCTCGGCAATGGCAACGCGGGCAATGGCCGCCGGATCGGCAATGCCCGATGCTTCGATCACCAGGTGATCCGGGCGCGTCTCGCGGTCCAGTACATCCCCGATGGCAAGGTACAGATCGGCCCCCATCGTGCAGCACACACAGCCGTTGGACAGCGCGATCATCTCCTCATCTGCGGCCGCAATCAGCGCCGCATCCACATTGATCGCCCCGAAATCATTGACCATGATCAGCAGGCGCAGCCCATGATCCTCGGCCAGCAACCGGTTGATCAGGGTTGTCTTGCCTGCCCCCAGATAGCCCCCGATGACGGTCAGCGGCAGGCTCACAACAGATGAACCGCGCCGCCGAAAACCGTTCCCAACACGGCAACGTCCTTCAGCGCCATCGGATCAACCTTTGTCGGATCATCGCCCAGAACTGCAAAATCCGCGCGTTTGCCCACCGAGATCGATCCGATCTCGCCGTCCAGCTTCAATGTATAGGCCGCGCCCATGGTGATGGCATAGAGAGCCTCGTGCACACTCAGACATTGTGCCTGTCCCAGCACGCGGCCGGACATGGTGCGCCGGTTCACGGCACACCAGGCGGTAAAGAGCGGCCCCAACGGCGTCACAGGCGCATCCGAATGCAACGCAATATGTACACCTGCATCCAGAGCCGAGCGCGCCGCGTCCATCCGTTCCGCCCGGTCCTTGCCCAGGGTCAGGGCAACGTGCTGATCGCCAAAATACCAGATGTGATTGGAGAATATGTTCGTGCAGCACCCAAGCTCTGCCGCCCGTTCATAAAGGTCGCGGTCCATCATCTGGCAATGCTGCAGGACATGGCGATGCCCCTGCCCCGGATGCGCCGCCAAAGCGGCCTCAATGGCGTCCAGTGACACTTCGGCCGCCTCATCGCCATTTACATGAATATGCATCTGGATGCCGCGTGCCTGCATTTCGGCACATAACGCATAAATTGCCTCGGGCGCCGTGTTCCACATCCCGTTGGGCTGGCCACCGACATAACCCGGCCAGCGCACCCGCGCCGTCCACCCCTGGATCGAGCCATCCGTCATCAGCTTGACGGCCCCCATACGCAGCTTGTCCGTCGCACGTTTTGCAAGGCGTTCGGCCTTGTCCGCGATGGTCATGGGGTCGCCCATGGCCCCCAGAACAGGCACGATCCGCAAGGGAAAATCCCCGCCTGTCACCTCCAGCATCACATCGACGTCCTCATCCTCCATCGAGGAAAACAGATCGGTCATCGTGGTCACGCCCGCCCGTTGCGCGACCTTGGCATAGGCGCGAATGGCCTCCGGTGTCTGGCTCAACCCGCGAAAATCGATGCCAAGACGGCGCATGATGGGAAACATCGCCGCCATTTCCTGCAATTCGCCCGTGGGCCTCCCGTCCGGGCCCTTGATCACGCCTTCGACATTTGTGCCAGCATCATAGCCGACCATGTCCAACGCCCGGGAATTCACACACATCAGATGGAAGTTTGAAAAGATGATGGCGATGGGGCGATCCGGGCTGATCTGATCGAGGTGCGACCGGCTCAACCGCTCGGACTCAAGAAAGATCGGATCAAAGCCCCACCCGACAATCGGCGCATCCGGCGCAAGCCCTTCGGCATAGTCAGACAGGCCCGCCACCACCGCATCCGCATCGGCCAGTCCGGGCCACAGCTTGCCATCCGGGTCGATCCGGTCGTGATAGCCGACATAGGCATAGCGCCAGATGGCACCGGCCATCATGTGGGCGTGCCCTTCGACCAGACCGGGCATGACAGTCGTCCCGACAAGCCGGTCGTCATGATGCACATCACCCCACGCATCCGCGCACTGCGCATCCCCGACGGCCAGCACCCGCCCGTCGCGCACCGCAACATGGGTCGCCAGGGGCCTGTTCGGATCCATGGTGATGAAGGTGTCAGCGGCGAAAACGGTGATGTCCGACATTGCGGGCCTCTCTTGGAACTTGAATGGTCCGGCACAGATGTCAGATCGGTTGGCCGCCCCGCACTCAAGCTGGCAGCAAACCGGGCAAAGCGGGAGTCCTAAATGCGTGCGGATTTGCAAAAGGCGACGGCATCCCGGGACC
>CAYGQZ010000084.1:11678-13603 GCA_964352055.1 uncultured Rhodobacterales bacterium
CGGTCAGGCGCGTTCTGCGTATTCCATCGTCTCGGTGTTGACGACGATATCCTCGTCCTGGCCAACAAACGGAGGCACCATAACCTTGATGCCATTGTCCAGAAGAGCAGGTTTGAAAGAGTTCGCGGCTGTCTGGCCTTTGACCACGGGTTCGGTTTCGACGATCCTGCAAATCACCTTCTGCGGCAAGGCCGCGCTCAGCGCTTCGGCCTCGTGAAACTCGACCTGGATCGTCATGCCATCCTGCAGGAACGGGCGACGCTCACCCAGAATTTCTGCTGGTATTTCAATCTGTTCATAAGTGTCGGCATCCATGAACACCAGCTTGCCATCGGCCTCGTACAAGAACTGCTGGTCCTTTTGTTCAAGACGGACGCGTTCGACCTTGTCGGCGCTGCGAAAGCGTTCGTTCAGCTTGGAGCCGTTGCGCAGATTGCGCATCTCGACCTGCGCAAAAGCCCCGCCTTTACCCGGCTTGACATGGTCGACTTTCACGGCAGCCCACAACGCGCCGTTGTGCTCCAGAACATTTCCGGGGCGGATCTCGTTTCCGTTTATTTTCGGCATTTGTAAAACCATGGTCAGAGGTTGATGAAAAGTTGACGCACCCTATATCTTGTCGGTATCCGCCCCGCAAGGCAACGAAATGCTGTGGCCACATCTCGAAAAGGTATGCACCGCGCGCAATGCTGCCATGCAATTACAGGGTATCCGAATCGATGTGGATGGGCCATAACGAACGCCACGCCGAAAACGCAAGAGCAAGAATAATAGGAAGGACGACGAATGAAAGACTTCGTTGATGGCACTGCCTTTAACAATGAACAAGGCAATCGTGCACGCAAACTGTTTGCAGCCGTTGTATTGGCTGCGCTTGACGACGCAATTGCGGACGACAAGAAATATGGAAATGGGCCCGAGCAAATTGCACGTTGGGCACGGTCACGCGATGGACGTGAAGTGTTGAGCTGTGCCGGCATCGACCCGAACGAACGGGTCGTAAACGGGCTGATGGAATTTGTTGGCAAAGGTGTCCGCACATCGGTCGCCCTGAGCCGCGAGGAATCCGAGCGTCGCAACGCAGCGCAACAAGCTGAAGCGGCCTGAGACATAGTGCAAGACAATGCGTGAGACGCGTCCCTGATCGGGACGCGTTTTTACGTGTCCGTCTTGGTCTGCAGGTTCAGACCAGAAGCTTACTCGAAGTCTTTCGACGTCAGCGCGCGATGCAATTCGCGGCGGACCAGTTTGCGTAGATTTCGGGTGATCCGCTCCCCCAGGGGGCCTTGGAGTTCCTGACGGACCACGTCGCTGATCAACGCGCGCAAAGCCTGCTCGTCCAGAATCCCGCCATCGTTTGACAGGGCCCGCGCAAGTGCTGCTTTTGGTGCATCAGGCACCTGCGCATGTTCATCCGGGCGCGCCTTGACCAACCTGTCATGACCCGGCTCCGCGCTCGGGTGCCTCGAGAGGCTATCGCCTGACGTCGCCCAATCCACGGCGCGCGGTGCCGTGCCCGCATTGCCTCCTGCCCCGGCCTGGTCAGGCTCCCACTCCTCCGCCCGGTCCGCGATCAGCGTTTCAAGTGCGGCAATCTTGGCCCCAAGGGTGTCCGGGCCATCCGACAGGGACGAGGATGTATCAGCCCCGGAATCAATGCGATCCGATGGCGTCAGTTTCAGGCTTTCAGATGCAGGCGCAAGCGCCGTCTCTGAACGATCAGAGACATCGTTTGTGTCCAAGGGATCGAGGGCACCATGCAAAACAAGTGGCCCCGGCACAGCCGTTTTACCGGGCTCGGCATCCGCAGCATCTCCGGGTGCGGCCTCTGCGTCACGCAGTTCGGCAAGATCACGCGCGGATGAAGCATCGGCGTCCGGCACCCGAAGAGACGGGCTCAGAACAAGCCGGTCAGGTTCTGTGTC
>CAYGQZ010000084.1:13703-15363 GCA_964352055.1 uncultured Rhodobacterales bacterium
ACTGCAATGGCTTGCGCGCGCGGTATGTCCGTGTCGACAACCGGCAAGGCCGGAACAGAGGTCAGCACGCCGGGTTGCCGACCGACAACGTTTGTGTATTCCGCTTGCGCCTGTGTCAGGTTTCTCTGTGCAAGTGCCAGGTTGCTGCGTGCCTCTTCCACGGCAGCTTCCGCTTGCGCGACGTCCGTGCGGGTGACTTCACCAACCTCGAACCGATCACGCGCGGCTTCCAGTTCTTCGCGCAGCAAACGCAGGTTGTTCACACGCAGATCCACGAATTCCTGCTGACGGAAGACCTCGAAATAGGCGAATACCGTGCGCAGAAACACGTTTTGTTCGACCTGAAGCAGCAAGGCGCGGGTCGCCAGAACCGCCTCCTTGGAGGAGTCGACGCGCAGACGGTCTGCGCCAAAGTCATAGATCTGCCACGTGGCGTTGATGCCGACACCTGCGGACGTCTCGCCGATGTCCTGCGTGCTCGCCCCGGACGCAGACGACCGTACGTTGCCAAAATCGCGGGTCACGTTGCCCGACCAGGTGATGATCGGCTTCAGCAACGATCCTGCGATCGCGACATCTTCATCCGCCACCCGCAGCAAGGCCCGGTTCTGGTCCAGAAGACCGCTGTGCGTGTAGGCACCGACCAAAGCATCCGCCAGCGTGTCAGCTTTTGCGTTTACAGCATGCAGTGAGATCGAAACGACACTTGCAACCATGGCAATGCGCCCAATGGCGCGCCATTCAGTTTTAAGTTTCATTGTCCTTTGCCCTCTATCCTCGTTCGAAGTGCGGCAGCTGTTTTTTATTACAGTTGGAAAGCATCGCTTTTTTCAAAGCCGTTCAGAACCGGCGCGCCCGCGTTGAATGCGCGCCGCCACGACAAACGATCACCTGTTTTGTATCCGACACGCACTTCCCCCAAAGCACCGTCCATAAACAGGCAAATCATGCGACCACCTTCCTTGACTTGATCCGTGATGTCTTTTGGTACACGACCAACGCCGCCCTGAATCATGATAACGTCAAAAGGCCCATGTTCTTTCGCACCCGTGGCAAGAGGGCCACAGTGCGTGATCACATTGTCCGCATCCGCCGCCATCAGCGCATCCGCCGCCTCGCGCGCCATGCCCTCGTCCTCTTCCAGCGCGACCACGGCCTCTGCCATGCGCGCAATAACCGCCGCAGAATAGCCCAGCCCCGACCCGATATCGAGAACAAGATCGTTGCGGGAAATGTCGACGGCATCAAGCATCTTGGCGAAGGTGCGCGGCTCAAGCAGGACCCTGCCCGACCCCAGATCAAGGTTTTCGCCCATATAGGCGGCTTCGCGTTGGGCCGCCGGAACAAAGTCTTCACGGCGCACGGACAGCATTGCGTCGATGATTGGAAACTTTGTCACGTCAGACGGGCGCACCTGAGTGTCTACCATCATCATGCGGCGGGCGGCAAAATCTGTCATGACTGCTAAACTCATCCGTTCATAATCCTGAGTGCAGGTGTGCCATATCAAACGCGGTTGGGCAATGTGGGATAGTGGCGAATTTGGCCCCGATCAAAGGCCAGCCTCTTGCACGGCCCCCACGAATGGTCTATCGCCAATCCTGCACCAGGGCGGCGAGTTGGCGGAGTGGTGACGCAGCGGATTGCAAATCCGTGTACA
>CAYGQZ010000085.1:0-5170 GCA_964352055.1 uncultured Rhodobacterales bacterium
GCCTCGCCGTTTCATTTTGCAGGTGTCCGGGCGTCACTGCATGGCAGCCTCGCCTTCACCGGTGTCGGGCACGCCACCGACCGAGCGACAATCCTGGGGCTGGCCGGTTTCGTCCCGGAAACCTACGACCACGACAAGGCCGAAACGCTCCTGCGCGCGCTGCCCGCGAATTGCACGCTGCAGCCCGAAGGTCTGGGTGAATTGCGCTTTGATCCCGCCAAGGACCTGATCTTTGACTACGACACTGTCTTGCCCGGCCATGCGAACGGGATGATTCTGATGGCCACGGATGCACAGGGCGACGTCACCTTGCGGCAGGTCTTTTATTCCATCGGTGGCGGTTTCGTGATGACCGAGGAAGAGCTGGCCGCCGGCAAGGACACCGATGAGGGCACGCCAATCCCCTATCCGTTCAAATCCGCCGCCGAAATGCTCGAGATGGCGACGCGTTCCAACCTGAGCATTGCGCAGATGAAGCGGGCCAACGAAGTGGTGCGCGGGGGTCATGAAAACCTCAAGACAGGCACCAAGCGGCTCTGGCAGGTGATGCGGGACTGCATTGATCGTGGCCTTGCCACGGACGGGATCCTGCCCGGCGGGCTTTCCGTGAAACGGCGCGCCAAGGCGATCCACGAAAAACTGCTCGAAGAGCGTGGCATGAACCTGACCGCACCGCACACGATCAACGACTGGATGAGCGTTTATGCGATGGCGGTAAACGAGGAAAACGCAGCTGGCGGACAGGTTGTCACGGCCCCCACAAACGGTGCAGCTGGTGTACTGCCCGCCACCCTGCGCTATTACCTTGACCACGTCCCCGGCGCCTCGGAGGCCCATATCGAGGACTTTCTGCTGACGGCGGCGGCCATTGGCGGGCTGGTCAAATACAACGCCTCGATCTCCGGTGCCGAAGCCGGTTGCCAGGCCGAGGTCGGCAGTGCCGCTGCCATGTCTGCTGCTGGGCTCTGTGCCGTCATGGGCGGCACGCCCCAGCAAATCGAAAATGCCGCCGAAATCGCGCTGGAACATCACCTCGGGATGACATGCGATCCAGTGCGCGGCTTGGTGCAGGTGCCGTGCATCGAACGCAACGGGCTGGGCGCGATCAAGGCCGTCTCAGCCGCCAGCCTGGCGCTCCGGGGTGACGGAACCCACTTTGTGCCTTTGGATGCCTGTATCGAAACCATGCGGCAGACCGGCGAAGATATGAGCGCGAAATACAAGGAAACCGCTCTGGGCGGATTGGCTGTGAACGTGCCCAACTGCTGAGCGAAAAAGGGTTGGCGGGCGGGCGCCTTTCGCGCAGCGAAACAGACCGATCCGGCAACCGCGCCATCACAAGAAATACAGGAGACCGCGCACATCGCGGATTGAATTCCCCTCAACCGCTGCTAGCGTGCCCGGCATGGAAAAAGACAGGCCTTTGCTCGGCATCTTCCTGATGCTGGGGTTTTGCGTGGTCGCGCCTATGGGCGATGCGGTCGCAAAGATACTTGGGCAATCGGTGCCGGTCGGACAACTCCTCTTGCTGCGTTTCCTCGTGCAGGCTCTCCTGCTGATCCCGCTGGTCTGGGCAACAGGGCGGGTCTGGCGCATGCGCGGAAACATTCTTTGGCTCACACTGCTGCGGACGGTCCTGCATATCTTCGGCATCGGTGCGATGTTCATGGCCTTGCAGTATCTGCCCCTCGCCGACGCCATCGCGATCGCCTTCGTCATGCCCTTCATCATGTTGCTGCTGGGCAAATTCGTTCTCGGCGAAGAGGTGGGTAGCCGACGCCTGATCGCCTGTACGGTCGGGTTCGTTGGCACCCTGCTTGTGGTGCAGCCCAGTTTTGCCGCAGTCGGTTGGCCTGCCTTGTTGCCCCTCGTGGTCGCCGTCAACTTCTCGGTGTTCATGCTGGTCACGCGGCAGATTGCCAAACACACGGACCCGATCGGCTTGCAAGCTGTCAGTGGCGTGATGGCGGTATGCATTATCGCGCCGGTCCTGTGGGTCTCGCAGTCCGGTAGCTTTGCACCGTTAACCCTGATCCAGCCCACTGCGGTCGAGTGGGCCTTGCTGATGGCCATTGGCACGCTGGGCACAGGTGCCCATCTCTTGATGACATGGTCGCTCCGCTACGCACCCTCGGCGACCCTTGCGCCGATGCAATATCTCGAAATTCCCGTCGCAACCATCATCGGGCTTCTCGTATTCGGGGATCTTCCCAATGGCCTTGCCGCACTGGGGATCTGCATCACGATTGCGGCGGGTCTGTATATTGTGTTGCGCGAGCGGGCCATCGCGCGGTTGGCGGCGCGCACACCAGCACCTGCATGATCTCGGCCAATCGCGCCCGCGGCACAATAACAAGCATCGCAGGCGCATTCATGGTTAACGCAACGGGGCCTTCAGCGGCGTTTGACGTCCCGATCCTGACCATTGGATCGAATTCCAGCCCCTCGATCTCCCAACGCAAACCTTGCGATGTACCCGCCACCTGAGCCAATGGATAAAGCGAAACGACATCATCCCGCTGCACCGGCAAAACCACCGTTGGCGGGCACAGGAACGAAATCTCGGTCTCACCGATCAGAATGCAGGGACGTTCCGGATAGGCGGCCAGGACATGTAAAGCAGCGAGTTGATGATCAAGCCGCCCGCCCGTGAAGCCAACCGCCAGCACCAATGGCGCGGAAATGTGACGCAGCGCCTTGTCAAAGTCGGTGCTGTCCTGTTCGCAAACATGGATATGGCGATCGACAGGAATGTCCGACAAATACTCTCCGACCGAGTCAAAATCCCCGATCACCGCGGTGATATCCAGCCCGGCCTCGAGGGCCAGCGCGGCCCCTCCGTCTGCGGCCACGCATGTCGGCGCCAGCTTCACGGCTTCCAACAGATCGTGCAACGTCGCGACGCCGCCGCCGACGAGGGTCACCGATTCAGTGCTTTCGACAAACCATTTTTCCATCGCGTCTTAATGCAATGTTCGGAAACAGATCACAATGTTGCCACGAAATGATACTACTCTCGGCACAGATTCGGCCCGCCCAGGTCCACCCTTGCCATTTATTGACGTGTCCGCAAAGCGCAGAGGACGAGCATCCGATGACCACCAATAACAAGATTCTAACCGTTTCCTATGGCACCTTCTCCTGCTCGTTGGAGGGCTTTGACGACAATTTCGGGACCATGAAAGCCATCGCGGATTACTTTCGAGATCTGGCCAGTGACGATCGCTATTTCGGTGCAGAACCGCCCCAGCCCGATGTCGAAATGCTGGCGCGCATTGCAGAACGCGAAATTTCGCGACGGGTCAAAGCCCGCCAACAGGACGGTCGTCTTGTCCTGAATGCTGAGCAAGACCCAGAAACCGTTGAACCTGTATCGCACACGCCTGAGGCAAGCGACACCAAACCATATCTGGAACCCACCGGCCAGGATGTCGGTGTGACCATCGATCATCTCGCGGATCAAACCGACGCGGCGCAACCCAACGCGCCCAAATCGATCGAAACTGCGGACACTCATGTCGGGTCTGCAGAAACCGAAACGTCCACATCGGATGCCCAATCCGAAAAAACCCCTACTCCAAGCGAGGACATCCAACACGAGGGAGAAGCCGCTGAGGCCTCCGGTTTCGACGCAGAACAGTTTTTTGCACAACCGTCCGCTGAGGTGCAAATCATGCCGTCTGACAGTGTCGCACAGGCAGAAGCCTTCGATATGCCAGAAGCACCTGCGCCCAACAGCATTGCGGCGAAATTGCAGCGTATTCGCGCCGTTGTGACCCAAAACCAGGACAAAGCCGAAGAAACAAATATATTCGAGGATGAATACGCCGAAGATTTCGCTGCCGAAAGTGCGCCGGATTCATATGTCATTGAATCGGTCGCGGCAGACGTCGCGCAAGCGACATTTGAAGGGGACAAGTCCGTCCTTGAGCAGGCCGTCCACGCCGTTGAAGCCTTGCAAGCGGCCGAAAGTGCGGCGATTGAAAAGTATGAGAGTGATGTCGAAAACGACGATATTGTGACTGCACTCGCGCAATTGGCCTCGAATGAGCACAGCACGTCAGACGACCCTGTGACGCAAACTGAAGTCGCGTTTGCGCAAGACGCTCCGGAGACGGAGGCACTTTTGCGCGGCCAGCCCGTCAGGTCTTTGGCCGAAACATCACAAGCCCCCGAGCAAGAGAAAAGCGGCCTCCTTTTGTCCGATCACCCGCCGTCGGACGCGAGCCCTGAGTATTTCATGGAAACTGGACACGCAGGTGCCACCGACGCCGCGGATAAGGCAAAACCCCGGTTCCCGCGCGCACGTATCATCAAGGTGAAACGGGCCGACATCGACGCGGCCATTGCGCGCGGCGCTTTGGAAGAGATCGAAGACACTGGTCCGGACGCATTTGACTCTTCGCAGGCAGATGCGGCAATCCCCGATACAGAAACCTCTGAAAAAGAGCGAGAAACGTCAGCAATCGACAAAGCCACAACCAATACTGACACCGACAGGCAATCCGGCGTGGACGACGATGTTTCCCGATTGATGGCGGAAGCTGACAGCAAAATGGAAGAACCCGAAGGCACAAGCCGACGCAGCGCATTTGCGCACCTCAAGGCGGCGGTTATGGCGAAGAAAACTGACCTCGCAATGGGTGAGGATGCGACAGACAAGGATGTCGCCTATCGATCGGATCTGGCATCCGTTGTCAAACCACGGCGGCCGGAAAAAGATGCAGGTGCGCCGCATGCAGACAGCAAACGCCCGGCCCCCCTAACCCTTATTGCAGAACAACGCATTGACATCGGCCCCGTGCCAACAGGGCCAGTCCGCCCGCGCCGGGTCGCCGCAAGAGAAGAACCAACTGGCCCTGAGACCGGAACAAGTTTCGAGGAATACGCATCCGAACGCGGCGCGAACGATTTGCCCGAACTTCTGGAAGCGGCTGCAAGCTATCTCAGTTTTGTCGAAGGTCGCGAACAATTCTCGCGTCCGCAACTGATGACCAAGGTCCGTCAGATCGAAAAAGACGATTTCAGCCGTGAAGACGGACTGCGGTCTTTCGGCAAACTGTTGCGGACGGGGAAGATCGAAAAAATCAAAGGCGGCCGGTTTGCCGTAACCGACGATATTGGATACCAGCCGGATCAACGTGCTGCAGGCTAACTGCCTGTGATGCTT
>CAYGQZ010000085.1:5270-15274 GCA_964352055.1 uncultured Rhodobacterales bacterium
ATGAATTTCAACGGGAACGCCCAAACGATGCCCAGCCCAACATAGACGGAAAGCTCCACGAGAAACGATGGTCGATCAAACAATGCAACCAGACTGACGGCCGCCATGATGTACAACGGGACCCCTACAACCAGAATGAGCAAGGACAACCGCTTACGGGTCTTATAGCTGAGTGCCATGTGAACCTCCCTGGTCAATCGGCAAATGGGTCGCGCACGAGGATTGTATCGTCGCGTTCCGGTGACGTGGAAAGTAGGGCCACTGGGCAATCAATCAACTCTTCGACGCGGCGCACGTATTTGATGGCATTGGCAGGCAACTCCGCCCAACTGCGTGCGCCTTCGGTTGATTCGGACCAACCCGGCATCTCTTCATAAATCGGCGTACAGCGGGCCTGCTGGTCCGCAGCTGTGGGCAGATAATCCAACACTCTTCCGTCCAGATCGTACCCAACGCAAATCTTGAGCGTTTCAAAGCCATCCAGAACATCGAGTTTCGTCAGCGATATGCCGTTCACTCCGCTGGTTGCACAGGTCTGGCGCACAAGACAGGCGTCAAACCAGCCGCAACGCCGCTTGCGTCCGGTGGTCGTGCCAAACTCATGACCCCGCTCGCCCAAACGCTGACCGTCTGCGTCCAGCAACTCGGTGGGGAATGGTCCTTCGCCAACCCTTGTCGTGTAGGCCTTGACAATGCCCAACACGAAATCGATCGCCCCGGGTCCAAGGCCGACGCCAGTGGCGGCTTGCCCTGCGATTACATTTGATGATGTGACAAAAGGATAGGTGCCAAAATCTATGTCCAGCAAAGCACCCTGCGCACCTTCGAAGAGGATGCGCTTACCCGCTTTGCGCGCTTCAGTCATCACTTTCCAAACAGGTGCTGCGTATTGCAACACCTCCTCTGCGATGTCGCGGAGGCTCGACAGCAAAGCATCACGGTCAACCGGCGGCAAACCAAGGCCGCGACGCAGCGCGTCGTGGTGGACCAGGGCGCGGTCCACGCGCAACTCCAGGGTCGCGTCGTCAGCAAGATCTGCAACCCGTACAACCCGACGGCCAACCTTGTCTTCGTAGGCCGGACCGATACCGCGGCCGGTCGTGCCAATCTTTGCCACGGAATTCTGCGCTTCGCGTGCACGATCCAGCTCTCCGTGAATGGGCAGGATCAGAGGTGTGTTCTCGGCGATCATAAGCGTTTCAGGTGAAATGATCACGCCCTGTGCCCGCAACGTCTCAATCTCGGAAATCAGATGCCAAGGGTCCAGCACAACGCCATTGCCGATGACACTCAGCTTGCCGCCGCGCACGACGCCCGATGGCAGAGCATGCAGTTTGTAAACCGTGCCATCGATCACCAGCGTATGACCGGCATTGTGCCCACCTTGAAAGCGGGCGATGACATCTGCCCGCTCGCTCAGCCAATCGACGATCTTGCCTTTGCCCTCGTCACCCCATTGCGCGCCGACAACAACTACATTGGCCATATCATGTCCCTTTCATGAGAACCCGCGCCCGTATAGCGAGACCGCAGGGCAAGGCAAACCGCAATCTGCAGTTCACTCAGCTCTAAATCTCATGCGCGGGAATTGGCAATCGTTGCATCACGTAAACTTTGCGGCCAAGGGATGGTGGGCGGGGCGTTTTTGCACGAAGTGCAAAGAGCGTCCGTCCGACATCCCAACGCGCGAACACCCCTGTCGGCAAGAATTTTCGACACCCACACTTTCAAACCATTAGAGATTGACAGGTGAACCATGCGGCGTGCGCAAATAAGCGGCTTCCCAGGCATTGCGCATTGTCGCCAATTCCGTCACCGCAGCGCTCCCATCTTCGGCCAAGAGGGTCTCAAGCGTTTCCAGCCAGGCTGCAAAATAGTCATCACCGCCATTCAAATCACGGTCCAGCCCATGGCGTTTGAGCGTCGCACCAAAGCGCGCCGCCCATTCGGGCCAGTGGAACCGGCCCGTTTCGTTCAGATGGACGGTCAGGGCAAAGAGTTGCGCGTGCCAGGGCGCCTCAAAGACCGGTTCCGGCGTCATGCCCGCTCCAGATAGCTTTGCCACATGTCCAGAATGACCTCGTCTTTCGGATGTTCAGGTTGCGCCCACAGGTCAGATGCCTTGAACGCCACCGCATAGAGCGGTTCCGGCGATTCGCCGCGCCCATGCGCGTTGCTGTCCGGCAGCACATGGCAGCCGTGCAGTCGCACAACACGACCAGTTGCGCCAGCGGCATAGCTTGGCAGGCGTGTATGCCCGCCCGGCACGTCCATATTCTCAGGGAACCGGCGGGTTCTCACCATATCGCCGGGCGTGAAAAGTGGCGCAGTGCTGCTCTTTCTGTCCGCGGGTCCCCCTTTTGCCAGGACGTCTGCAACCGCAGCCGCGGCCAGTTTGCGCGAGACCAGATCGCTGGGCCCGATGGCTTGGCCGTTCGCCAACTCTTTGCGGGTCAGAGCACCCTTTTCCACCAGCAAATTCGCCAAGGCCGAAATCCACTTTTCATAGTAGGAAAAGCGCGCGTAGTCCTTGGGTGAAAGGCTCTCACGGGCATGGCGCGACACTTCGACATTCCAAAGACCCAACGACCCGCACGCCAGCGTGATCGCAAGCGCACGGGGATGCCAATCTGCGTGAAACTTTACGCCTTCCGCCTCGGGCTTTACCGGGCCATCACCAAAACGGCCGCCCATGTCATGTACCCGGGTCATGGTGTCTTGGCCAATCCGCATCCGATCATAGAGTCGCGTGTGACAAGGGTCATCAATTCGGCCTCGCTCATCCCATCGGTTCCGGCAGGGCGTTGCGGGATCACCAGATACCGGACTTCGGCTGTCGAGTCCCAAACCCGCACGGCCATCTCGTCTGGAAGTTCGACACCAAAGTCAGAAAGAACCTTGCGCGGTTCGCGCACGGTGCGCGCCCGGTAAGCATCCGACTTGTACCATCCCGGCGGGATCCCCAAAAGCGGCCATGGATAGCAAGAGCACAAGGTGCACACGACCATGTTGTGCACGTCATTCGTATTCTCGACCGCAACCATATGTTCACCCTGGCGACCGTAATAGCCAAGGTCTGAAACAACAGCATCCGCGTCGTCCAGCAAGGCTGCGCGAAACGCGTCATCGCTCCAGGCACGTGCCACGACATGCGCACCATTGCGCGGCCCAATCCTGTTTTCATAGGTGTCGATGATTTCATCCAGCGCGGCCGGGTCAATAAGACCTTTCTGGGTCAAAATTGTCTCAAGGGCCTTGACCCGCAAAGCAGGCTCGGACGGCAAAAGCGTATGGGGGTCTTCGTCATGGGAATGATCATGGGGCATGGGATTGATCATGTGCCGTAAAGAAAGGTTTTGTCCAGACGTTCAAAGGTCCACTTGCCCCGGCAGACAAACTTGCATAGATACCGCCCATCGCGCAGAAAAGGGCCCCTACGCCTCATGAATTACGACTTCAGCACAATCGTTCTTATCATCCACCTGATCCTTGCACTCGGCCTCGTTGCCGTTGTCCTGATGCAGCGCTCAGAGGGGGGCGGTCTTGGTATGGGCGGCGGTGGCGGTGCCATGACGGGACGGGCAGCAGCCACGGCTTTGGGCAAAGTCACGTGGATTCTTGCGATCTGTTTTATCATTACGTCGATCACGCTGACGATTTTTGCTGCCAAAAATGCATCAGGTACGTCGGTGATTGACCAGTTGGGCATCACGCCACCTGCGCAAAACAGCCCCGGCGACGGTCTGGTGCCACCTGCGGGCGACCTGTTGCCGCCTGCCGAAGGCGATAACGCACCGCTGGTGCCAACCGCAGATTGATACGAAATATTGAGGGCACTGCCCATGTCGCAACATCATGTTGCGGCAGCCTTGCCCTTTTGATCCGAATCCTGATACACTGAGGTCCCGTGGGGTTTGCATTGTTGCAACCGCGCAAGTGGCCTTTGGCCTGATTGAACCACGGGAGACAATACCTCATGGCACGCTATATATTCATCACTGGCGGCGTTGTCTCATCGCTGGGCAAGGGTCTTGCTTCCGCCGCATTGGGTGCGCTGCTGCAGGCCCGGGGTTTTTCGGTGCGCCTGCGAAAGCTTGACCCATATCTCAACGTTGATCCCGGCACGATGTCACCTTACGAACATGGCGAGGTTTTCGTGACCGATGATGGTGCCGAAACGGATCTTGATCTGGGCCATTATGAACGTTTCACCGGAGTGGCGGCCCGCAAGACCGATTCCATTTCTTCGGGCCGCGTCTATTCCACAGTGCTGGAGAAAGAGCGGCGCGGCGACTACCTCGGCAAGACCATTCAGGTGATCCCGCACGTCACCGATGAGATCAAGGAGTTCATCAATATCGGTGATGATGAGGTCGACTTCATGCTGTGTGAAATCGGCGGAACTGTCGGCGATATTGAAGGGTTGCCCTTTTTCGAAGCCATTCGCCAGTTCAGTCAGGACAAGCCGCGCGGCCAGTGCATTTTCATGCATCTCACACTTTTGCCATTCATCAAGGCCAGCGGCGAATTGAAAACCAAGCCGACCCAGCACTCGGTCAAGGAATTGCGATCCATTGGCATCGCACCCGATATCCTTGTGTGCCGGTCCGAAGGCCCCATCCCGGCCAAGGAACGCGAAAAACTGGCGCTGTTTTGCAATGTGCGCCCTGAGGCCGTGATCGCCGCGCAGGATCTGAGCACGATTTATGATGCCCCGCTGGCATACCATCGCGAAGGCATGGATCAGGCAGTTCTGGATGCATTCCAGATCAGCCCTGCCCCCAAGCCCGACCTGAGCAAATGGGAAGACGTCAGCGACCGGATCCACAATACGGACGGCGAGGTCAAAGTCGCTATTGTCGGCAAGTATACTCAACTTGAAGATGCCTATAAATCCATTGCCGAAGCGCTGACCCATGGCGGGATGGCCAACCGGGTGCGCGTCAAGATCGAATGGGTCGACGCCGAGCTTTTTGACAAGGAAGACCCTGCCCCGCATCTTGAAGGGTTCCACGCCATCCTCGTGCCTGGCGGCTTTGGCGAGCGCGGCACAGAAGGCAAGATCAAGGCCGCTGAATTCGCCCGGACCCGTAAGGTTCCCTACCTGGGCATTTGCCTCGGCATGCAGATGGCCGTGATCGAAGCGGCGCGCAACGTGGCGGGTCTTGCGACAGCAGGATCAGAAGAATTTGATCATGAAGCTGGAAAAAAGCGTTTTGAACCTGTGGTCTATCACCTGAAAGAGTGGGTTCAGGGCAATCACAAGGTCGAACGAAAAGTTGGTGATGACAAGGGCGGCACAATGCGCCTTGGGGCTTATGATGCCACATTGCTGGAGGGAAGCCGTGTCGCAAACGTTTATGGCACGACCTCGATTGATGAGCGTCACCGGCACCGCTACGAAGTTGACATAAAGTATCGTGAACAGCTTGAAAATGCAGGGCTTTGTTTTTCGGGTATGTCGCCCGATGGACGTTTGCCTGAAATCATCGAATGGTCAGACCATCCCTGGTTTATCGGCGTTCAATTCCACCCGGAACTCAAATCCAAACCCTTCGCGCCGCATCCGCTGTTCGAGGACTTCATTCGGGCTGCAACCGACGCAAGTCGGCTGGTCTGAGGGGGCCGGAAAACGAAGCGTTTTCCGGCCCGATTTCCGTTTCGGAAATCGGCACCGCGCATGGCTTGTGTCTTGCGAACACTCATCTAGCACTCTTTCTCGCTGGGTTTCTGCCAGCGGAGGTTGCCACGCTCCCCCTTAAACCGGACCGGGTTTAGGGCCGTTTTTCGTTTAGAACAAAGACAACACTATGCGAACAGGTAGAACCTGTTTATGATTCCCTTATAACGGGAATTTTAGTGTGAGAAATCAATGCAACTTTTCCAAGCTCGAATGGTCCGGTGCGCCACTGCAACCATCTGGTTTGGCGCAGGTGTCATGGTCAACCAGAGCATTTTGGGGGTGGCATTGGCTTTGGTCATAGCCTTGGGGCCAACCGCTCCCTACTGATCACTGAATTCGCTGTGCATCTTGAGTTTGAGTTCCGAAATCCGTGGTCGATAACGTGCACGCTTCGCAACTTGCTTCACATCCGGTCTTATGGCGCGCATGATATGTTGCGCATGCTGCCCTCTCTCTCCATAACCGGATAATGCTCAGCTATCAGCACATTTACCACGCCGGGAACCTTGCCGACGTCCACAAGCACAGTCTGCTGGCTTGGATGCTTGACTATATGACCCGCAAAGACAAACCCATCAGTTACATAGAAACACATGCGGGCAGAGCCCTTTACGACCTGA
Source organism: uncultured Rhodobacterales bacterium (assembly GCA_964352055.1). Taxonomy (GTDB): domain Bacteria; phylum Pseudomonadota; class Alphaproteobacteria; order Rhodobacterales; family Rhodobacteraceae; genus Tateyamaria. The sequence continues at coordinate 11,574 of CAYGQZ010000085.1, forward strand.
CAGCTGAAGAGGCCCGCAAGACAGGTGAAGCGGCCATGGGGATCCACCGCACACGCGATTGGTTTGGCGAAGATCATCCCTACATGAAATCACTGCGCCAAACCGCTGAAACCGACGGCAAACATGCTTATCCCGGCTCACCCATGATCGCGGCGCAAAGGTTGCGCGAGGTGGACCGGATCACTCTGGCGGAACTGCATCCGGCCGAGCATAACGCTCTTGAGCTTGCTTTGCCGACCGCGACCTGCCGTCGCGCAGATGGATTTGCGATGGCCCATGCGATGCTTCCCCCGACGCCGAGGCGGGGTATGATGCTGATCGATCCCAGTTTTGAGATCAAGGACGACTACGACACGATCCCGTCTCACCTCCGAAAGTACGCCCGTGCCTGGAATGTCGGAATAATTGCGTTGTGGTATCCGGTCTTGAGGACAAATGCTCATGTCACCATGTTGGAAACGTTGCAAAACGATCACCCTACGGCGCTCCGCCACGAAGTGCGCTTTCCACCGGCGCGTCCCGGTCACGGCATGGTTGGCTCTGGCCTGTTTGTGATCAACCCGCCCTTTGGGCTTGCCGAAGAGGCCGCAAATCTGAAAACTCTTTTCGACACTTTACGCTGAGGGCCCAATCACGTGTTCGAACGACTGTTTCCAAAACGCCAATCTCACAAGAAACCCCTGCCGGAGCCCACACCCCAATTGGCGCTTGGCGCCTTATTGGTGCGCATTGCCATGGCGGACCGGAACTATAAGGCGGCAGAAGTGGGCGCCATCGACAAAATCCTTGCGGGTACGTTTTCTCTGAAGCCCCTTGAAGCCGCAAAACTGCGTGCCACCTGCGAGGCGCTGGAACGGGATGCGCCCGGAACGCCTGAATTTACCAGAATTCTCAGAGAAGCGGTGCCTTACGGGGATCGCCTTGGTCTTGCCGTTTCGATGTGGCAGGTCCTGCTGGCGGATGGGGATCACAACGCGATCGAAGAAGAGACGCTGCACCAGATCGAAGCGGCACTAGACATAACCCCCGAAGATAGCGCCGATATCAAGTCGCGCGTGCTTGGCTAATCGTTCGGATCGGACTATATCGCGTTTATGTTTGAAGACTTGCTCAACCGGCTGATACAGCCCGAACCTGCCCCCATCGCGGACGCCGATGCACGGCTGGCTCTCACCGCCCTGCTGGTCCGCGTGGCCCGGTCAGATAACGACTATAGCGAAGACGAAATGGCGCGGATCGATGAAATCACGCGCGACCGTTATGATCTGACCCGCGCACAGGCCACCGAATTGAGGACCCATGCCGAGGCCATGGAAGAAGCAGCCCCCGATACGGTTCGCTTTACCCGCGCGATCAAAGATGCTGTCGCCTATGAGGATCGACTCGCCGTGCTGGAAGCACTTTGGAAGGTCGTCCTGGCAGATGGAACACGGGCAGATGAAGAGGATGCGCTTTTGCGCCTCGTCGCGAACCTGCTTGGAATCACGGATCGCGACAGCGCCTTGGCCCGTCAAAGGGTCGCCGAGTGATCGCAAGCCTGGGCATGTATGACATGCCCCACGCACGTGATGCCAATGACCGGTTGTGGAGCTTGATCCGATCCGGCCTTGGCGAAGGGCCGCCCGCCCTCGACAGAACCGATGACATTTGGGCGCACTGGCTGTCCCCGGATCTATTGGTGTCTCAAACATGCGGATTGCCGTTTCGGGCCCGCTTGCATCACAAAGTGAAACTGGTTGGCACACCGGATTATGGGCTGCCGGGGTGTCCGCCCGGGCACTATAACAGCGTTTTGCTGGTACACGCGGATAGTCATGCGGAGGCACCAAGCGACCTGGATACCCCAAGACTGGCCTATAACGAACCGCTCAGCCAGTCAGGATGGGCCGCACCCCATGCCCACTTCAAGGCGCTCGGACTGCCATTCGAAGCGGGTCCGCACACCGGCGCTCATGCAGCATCTGCACGCGCTGTGGCCGACGGACAGGCCGATATCGCGGCTGTTGATGCGCTCACCTGGCCAATGCTGGAGCGTGGCTCACCGTCCTTGGTCAATGCCCTCAAGGTCATCGATCGAACAGCACCGACACCGGGCTTGCCCTATATCACCGCACTGACGCGCGACCCTGCGCGCATCGCTTTGGCCATAGACCGGGCCATCGCAGCCTTGGATCAAGCTGACCGCGACATTCTGCATCTCAGGGCTTTGATCCGTATTCCGGCGCAGGCCTATCTTGACCTTCCCATTCCGCCAGCGCCATAGTCACACCGCCCCCAACTGCCAAATAAACAGGCATTAACGTTGGGGAAACCTATCAGTACCCATAGACATATGATCGAATCGCGTTATGAACGATGATCGAATTTTAAACAGCGTGCAGCCTTGACCAACATACCCGTCATCGAAATCCGCGACCTTCACAAAGCCTATGGCAGTCTTGAAGTCCTCAAGGGCGTCGATATCGCCGCCCATCGTGGCGACGTCGTGTCGTTGATCGGGTCATCCGGTTCCGGCAAATCGACCCTTCTGCGATGCTGCAACCTGCTGGAAGACAGCCAGCAGGGCGAAATGCTGTTCAAGGGCGAACCCGTCACCTGGCGCGGTCAGGGTCACAGCCGCCGCCCGTCTGACCCGCAGCAGGTGCTGCGCATTCGCACAAATCTTTCCATGGTGTTTCAACAATTCAATTTGTGGGCGCATATGACAATCCTGCAAAATGTGATGGAAGCGCCTGTGACCGTGCTGAAACGCGAACCCGCCGAAGTCGAGAAAGCGGCACGGGCCTATCTGGAAAAGGTCGGCATTGGTGACAAGTGCGATGTGTATCCGGCGCAGCTGTCCGGCGGACAACAGCAACGCGCCGCCATTGCGCGCGCCCTGTGCATGGAACCCGAAGCTTTGCTGTTTGATGAGCCGACAAGCGCGCTTGACCCCGAGTTGGAGCAAGAGGTCGTCAAGGTCATCAAGGATCTGGCCAGCGAGGGGCGCACCATGCTCATCGTGACCCATGACATGAAGCTGGCCGCAGATGTCAGCGACCATGTCGTGTTCCTGCATCAGGGTCTGATCGAAGAACAAGGCCCGCCTGGCACACTCTTTGGCGCGCCCAAATCAGAACGTTTGCGCGGGTTTCTTTCTGCGACCCACGCGGCCTAACGACAAAAAAACAGGGAGTATCACTCATGAAATCCATTCTTCTCAGCACAGTCGTCATCGCCATGACGTCTTCTTTGGTGCTTGCAGACGGTCATTCGGTCGTGCGCATGGGCACCGAGGGCGCCTACCCTCCGTACAACTTCATCAACGATGCGGGTGAAGTGGACGGGTTCGAACGCGAACTGGGCGACGAGCTGTGCGCGCGTGCCGAGCTGACCTGCGAGTGGGTCAAGAACGACTGGGACAGCATCATTCCGAACCTCGTGTCGTCCAACTACGACACCATCATGGCCGGCATGTCGATCACCGACGAGCGTGATGAAGTCATTGATTTCACCCAAAACTACTTCCCACCCACTGCATCGGCCTATGTTGCGGCATCCGATAGCGTGGATTGGGAAACCGGTATCGTTGCGGCACAGACTGCAACCATCCAGGCCGGTCACGTCGCCGAAAGCGGTGCGACCCTGGTTGAGTTTGCGACGCCCGAAGAAACAGTGGCCGCCGTGCGCAATGGCGAAGCCGACGCCGTGTTTGCCGACGC
>CAYGQZ010000086.1:0-4658 GCA_964352055.1 uncultured Rhodobacterales bacterium
GACTTCTGCGTGAACCGCGCCTGAAAGGCCAGCGCCACAGGTGAGATGGCAGCGGCCACAAAACCCGCAGCAAAGCCATTGTTGTAAAGGTTCAACCCGCCATGCAGCACGCCAACCGTCTGTGCGGCAGAAACATGGACGATGCCCGCGATCACGCCCCAATACCAGCCGAAACTCCCCGAAATTGGGGCAAGCGTGGTCGAGAACAAAGCCGCCAGAATGACCCCCGGCGTTGTCGGATCCCCCTGCTTGAGCACAGTCGCCAGAAAGACTCCTGCCACGACGGGGACGCAGTTGCGCGCATGTTTGCCAAAGGCCCCAAAGCCAACGATCGACAATATCGCCCCGATCACCGGACCGTTCAAATCGCCCCCAATGACAAGCACATAGCCTGTCGAGAGAACCCCCAACACGCCCATGTTGATGAGCACAGCCCCATCGCCACAGTCCGTGGCAAAGTCGCTCGGGGACTGGCCCGGGCGGCTCAAAAGGTCGAGATAACGGGCAAAGGCCTCCGGGTCCACGATGCGCCCCGCAAGGATCATCGCGACAAAACAGGCCATCAGGAAGGGGGCCAGCACGTCGGTCTTGTCAACCGACCAAATGAAAACCGGCTCTGGCACAAAGCCGTACGAGATGTAGATTGCCACAACCAAAGTACCGATGAGACCGGCCGTGAACCCCATGTTGTAGAGGCTGTAGCCGTTATGCGCCTTGAACAGTTGTGCCGCCACCGGGGGCATGACAAATCCCATGGCAATCCCCGTCGCAACACCCAACGGGATGCTGACCACTGGGGCCAGGAACGTGCTGAACAGCACCTCGGACACAACCGGGGCCAAAGCGCATCCAAAGAAGGCCGTGTTGAGGTGCATACCGAAAGGCTCACCCCGAAATCGGCTGTAGATGAAGACGCCCGCAAGAATGGGCCACACGTTCAGAAGGTTCTTGCCAAACAGCGCAAACCCCAGAACGAGCATCATCGCGGCAATCGCGCCGCCGCCGACATTGGCCCCTGTGGCCCAGTAGAAACCAGCGGCAATGATCGTCAGCAGGCCCGCGTTGAGGAATGCAGCACCAACGCCGCCCAGCTCAACATAATCAGTGATCAGCGTGTCACGCGCGAACAGGATGTTGTCCATACCCGCGAGGGTCGCGTCCCATCCCGAAACGAAAACGCCGAATCCGATGAACGCCAGCGACAAAACGGTGACAAACAGCAACCGTGTCTGGCTGCTGAGTGTCTTTGCCGGTACCGCGTCTTCGGTCATACCACTTCAGGCTTCGGCGCGGTTTGTGGCTGCGTCTCATCTGCGCCACTGCGGTTGAACACCAGATCATAAAGGACCGGAAGAACGACCAGCGTCAACACCGACGCCAACGCCAATCCCCCCATGATGGCAAAGGCCATGGCGCTCCAGAACACAGTGAAGGCAATCGGGATCAATCCCAGAACCGTGGACAAGGCTGTCAATGCGATGGGGCGTACCCGGCTGGCAGAGGCATCAATCACCGCCTGCCGCACGGATTTGCCGGATTTCCGCTCATCCTCGATCTGTTCGATCAGGATCACCGCGTTTTTGGCGATCATGCCGACCAGGGCCAGAACACCCAGGATCGCGACAAAACCAAGCGGTTGCCCGGACACTAGCAACGCCAGGACGACCCCGATCATGCCCAGTGGCGCCATGAAAAGGACCATGCCAACCAGTCGGAAACTGCGCAGTGCGATCATCAAAATGGCCAGAACCAGCACCAGCATCAGCGGCACAACCTCAAAGACCGAGGCCTGCGACTCGCCGCTTTCTTCGACCAACCCGCCTGTATCGATGGAATACCCAACAGGCAAACCGGCCCGCAGATCCTCAAGGGCCACTTCGATCATGTCGACAACTGTTGCGGCCTCAAGGCCCGGTTGGACGTCCGCTTGCACCGTCAGGGCCGCGATCCGGTCCCGGCGATGGATCATCGGATTGGTCAGTTCGGGTTCGAGCCGCGCAATCTGCGACAGCGGCACAATCCGCCCACCGGGCAGGGCAATCTCAAGGTTGGCCAGTCGTTCGGGGGACAGCGTCTGCCCACCTTCGGCCCGCGCCACTACGGGGATCAGGTAGATGTCGTCGCGGATTTGCGTGACGGGACTGCCGGACAGGTGCAGTTGCAAAATGTCCGAGACGGCAGCCGCGCTCAGCCCAAGCCGCCGGGCTTCATCCTGGTCGAGGTCCACGCGGATCGACCGCGACGGCTCCATCCAGTTAAAGCTGATAGACTTGGTAAAGCCGACCCCAGCCACCACTGCGGCCACATCGCGCGCAATTGCCCGCGTCTGATCGGGATCAGGTCCGGTGACGCGATACTGAACAGGCCACCCCACGGGCGGGCCCACCTCAAGCGCATAAATCCTTGTGATGGCACCCGGAAATTCTTCGGTCAGTATCTCTTCGAGGAGCGGTTGCAGGCGTAGCCGGTCTTCGATGCTTTCGGTGACCAGAACCAATTGCGCGAGGAACGGGTTCGGTGTCTGGACGTTCAAAGGCAAATAGAACCGGATGGCCCCTCGGCCGATATAGCTGCTCCAATGTGAAATGCCTTCCTGTTCGTGCAGGATGCCTTCCAACTTGTCGACAGCCGCCTGCGTTCCGTGAATCGAGGCCCCTTGCGGCATATTGATGTCAATCAGCAACTCGACCCGATCCGAGGGCGGAAAGAACTGCCGGGGTACTTGCGACAGCCCCAGAATGGCCAGCACAAACAGCCCGACCGTCGCACCCACCACGATCAGCCGCATGCGCATCGCCCCCTGCAGGACCTTGCGGAACCCGCGCAACATCAGCCCTTCTTTTTCGCTGTCATCCGATTTGGGCGCGCGCAGCAGCAAAACGCCGATCACCGGAACAAAAAGCACGGCCACCACCCAGGACGAGATCAGGGCAATGCCGACAACTGCGAAGATCGAAAAGGTGTATTCACCGGCAGAGCTTTGCGCAAAGCCGACAGGCACAAAACCAGCAATCGTCACCAGTGCACCGGCCAGCATCGCAAAGGCCAGTTTGGAATAGGCGTAAGAGCCTGCCTGCACCTCGTCGTCACCGGCGGCCAGCCGCCTGCTCATGCTGTCCACCGTGGTCATCGCATCGTCAACCAACAGGCCCAGCGCAATGATAAGCGCACCAAGGGAAATCCGTTGCAGATCAATGCCCACCAGTTGCAGCACAACAAAGACAGCGGCCATGGTCAGCGGAATGGCTATGGCAACAACCAGTCCGGCCCTGACGCCGAGTGCCACAAAACTGATGACAAGAACGATGGCAATCGCTTGCCAGAGCGACTCTGTGAACTCCGAAATGGCGACATCCACAATCTCTGGCTGGTTGGCAACCAGCACCGATTCAATCCCGATGGGCAGATCGGCGGACAATTCGGCCATGCGCCGCTCAAGATTATCTCCCAAAGCAATCACATCGCCGCCGTCTGCCATCGCGATGGCCAGGCCCAGCGCATCGCGTCCGTTGACCCGGAACATCCATTGCGGCGGGTCGGCATATCCGCGACGAACCTGTGCCACATCACCCAGCCGGACGCTGCGCCCGTTGGCCGGCAGTACAATCTCCCGCAGGTCGTCGGCGTTCGTAAACGCGCCCGAGACATCGACCGAAATGGAGTCCGTTCCACTGCGCAATGTGCCACCGGGGCGCACAAGGTTCTGCGCACGAAGCGCGTCCCGAACGGCACCCGGACCGATCCCCAGTGATGCCAAAGCCGCCGGATCGAACTCGACAAAAAACGTCTCGTCCTGCACGCCGAGCAAATCGACCTTGGAGACATATTCGACGCGCAACAGATCAGAGCGAATGCCTTCGACATAATCCCGCAACTCGCGGCGCGAGAAACCATCAGCCGTAAAGCCGTAGATCACGCCAAACGTATCGCCAAATTCATCATTGAACCCGGGTCCGATCACACCCTGCGGCAGGGTGTGCCGCATGTCACCGACACGGTTTCTGACATTTTTCCAGATCAAGGGAACTTCGTCTGCCGGTGTCGCACTTTCGAGATGCACAAACAGTGTCGACGTGCCGGGCCGTGTCTCGCTGTCGATACGATCAATAAAGGGCGTTTCCTGCAACGTCTGCTCTAACCGTTCGGTCAGTTGCAGCAGCGTTTCTTCGGCGGATGCGCCCGGCCAGGACGCCTGCACAACCATTGTACGAATTGTGAAAGGCGGGTCTTCGTCCCGGCCAAGTTCGAGAAATGCAATGACGCCCGCAACGACCGTCAGCGCCATGAAGAAATAGACCAGCGACTTGTTTTGCAGGGCCCATGCGGACAGGTTCGCGCCCATACTAGCGACCCTCCCCGACCCGCACTTCTTGCCCCGGGCGCAAAGTCTGCACACCGGCGGTCACGACAGTCTCGCCATCGGTAAGCCCCTCCGTCACCCAGACCTGCGCAATATCAAATCGCCCGATCGCGACCCGTCTGAGGTCGACAATCCCGGTTTCAGGATCAACCACAAATACCGCCGGGGCCCCGTCCGCCGTCGTCAACGCTGTGGCGGGCAGCGGCGTTGCGGGCAGGCCCGCCAATTCCAGGCTGCCAGTCACGGCAGAGCCGAGGCGAAAGCTGTCGGGCATGTCAGACAGACCAACGCGCACCCG
>CAYGQZ010000086.1:4758-6436 GCA_964352055.1 uncultured Rhodobacterales bacterium
CGGTCAAAATCTGTCTCGGCCCGGTCCGCATCGCCTTCGGCGGCCAAAACCTCGGCCTGGGCGGCAGCAATGGCGTTGCGCTGTGTCGTATCCTCCAAACGGCCAAGCAACTGCCCCGGCTCTACTGTGTCGCCGACATCTACGGCACGTTCGACGATGCGCCCGCTTGTCCGAAACCCAAGCGTCACCGTTTCCTGAGCGCGGATATCGCCGGTCAGGGTGACGGTCTCACCGCCGGGATTGCTTTGGGCCAGGATCACGCGCACCGGGCGGATCGGCTCTGGAATCGGCTCAAGCTCTTCGCGACATGCGGCGACAATCGTCAAGACGGAGATGAAAGTGATCAAACGTTTCAATTGCTTATACCTGTATCGGAAGATTGCAGAAGGCCATCACAACGCCAAGGCACTATGCCTTTTGACGTTCTGAAAGCAAAATGGCCCGCCGGAGCGGGCCGCCGAAGATTTCGTTACCGGTCATGCCACGTTCTCGCTCGCGACCGGTCGGCGACGTTTCTCGAGGCCGCCATTCTCAATCAGGAAGGACACCACCGCTTCGACCCCGACACTGCGTGACATGTCGGAAAAGATGACTTCGCGGTGGCCGCGCATGCGCGCTGCATCCTCGGTCATGACATCCAGATTGACGCCGACATAGGGCGCCAGATCGGTCTTGTTGATCACCAGAAGGTCCGAGCGGGTGATGCCGGGGCCCCCTTTGCGCGGAATTTCCTCGCCCTGACAGACCGAGATCACATAGATCGACAGATCAGCCAGGTCCGGCGAAAAGGTCGCGGCAAGGTTATCGCCACCGGACTCGATAAAGACCACGTCCAGATCCGGGAACTTGCGGTTCAACTCGGCAATGGCCTGCAGGTTGATCGACGCGTCCTCGCGAATGGCAGTGTGCGGGCAGCCCCCGGTTTCGACGCCCACGACCCGGTCTTCGGGCAAGACCTGTTTGCGGGTCAGAAACTGCGCGTCTTCCTTGGTGTAGATGTCGTTGGTGATCACGCCGATCGAATAGTCATCGCGCATGGCCAGACACAGCTTTTCGGTGAGGGTTGTCTTGCCCGAGCCCACCGGTCCACCGATTCCAATCCTGAGCGGTCCATTTCCTGATGACATGCTGGTATGCTCCATCTCTTGTTGCCAAGGTTGATAAACCGCCAGTCGGCCCCGTCAACCGTGGTGGTGGTGGTCGTGGTGCGAATGATCATGGCCATGGCTGTGCGGTTGCCCGTCATAAGCGCCGCGGGTCGGAGAGAAGGTGCCTGTCACATCTTTCACATGCGCGCCCAACCCTTCCAGCATGCCCCGGATGACGTGATCGCGCAGGATCAGAATATGATCTGCGGCGATCTCGGCAGGCAGGTGCCGGTTCCCGATATGCCAGGCCAGTCTTGTCAGGTGAACAGTGTCTTGCCCGCGCACTTCGAAAAGGTCTTCCAAGGCCGCCTCGATCAATACCGAGGAGCCGTCCTCGAGCGTAAGCATGTCCCCGGCGTTCAGAACCGTTGGCCCCGGCAGGTCGATCAGGATTTTTTCATTGTTTGACAAGCGGATGGTCTTGCGCCTGAGATGACGTTCATCATGGGCCAGAACAGCCGTTGCCATTAGGGAATCAGCCGGTGTGGCAGCATCTTGCGCGCAAACAACACTCACCGCTTTTTGCATTC
>CAYGQZ010000086.1:6536-11456 GCA_964352055.1 uncultured Rhodobacterales bacterium
ACATTGGTCCATAGCAAACATGTGGGCCCGATGCTGGTCCAGCGGCCGTTCTATCCGGAATCGGATGGCACCTGTCATTCCTATATCCTGCACCCACCCGGCGGGGTTGCCGGGGGTGACAGTCTAGGCTTGCGGATCCATGTCGGGCAGGACGCCAGTGGCCTGCTCACATCCCCCGGTGCGACCAAGTTTTACCGCTCGCCGCATCATGCCAGCAGTCAACGGATCGAGATCAGCGTCGAACACGGCGGCACGTGCGAATTTCTGCCCATGGAAAACATTGTCTTTGACGGCGCACAGGCGCAGACGGAAACCGAGGTGAAGCTGAGTGGTGACGCTACCTTTGTCGGGTGGGATATCACCAGTCTGGGCAGACCCGCAGCGCAGGAACGTTTTACCAAGGGCAGTTTCACTCAACGCACGACCATCATGCGCAACGGTCATCCGATCTGGTTCGAGCGGGCCGCATTCGATGGCGGCGCAGATATGCTAAGGGCAAGCTTCGGGCTGAACGACCAACCGATCTTCGGCACGATGCTCTATGCCGGTCCCCTGCCTGATGATGCTGTTGAAACGATACGGCGCCTTCTGGAACCGGCAGAGTTCGGGCAGGTGTCGATCAGCCAGTTACGCGATGTCGTGGTCTGTCGCTATGCCGGTCCCAAAGTCCGCGCGGCACGAGAGTTTTTCTTGAGATCATGGGACCTGTTGCGTAGGCTGGGCAAAGGAAAATCTGCCTGCCATCCACGCATTTGGACAACCTGAACATACGAGAGACGGGGATTTAAATGAACCTATTGCCACGCGAAAAAGACAAGTTGCTGATTTTCACGGCCGGCTTGTTGGCGGAACGGCGCAAGGCCCGCGGCCTGAAACTGAACCATCCAGAGGCGATTGCCTATATCTCGCTCGAGATCCTTGAAGGCGCCCGTGACGGGCGCACGGTCGCAGATCTGATGTCCTACGGGGCCACTCTTTTGACCCGCGACGACGTGATGGATGGCGTGGCCGAGATGATCTATGACGTTCAGGTCGAGGCGACCTTTCCCGATGGCACCAAGCTGGTGACCGTCCACAACCCCATTCAGTGAGGCGCACGGCATGAAACCAGGTGAAATGTTCATCGAAGATGGCGAGATCGAGCTGAACGCGGGCCGAGACAAGATCACGGTCGAGGTTGCCAATACCGGAGACCGCCCCATTCAGGTCGGCTCCCACTATCATTTCTACGAGACCAACGCGGCCCTGAAGTTCGACCGGGATGCCACGCGCGGTTTCCGGCTGGATATCGCAAGCGGCACAGCGGTGCGGTTCGAGCCGGGCCAGGAACGCGAAGTTCGGTTGGTCAAATACTCGGGTGACCAGAACGTCTTTGGTTTCACTGGCAAGATCATGGGCCCCCTGGAGAACTGATATGGTTAAAATCACACGCGAAACCTATGCCTCCATGTACGGCCCGACGACGGGCGACCGGGTGCGGCTGGCCGACACCGATCTGATCATCGAGGTCGAGAAAGACCACACGATCTATGGTGACGAGGTGACATTCGGCGGCGGCAAGGTGATCCGCGATGGTATGGGGCAAGGTCAGCGCAATGCGGCTGACGTTGTCGATCTGGTCATCACAAATGCGGTCATTCTGGACCATCAAGGCATCATCAAGGCGGATGTGGGGATCAAGAACGGTCGCATCACGGCCATTGGCCGCGCGGGCAACCCCGACATTCAGCCGGATGTGGATGTGGTCATCGGCCCCGGCACCGACGTGATCGCAGGCGAAGGCAAAATCCTGACCCCCGGCGGTATCGACACGCATATCCACTTTATCGCACCGCAACAGATCGATGATGCGCTGACCGCTGGGGTGACGACGCTGGTTGGCGGCGGCACTGGCCCGTCCGTCGGCACACTTGCCACGACAGTCACGCCGGGCCCCTGGTACATCCACCGGATGCTGGAAGCCGCGGATGCGCTGCCGATCAACATTGCCCTGATGGGCAAGGGCAACAGCAGTTTGCCCGAACCTATCCACGAACAGGTCCGCGCAGGTGCCGCCGCCCTGAAACTGCACGAAGACTGGGGCACCACGCCCGCAGCCATCGACAATTGCCTGACCGTGGCCGATCTTGAGGATGTACAGGTCGCGATCCACACCGATACGCTGAACGAAAGCGGCTTTGTGGCGGATACTTTCGCCGCGATGAAGGGCCGCACGATCCACTCCTTTCACACCGAAGGGGCCGGAGGCGGACACGCGCCGGATATCATCACCGCTGCGGGTGAGGCCAATATCCTGCCCGCCTCAACCAACCCGACGCGGCCCTACACGATCAACACGGTGGACGAACATCTGGACATGCTGATGGTCTGCCACCACCTGTCCCCGGATATTCCCGAGGATGTGGCCTTTGCCGAAAGCCGCATTCGAAAGGAAACCATCGCGGCGGAAGACATCCTGCACGACATGGGCGTGTTTTCGATGATGGCATCGGACAGTCAAGCCATGGGCCGCGTGGGTGAAACAATAATTCGCTGCTGGCAGACCGCGCACAAGATGAAAGTCCAGCGCGGCGCGCTGCCCGAAGACAGTGCGCGCAATGACAACTTCCGCGCCAAGCGGTATGTTGCAAAATACACCATCAACCCCGCGATCACACATGGTTTCGCTCATGAAATCGGCTCCGTGACGGTTGGAAAACGCGCGGATCTGGTCCTGTGGGATCCCAAGATGTTTGGCGCAAAACCATCGCTGGTCTTGCTGGGCGGTATGATTGCCACAGCGCCGATGGGCGACACGAATGCATCGATTTCCACACCGCAGCCTGTCCATTACCGCCCCATGTTCGGCAGCCTCGGCGGTGCGCTGTCCTCGACCGGGGTGACATTTGTCTCGCAAGCCTCTTTGGATGACGGGATCGGAGAGCGGCTGAACCTTAAAAAGGCGCTTGTCGCTGTCAAAGGCACCCGGACGATCAAGAAAAAGGACATGATCCACAACGATACCTGTCCCAAGCTTGAGGTTGACCCGCAAACATACGAAGTCCGCGTGGACGGCGTTGCGATCACCTGCGAGCCAGCGGCGGAGTTGCCGCTCGCGCAGCGGTACTTCCTGTTCTAGGGCGTCCCGCACATGGATGTGACATATTTCCGGGATCATTCCACGCTGGGAATATTCGACTGGATGCTGCGCGGCATCGGTCAGGTCGTGTTTCAGAACAACGCCCTGAGCGGTGCCGTCATCCTTGGTGCACTGTTCTACAATTCATGGATCTATGGCTCCATCGCCATTCTGGGTGTGGCGGCAAGCACACTGGCCGCGCTGGCGCTCAAGGCCGACAGGGAACTGATCAAGGCAGGTCTTTTTGGCTTTAACGGCGCGCTTGTCGCCTTGTGCCTCGTGGCATTTACCAGCGCAGAGTTCCGGACCGGCGCGGTGCCGTCCCCCTTGATGACCGTGTACATCGTCTTTGGCGCGGCGCTGTCTACCATCGTCTTGCAGGCAATGGCCACCGTTCTGGCGCCCTACCGGGTGGCCGCGTTGACTGGACCTTTCGTGCTGGTCGGCTGGATGTTCCTCTTTGCCGTGCTGAAATTCGAGCATCTGGATGCAGGGCCCCTGATCAAGCCCATCTCACCCGAGGATTTCCCAGACTCGGTCATCTACACCCTGCCGACATGGTACATGGGGATCGGAAACGCCATCGGGCAGATCTTTTTTCAGGACAATTGGATTTCGGGCTATCTGATCATTATCGGGATTGCGATCAACTCGCGCATCGGCGCGGCAATGGCATTGGTCGGCGCGGTGACCGCGGCGCTGACAGCCGTGGTTTCCGGCGGCCCGGAAGGCGCGATCCGGGATGGTCTTTTTGGATACAACGCTGCGCTGACCGCCATGGCCCTCTGTGGCGTGTTTCTGGTAGCGAACACGACAAGCGTCCTTTACGCCATCTTTGGCGCTATCATTTCGACCTGGCTCTGGGCGTCGATTGCGATCTTTCTCAGCCCGATCTCCATGCCGGTTCTGACATCAACCTTTGTGCTGGTGACCTGGTTGATGCTGTTGGGCGTGCCCGGGTTCAAGGCGCTGATACCAACGCCGCCACCCGCGGCGGAAGACCCGGCCGGGTAAACATCGGGCAACTGTGACGGGTCAGAGAACGGCCTTGAAACCGTTTGACGGACATTGCCTTTTCTGAAAGACAACGCCCGCTGATCGAGCATTTATGCATACGTGAGCGCAACTCACGAAGGAAAACAGGACATGTGGCTCTCCAACTTTTCTCCGACCGGGTTCTTTCCCGAGGCAATGAGCCACCTGATTATCGCGCTAATTTGCGGCGGAGTCATCGGGCTTGACCGGCAGTTGCGGGGCAAGCCCATCGGTATCAGGGGGTGCACAATTGTCGTGATCACCACCGCGATGCTGGTTGATCTGGGAAATGCCGCAACCGATGAAACCGGCGATCCGTCGCGGATGATGTCCGCCATCGTCACCGGCGTCGGTTTTCTGGGTGCTGGCGTGATCATGTCGCAAGGGGGCCGCGTGCAAGGCGTGACGACAGCCGCGCTGGTCTGGGCGCTTGCCGCCATCGGCATTGCCATTGGCCTCAGTTTTGGCCTTGCAGCACTGGTCCTGACCTTGACCATCATGGTCTTGATGATGGCAACAGACTGGGCCGAAAGGCGGTTTCCGAGGCTGCGCCCATCCCCGAGAATCGGGAAGGAATAGCAGAGGTGCCGCGATCAGGATCGAAACAGGCGGCTTGGCTGCACCTCGTGCTGGGCACTGCCGATTGCCAGCATCACCGAAACGTTGCCAATTTCGTCCTCATCCAGTGCGGCCGCAATTGCGACGCAGTCTGATATGGCGTCGGGTGCCGCGCTCAGGATGCGCTGCCCATCAACCTGACCGATACA
>CAYGQZ010000086.1:11556-15170 GCA_964352055.1 uncultured Rhodobacterales bacterium
ATATGGCGTCGGGTGCCGCGCTCAGGATGCGCTGCCCATCAACCTGACCGATACAGCCAAGCCGGATCGCTGACGCAATCTGGGCGTCGCACATCGCCCACATGAGCCCGGAAAGCGCCGCCTCCGGCTGCACCTGCAAATCATGGGCCGCCAACGCATAGGCCGCAGGATAGCTCCGGCAATGCGCCTTCAATGGCCCTTTGGCCAAAGCAACGTCCAGATCAATCAGCAGCGTCAGCAGGGCTTCGGCAGTGCGCTGATCTTCGTGCTGCAATTCCTGACTTTCGCGTGCGGCTGACAGCCAGCTGTCTGCCCGCGCGAAGGCAGTGGTATCCTGGTCCTTCAGCGCAGCCATGAGGCGTAGGAACAAGGCACCGTCAAGGGTGGCATAGCTGCGCTTTAGCACTCCGAACACCCAGTCGCGAACCTGCTCAGCAGTCTCGACCCACCCTGCGGCCACCGCATGTTCAAGCCCTCTGGAATAGGCGAACGCCCCAACCGGCAAACTGGCACTCAGCAGGCGCAACAATGGCAGGGGGATGTCGGTGGTCATGTTGGAATTCGTCATGGTTGGAACTGATCTCAGGACACGGGAAGCAGGATTGACGTGAAATAGAGCGTGAGGAAATAGGCCAGAACCAACAGCACATAGAACTGCCCGTTCCCGTTGTAGATGCGGCGCGTTCCATCGGCCAGTCCTTCGACACCGCGCACGATACCGGCCCACGCAGTCTCGGTCAGTTGTGGCGCGGCCCCGCGAAGCAACGGGCGGGCGGTGAACAAAGCCGCGCGTGTCCGGAGTGATTTGCTCAGGACGCGCGACAGCACCAACCACACAACGGCCAACCCGGCGGCCACGATAATCGAGGTCAGCATGACCGGCGTCGGGTCCCATTTGCCATAAATGGTTTCAAGCGACTGCCCCTCCCAGACAAGGGTCGCCGCGAATTGCGGATCAATCGCGTCGGACACAGGCTCCATCAGCAGTTTCGGGAACAGGGAAAAGACGAAAATCCCCGCCACAAGCGTTAGTTGCGGGATCAGGATCATCGCGGGTGCTTCGCGGTATTTCATCGTGGCTGGCACCAGAAACACCGTCACCAGCAGACGCAACATGTACCACAGACCAAGGAAGGTCGCGAGCAGACCGCCGGCAACAAGAACGGTCCAGCCTTTGTCCATCATCGCGCTCAGCAACAGCCATTTGCCCCCAAAGCCCATCAACGGGGGCAGGCCCGACATGGACAAAAGCGCCAGCGCGGTCACGGCAAATGTCAGCGGCATACTGCGCGCCAACCCGCCAATCTCGTCAAGCTGGCGGGTTCCTGTCCGCAGAATAATCGCCCCTGCCGCCAGAAACAGGATCCCTTTGACCATCATGTGATTGGCCACGATATAGAGCGCCGTGACCCAGCCCAGATGGCTCATCAATGCGACGGCCGTGACGATATAGCCAAGCTGGCTCATGCTGGAATAGGCCAGCAACCGTTTCAGATCGGTCTGGCATAGCGCCAGCAATGCCCCGATGACAGTGGTCGCCATGCCGATACAGGCCAGCAGGTAGGTGAAATCGACATAGAGTTGCGATTGTCCGCCGGTATAGGCCAGCATGAGCAGGCCAAAGATGGCAACCTTGCTGACCACCCCCGACAGGATCGCCGTCACATCATCGGGCGCTTCGGCATAGGCCGGGGGTTGCCAGACGTGCACCCCAAAGGCCGCGGCCTTGATCAGAAAACCTACCGACACGAGCACAAAGCCCATCAGGGCCTGGGCCGGTGCGGCGGTCAGTGCGCTTAAATCCCGGCTGCCAGTCTGGCCGACGATCATGGCATAGCCGCCCATGATCAGGAACGCGGCGAACATCGAAAAGACCATGAAACGCAAGGTTTCCGGCAGTGCATTGCGCCCTTGCGCGATCAGGAAGAAGGACGCGACCGTAATGAACTCCCATGTCACATAGAAGGTCAGTCCAAGCTCTGTCCGCAACAGCGACTGGATCGACAAAAGCAGCACCGCCATCACCGGGTAATGAATGGGTCGTAATGCTGAGCTAGCCAAACCAGCGGATGCAATGACCAGCCCCCCCGCCAGCAGAAGGTAGGCGAAAAGTCCGGCAATCCCGCTGGCGTCGGGCAAGAGCTGCGTCGCGCCCGCCACAGCCGCCAGCATGGCGATCCCTTGCAAGCGCGACCCGACCAGAGGCCCGATCAGCAGCAACCCGGCCCCGACGCCCAGCGGCAGGAAGATCAACAGCCCATCTGCGCCCGTGATCATTGCCATCCCGACGCCCGTGATGACCAGCAAGACGGCCATCGCCAGCACGGGCAGCACAATGTTCAGCTTTGCTTCGGGCAATTGTCTGTCCGCGTTTGGCGAAACCGCGCGGATGAACCAACGAAAGATATAGGTCGTTTCCATCAGCGACCCGGCCAGAAGGATCGCAATCAATGCATATCGCCCGGCCTCGCCCAGTTGCATGATGAGTTCCCACTTGGCCCAGAACCCCGGAAACGGTGGCAGCGCACAAATCGCCATCACGAAAAGCGCCAGACCGCCCGCAATCAAAGGGCGCCGCGTCAGGCCAAGCCGTTCATTCAGATCAGATGCCCCAATGGCCGCGACCAAACAGAAGAGGCCCGCCTTGGCCAGCAAATGGTTGAGGAAGAGGCCAAAGACGACCAGCGGAACAAGCTCTGTGGCACCGATCTGTGTCAGGACCGCCAGCGCCAGAACGCCCAGCGCCATTTGCCCGACCGAGGAATAGCCCAGCAACCGCTGAACCTGCGCTTGCCGCAAGCCGATCAAATTTGACGCCAGAAACGTCAGCGCGCTCGATGCGATGATGAACGCAAGGTAGTCATCGAACAGCGGCAAGAGTTTGTAGACGGCAAAGAGCATGCCCGCCGATGCACAGACCGACAGAAAGGCCGCCAACGCCGGAGGGACGGTTTCGTATACATCCAACCCCCAGCCATTGGCCGGAAAGGGTTTCAACTCGATCAGCAGGCAGGCCAGGATCATGGCCACGGCAATGCCGCCAATCGGACCGACAAGATCCGCCTTTGCCGCAATCGCGAGGTCGATGTTCAGATGTCCCGTCACATAATAGATCAGCACTGCCCCCAGCAGGAACAGGGTCGATGCGATGACAGTGGCCATGACGTATTTGAAGGCGGCTTGGATCCCTTCCCGCGACGTCACAAGGCCCAGAAGGCCATAGGTGCCGATCGAAACGATCTCGAGAAAGACAAACAGGTTGAACAAATCCCGCGTCAGGATCATGCCGTTGATCCCCATCACGAGGATCAGAAACAGCAGCAATGCGACGTAGTTCTTCCTGAGGTGCTCCCACAGAACTGCGGCCAGCAGCATGGCCATCAGATTGACGCTGACCGTAAATGCGCCCTCTGCGAGGCCAAAGCGCAGATTGATCGAAACCGGCGGTGCAGCGCCTGCGGTCAGGATCTCAATCGCCTCTCCACCGCCTTGCAGAACTGCGATCAGGGAAAACACGCTGGTGAGTGTGAGCCCACCAAGCGCCGCGACAAATCCCGTATGCAGCCAACCGTACCCGATCTTGTAAAGGATCGGGATCATGAACCCGCCGCCAA
>CAYGQZ010000087.1:0-15146 GCA_964352055.1 uncultured Rhodobacterales bacterium
GGCGCCTGCGTTGGTATGCGCGGCAGCCGTGTGCAGGCCGTTGTGAACGAGCTTCAGGGTGAAAAGATTGACATCATTCCGTGGAACGAAGATCAGCCGACCTTCCTTGTGAACGCGTTGCAACCTGCTGAAGTGTCCAAAGTTGTTCTGGACGAAGAGGCCGGCAAGATCGAAGTGGTTGTTCCCGAAGAACAGTTGAGCCTTGCCATTGGCCGCCGCGGTCAAAACGTGCGCCTCGCCAGCCAGTTGACCGGGCTCGACATCGACATCATGACCGAGGCCGACGAATCGGCCCGCCGTCAGGCCGAATTCGAAGTGCGCACCAAGCTGTTCATGGACAATCTCGATCTGGATGAATTCTTTGCCCAGCTTCTGGTGTCCGAAGGCTTCACCAGCCTCGAAGAGGTCGCCTATGTGGAGCAGGACGAACTGCTGGTCATTGACGGTGTCGATGAAGGTACCGCCGAAGAGTTGCAGGCCCGCGCCCGCGATGTTCTGGAAGCCGCCGCCAAAGCCGCGCTTGAGAACGCCCGCGCGCTGGGTGCCGAGGACAGCCTTATTGAATTTGACGGTCTGACACCCCAAATGATCGAAGCATTGGCCAAGGACGATGTCAAAACGCTGGAAGACTTCGCAACCTGTGCCGATTGGGAACTCGCCGGCGGTTGGACAACCGTAAACGGCGAACGCCACAAGGATGACGGGGTTCTGGAACCCTTTGATGTCTCGCTTGAAGAGGCACAACATCTGGTGATGACAGCCCGTGTCATCTTGGGCTGGGTGGATCCCGCAGAACTGGAAGCGGACGTCGAAGAAGAAGATACGGAACTGACCGAGGAGACCGAGGCCTGATTTCAGGCCTCGGGGCAGCCTCATGGGACGCGGTGGCGCCTCAAAGGATCGGTCGGATGGACCTGAGCGCAAGTGCATTGCCACGGGCGAGGTACAGCCGAAATACGGTCTGATCCGCTTTGTTGTGGGACCGGACGCGCAGATTGTGCCGGATATTGCGGGCAAACTGCCGGGACGCGGGATTTATGTGTCGGCCAGCCGGTCGGCGCTGGAAACGGCAGTTGCGAAAAAGCAGTTCGCACGCGGCGCCAAGCAAGCCGTGACCGTGCCAGACGATCTGGTGAACGAGGTTGAGCGGCAATTGGCCCGCCGCGTGGTGGACCTGATTGCATTGTCACGCAAATCAGGCAAAGCGGTGGCAGGATATGAAAAAGTGAAGGGCTGGCTTCAGATGGAAGAAGCCCAGGTCCTTATTCAGGCGGTGGATGGTTCGGGCCGTGGCAAGTCCAAGCTGAGCACACCGCATTTCGGAACTTACATCGGATGGTTGACGTCTGATGAGTTGGGATTGGCGTTCGGTCGCCAAACTGTAATTCACGGGGCGCTGGCCTCTGGTGGACTCACGCAACGTGTTGTAGAGGAAGCCAACCGTTTACGCGGTGTGCGCGAAAATGAAGGCGGCAACGGTCGCCTGGAAGGATAGACGAGCTTTATGAGCGATACAGACGGTAAAAAGACATTGGGTCTGCGGGGCGGTGCGCGCCCGGGCAATGTGAAACAGAGTTTCAGCCATGGACGGACCAAGAACGTTGTCGTCGAGACCAAGCGCAAGCGGGTCGTCGTGCCCAAGCCGGGTGCGGCCAAACCTGCTGCGGCCACTGGACCGAGCGTGGGAAACCCAAGCCGCCGTCCCGCAGGCATCACCGATGCCGAAATGGATCGCCGCCTGAAAGCCGTTCAGGCCGCAAAGTCGCGTGAAGTCGAAGAGGCCGCACAGCGCGAAGCCGATGAAAAGGCCCGCGAAGAAGAACGCGAGCGCCGCCGGGCCGAAATGGAGGCCAAGGAACGCGAAGAAAAAGAGCGCGAGGAAAGCCTGCGTCTGAAGGCCGAAGAAGATGCGCGCAAAGCTGCCGAAGTGGCAGCCGCCGCACAAGCAGCCGTCGCAGAGCCTGAGGCGGAAGCGCCACGCGCCGCGCCGCGCCAGACGCAGCAGCCCGCGTCGACGCCACGCAAGAACGAGCGCGAGCGCGAGCAACGTCCGAACACCCGAGGCAAGGGCGACGATGGTCGTCGGTCCGGTAAACTGACCCTCAACCAGGCATTGTCTGGCGGTGAAGGTGGACGTCAGCGGTCTATGGCCGCGATGAAACGCAAGCAGGAACGCGCACGGCAAAAAGCCATGGGTGGGGCTGTTGAGCGCGAAAAGGTGACCCGCACTGTAAACCTGCCCGAAGCAATTGTTGTCTCGGAACTGGCGAACCGGATGGCCGAACGGGTGGGCGATGTCGTGAAGTCGCTCATGCAGATGGGCATGATGCTGACACAGAACGAAACAATTGATGCCGACACGGCGGAACTGATCATCGAAGAGTTTGGCCATAAAGTTCAGCGCGTTTCCGATGCGGACGTTGAAGACGTCATCAAGGAAATCGAAGACGACGAAGCTGATCTGGTGCCACGCCCACCGGTCATTACGATCATGGGCCATGTTGACCACGGCAAGACGTCGCTGCTTGATGCGATCCGCGACGCCAAGGTTGTCGCCGGTGAAGCAGGCGGGATTACCCAGCACATCGGTGCCTATCAGGTGGTGACAGACGCCGGCATCAAACTGTCGTTCCTGGATACGCCGGGCCACGCTGCGTTTACATCAATGCGGTCGCGTGGCGCTCAGGTGACCGACATCGTTGTGCTGGTGGTTGCGGCAGACGACGCAGTGATGCCGCAAACGATCGAGGCGATCAACCACGCCAAGGCGGCAAAAGTGCCGATGATCGTTGCGATCAACAAGATGGACAAGCCCGGGGCCACACCTGACAAAGTGCGGACAGATCTTTTGCAACACGAAGTCATCGTTGAAAAGATGTCCGGCGACGTGCAGGACGTCGAAGTCTCGGCCTTGACGGGTCAGGGGCTCGACGAGTTGCTGGAAGCGATTGCGTTGCAATCCGAGATCCTCGAGCTCAAGGCCAACCCGGATCGGGCGGCCCAGGGCGCGGTGATCGAAGCGCAGTTGGATGTGGGTCGTGGTCCTGTCGCGACGGTGCTCGTGCAGAACGGGACATTGCGTCAGGGTGACATCTTTGTTGTGGGGGAGCAGTACGGCAAGGTCCGCGCGCTGATCAATGACAAGGGCGAACGCGTTCAGGAAGCCGGGCCATCGGTGCCGGTCGAGGTGCTTGGTCTGAACGGAACACCCGAAGCGGGCGACGTGCTGAACGTGACCGAAACCGAAGCGCAAGCGCGCGAAATCGCGGAATACCGTGCAAAAGCGGCCAAGGACAAACGGGCGGCGGCAGGTGCGGCAACCACGCTTGAACAGCTGATGGCGAATGCGAAGGCGGACGAAGATGTCAGCGAATTGCCGATTCTGGTAAAAGCTGACGTTCAAGGTTCTGCCGAAGCGATCGTTCAGGCAATGGAAAAGATCGGTAATGACGAAGTCCGGGTCCGCGTCCTGCATTCGGGTGTCGGTGCGATTACGGAAACCGATGTCGGTCTGGCCGAGGCATCGGGCGCACCGATCATGGGCTTTAACGTCCGCGCGAACGCATCTGCGCGGAACACAGCCAACCAGAAAGGTGTCGAGATCCGCTATTATTCGGTCATCTACGACCTTGTGGATGATGTGAAAGCGGCGGCTTCAGGGCTACTGAGTGCGGAAATCCGCGAAACCTTCATCGGCTATGCCGAGATCAAGGAAGTCTTCAAAGTGTCCAACGTGGGCAAGGTTGCGGGCTGTCTGGTCACCGAAGGGGTGGCGCGGCGCTCTGCCGGTGTGCGCCTGCTGCGCGACAACGTGGTCATTCATGAAGGCACGTTGAAAACACTGAAGCGCTTCAAGGATGAAGTGGCAGAAGTGCAGTCTGGTCAGGAATGCGGCATGGCGTTCGAGAACTATGATGATGTCCGACCACAGGATGTGATCGAGATTTTTGAGCGTGAACAGGTAACGCGTACTCTCAAGTGATACGCAAAAAACGAAAAAGGGACGGTGAGCACCGTCCCTTTTCATTCGTGAGTGTATTGGTCGTTCAGGCGGCGGGCGTCACAGGTTTGCCGGAAAAATCTGCGTTATCAACACGGACTGTCACACGACCGTCTGGAAGAGCCTGGACAAAGATGCCCTGAATCAAGATCGACGTTCCCAGAGAAATTGTTCGAAGCATTCAAGTTCCTCCCCTTGTGTTAGCCTTAAGAATATCTTTCAACTTATTGGTTAATAAGTCACCAAGAATATTTCAAAACCGCCACTTTTTTTACCGAAATTGAAACTTTATGACTGTCGCTCCTATAACCAGTCGCGCAAAATAGGGATCAAGGGCACGTCAGCGGCCGGCATTGGATACGATTTCAGGTCATTTGCCCGCACCCATTTCAAGGACTGATTCTCGCGGGATTGGGGAGTCCCCTCCCATTTTCTGCAGGCAAAAAGCGGCATAAGAAGGTGGAAGTCATCGTAACTGTGACTTGCAAACGTCAAAGGTGCGAGGCACGACGCCCAGGTGTTCAGCCCCAGCTCTTCGTCAAGCTCGCGGATCAGCGCGGCTTCGGGTGTTTCTCCGGCCTCGACTTTGCCACCAGGAAACTCCCAAAGGCCGGCCATCGACTTGCCTTCGGGTCGTTGCGCCAGCAAAACCCGCCCGTCCGAATCAATCAGCGCCACAGCAGACACCAGAATGAGGGGCTTGCCCGTCACGATCTGTAGTCGGCGTTAATGTCGATATATCCATGGGTCAGATCGCAGGTCCAGACGGTCACTTCGGATGATCCCATGCCGATGTCCGTGCGAATTCGAATATGGTCGGACTTCATGTGCTGTGCTGCGTGGTCTTCATTGTAAGTCGGACTGACCCATCCGTTCTCGGCAACCAGAATGTCACCGAACCAGATTGACAGTGTATCCCGATCTGCGGGCGCACCCGATTTCCCAATTGCCATCACCACCCGTCCCCAATTGGGGTCTTCACCCGCAATCGCAGTCTTGACCAAAGGCGAATTGGCAATCGACAAGGCATGAGTCCTTGCGGCGGCCTTGTCGGTTGCGCCGGTCACACGAATTTCTACGAATTTCGTGGCTCCTTCACCGTCGCGCACAACTTGATGCGCCAGATCCAGCATCACTTTCCCAAGCGCCGCTTCAAACCCTGCATCCCGGGTGGCGTCTGCGCCGCTCGCGCCGGTTGCTGCAACCAGCAGGCTGTCAGAGGTCGACGTGTCGCTGTCGACCGTGATGCAGTTGAAGGTGTCGTCCACCAGGCGGTTTGTCATGGCCTGCAAAGCGGCCTGTTCGACCTTGGCATCGGTAAAGATATAGACCAGCATCGTGGCCATGTCGGGGGCGATCATCCCGCTTCCTTTGGCGATGCCTGCGATATGCACGGTTGTGCCGTCGATGTCGCAACTGCCCACTGCGCCTTTGGGGTAGGTGTCTGTCGTCATGATCGCCGCAGCAGCGTCGGCGATGGCATGATCAGACAGGGTTGCATTCAGTTCCGCAAGTTTGGCTGTGATCCGCTCAAAGGGCAAAGGTTCGCCAATCACGCCAGTTGATGCGGTAAAAATCCGTTCCGCGGGTACGCCCGTGGCATCGGAAGTGGCCCGAACGATGGCGTCGACTGCGGCCACGCCACCCTTGCCGGTAAAGGCATTGGAATTTCCGGAGTTCACCAGGATTGCCGCGCCCGCTTCGGATGACCCGCCAAGTTTCGCCTGGCAATCCAGCACCGGGGCCGATCGGGTCGCCGACCGCGTGAACGCGCCTGCAATCGCCGTGCCTGGCGCGCATTTTGCCAGCATCACATCGCGGCGGCCTTGATATCTGACACCTGCCGAAACGGCGGAAAGCGCAATTCCGGAAATGCTGGGCATGTCCGGAAATGATGCAGGTGCGAGCGGGGATACTATTTTTGGAGTGGCCATTCTTATTCCACCAAAGAAAGGTCTTTGAGCACGGCCAGATCCATGCCGTCCAGTTCCGCCCGTTCCACGTTGGCTTGTTCCTTCAACGCGTCAATCCGCGACGCAACAGCGGCTTCGCGCACGCCGGTTTCAAGTTCGGAGCGAATGGCTTCGAGTTCCGGCACAGCTGTCTGACGCTTTTCATTCAGTATGATCACATGCCAACCGAACTGAGTTTGAACGGGTGCGGAAACATCACCGATTTCAAGGGCAACAACGGCAGCTTCGAACGAGGGAACCATAGCGCCGACGCCAAACCATCCGAGGTTTCCACCGTTGGGACCCGATGGGCCCGTTGATTTTTCCCGCGCGACCGCGGCAAATTCTGCACCGCCTGCAATTTCGGCAATGATCGCCAAGGCATCTTCTTCGGTTTCCACCAGAATGTGAGAGGCGTTGAACTCCTCATTTGGTTCAAACTCGGAAATCTGGGCATCGTACAGCGCCTGAACGGCTTCTTCCGTCAACGCCTCGCTCATGACGTCCTCCAGAACCTCGCCAGCAGTCAAGGAACGCGTTTCATTTTCAAGCGAAAGGGTGACCCGCTTGGGCAGGTCGCCTTCAAAAGATTGTTCCAGCAGGGTCTGATTGATCAATTGTTCCAGAATCCCATCGAACAAGACGTCGTCGGGCAGGCTTTGATATTGCTCGGGCAGTGTGGCGCGCGCGACGATCATATGCCCAATGGTGATGTCCACGTCGTTGACAGTTGCGACAACGGTGTTCGCGTCCTGAGCGGTGGCAGGCAGCGCCATCGCAGCCAAAAGACCGAATGTGGACAATGAAAGGGAACGTTTTGGCATAGATCAGTCCTAAGGCTTGGCGCACGCTGGGCGCGCGCATTGACACGGTTTGGCGCGACCCTTACATCGCGCTATGGACGCAGTTGGGTCGGTTTCTTCCACCCGTATCTATGGGCTTGGCGCGTGGCCGGCAAGCAGTTGCTGCACAACATGAATTGATCGGCTGGAGAACGCATGCTCGGTTTCGGAACTCTCACCAAAAAGGTGTTTGGCACCCCCAATGATCGCAAGATCAAAGCGGTCCGCCCCTTGGTTGAAAAGATCAACGCGCTTGAGCCAGAATTCCAAGCGCTGAGCGATGACGGTTTGAAAGAGCGCACCGAAGCGTTGGCCAAGCGGGCCAACGATGGTGAAAGCCTTGACGATCTGCTGCCCGAAGCCTTCGCCAATTGCCGCGAAGCCGCCAAGCGCGCTCTGGGCCTGCGAGCTTACGACACCCAGCTGATGGGAGCGATTTTCCTGCATCAAGGTAACATCGCGGAGCAAAAGACCGGTGAAGGTAAAACCCTCACCGCGACATTCGCTGTGTACCTCAATGCGCTTACCGGCAAGGGCGTCCACGTTGTTACGGTCAACGATTACCTTGTGCGTCGCGATGCCGAATGGATGGGCAAAGTCTTTGCGGCCCTTGGTTTGACCACGGGTGTGGCTGTCGCGGGGATGGCAGAGGATGAAAAGCGCGAGGCCTATGCCTGCGACGTGACCTATGCCACCAATAACGAGCTTGGCTTTGACTACCTGCGCGACAACATGAAACCGTCCATCGATCAGATGGTTCAGCGCGGTCACAACTATGCCATCGTGGATGAGGTCGACAGTATCCTGATCGACGAAGCGCGGACGCCACTGGTCATCTCTGGCCATATGGCCGACCGGTCCGAGCTTTACGTGACCATTGACGCCATCATTCCGATGATCCAGCCCGAGCATTATACACTGGACGAAAAACAACGGAACGTGACCTTTACAGACGAAGGCATCGAATTCCTCGAAGAACAGTTGCGCGTGCGCGATCTGATTGAGGAGGACGCCACGCTGTACGATCCGGAAAGCACCACAATTGTACATCATGTCAATCAGGGCCTGCGCGCGCATGTTCTGTTCAAGAAAGACAAGGATTACATCGTACGAGACGGTCAGGTCGTTCTGATCGACGAATTCACCGGGCGCATGATGACGGGCCGCCGGTTGTCCGAAGGCTTGCACCAGGCGCTTGAAGCCAAGGAAAACGTCAAGATCCAGCCGGAAAACCAGACGCTGGCATCGGTGACGTTCCAGAACTATTTCCGGCTTTATGGCAAGCTTGCAGGCATGACGGGCACCGCTGCTACCGAAGCCGAAGAATTTGCCGAAATCTATGGTCTGGGTGTGGTCGAAGTCCCGACAAACCGCGCGATCACCCGGATTGACGAAGACGATCAGGTGTTCCGGACCGGGACAGAAAAATACGGCGCCATGGTCAAAGAGATCATAGCCGCCCACGAAAGGGGTCAGCCTGTTCTGGTTGGCACCACATCCATCGAAAAGTCCGAGATGTTCAGCACCTTACTCAGGGCGGAAAACATCCCCCACAACGTCCTGAACGCGCGCCAGCATGAACAAGAGGCACAGATCATCGCCGATGCGGGCAAATTCGGTGCGGTGACCATCGCGACCAACATGGCCGGCCGCGGCACGGATATTCAGCTGGGTGGCAACGTCGAGATGAAAGTCCTCGAAGCGATTGTGACCGACCCGGACGTGGACCCGGATGAGGTGCGCAAGCGCATCGAGGCCGAGCATGAGGACGAAAAGCAGAAAGTGCTCGCGGCAGGCGGTTTGTTCGTTCTGGCGTCCGAGCGTCACGAAAGCCGCCGGATCGACAATCAGTTGCGGGGCCGGTCAGGCCGTCAGGGTGATCCGGGTCGCACATCCTTTTACTTGTCGCTCGAAGATGACCTGATGCGCATCTTTGGTTCTGACCGTCTCGACAAGGTGTTGAAGACGCTGGGGCTTGAAGAAGGAGAGGCGATTGTTCACCCGTGGGTGAACAAGTCCCTCGAACGGGCTCAGGCCAAGGTCGAAGGCCGCAACTTTGACATCCGAAAGCAGCTTTTGAAGTTTGACGATGTGATGAACGACCAGCGTAAGGTCGTGTTTGGTCAACGCCTCGAAATCATGAAGGCAGAAGATCTGTCTGACATGACATCGGACATGCGTGATCAGGTCGTGGACGATTTGATCGACCAGTACATGCCCCCGAATTCCTATGCGGACCAGTGGGACACGCATGGCCTCTATGCGGCCGTGATCGAACGTCTGGGCCTCAACGTGCCCGTGATTGCGTGGTGCGAAGAAGAAGGCGTGGACGATGAACAGATCCGCGACCGCCTGATCGAAGCCAGTGACAAGCTGATGGCAGAAAAGACCGAGTCTTTCGGCGCAGAGAACATGCGCAGCATCGAGAAGCAGCTTATCCTGCAAGCCATCGACTCCAAGTGGCGCGAGCATTTGCTGACGCTGGAACATCTGCGTTCGGTTGTCGGTTTCCGCAGCTATGCGCAACGTGATCCGCTGAACGAATACAAGAACGAGGCGTTCCAACTCTTTGAGGCCATGCTCGACAGTCTGCGGAACGAGGTGACACAAAAGCTGTCTGCCATTCGTCCAATGACCGAAGAAGAACGTCAGGCGATGATGGCTGAAATTGCAGCCCGGCACCAGCCGCCCGCCGCCGCCGAAGTCAAGCATGAGACGCCTGAACCGACGCCCGAGGCGAAAGAGGCGGGCTTTGATGAAAACGATCAGTCGACGTGGGGAAATCCCGGGCGGAACGAACCATGCCCTTGCGGATCCGGCAAGAAGTTCAAGCACTGCCATGGCCGACTGGCGTGATGAAGGCGCCTTGGTTCTGCCTCAAAGAGTTCACGGCCGGGTCATAACCCGGCCCTGTTGATATGCGATCTGTTTCCCGACCCAAAATGGAGAGGGGGACAGATGGCCGTGCCGCGCATAAGGGAGTTCATAACCGCCGTCGCTACTCTGGGCTTCGCCGCAGGTGTCGGCTTTGTTGTCGAAAGCGTGAAAACCGCCCGTGATCAGTACGGTCCTGAAGCGCGCCCGATGCTTGCAACTGACAGTGAGCAAGCCCCTGCGGAAACAGACTCCGGCATCCTTTTGGCGGTGGAAGAGATCAAGCTGACCTCTGCCGGAGGCACAAGTATCCTGCCCCTCTCGACACAAGAGACGACGATCACGCGGGTTTCTGCGCCCGCATCATCATTGCCGGAACTGCACCGCGACGCGCTGCCAATGTCGGCAATCAGGACCGAAGATTGCATCATGACAGCTGTCGCCAAACCGTTGCCCGGCGCAATGGTGGACGTGACGATGTCCGCGCCTTGCGCGGCAAACGAACGCCTGACGGTGCATCACCACGGCATGATGTTTACCATGGCCACAGATGCAAACGGATCGCTGGGCATGGTCGTCCCGGCCATTGAGGAACAAGCCGTCTTCATTATGGCATTTGCCAATGGCGATGGCGCGGTCGCACATACCACGGTGCCTGATCTGGCAACTTATGACCGCGTCGCAATCCAGTGGTACGGCGCAGCCGGGTTTCAGTTGCACGCGCGCGAGTTCGGCGCGGGCTATGGCAAGCCAGGTCACATCTGGTCCGGTGTCGCTGCGGATAAGGATGTGTTCAGCATCGGTGAGCATGGGTCTATGGCAACGCTTGGGAACACCGGCATGGCCGGCACTCTGATCGCGGAAGTCTATTCATTTCCGACTGGTGCGGCAAAACGCGACGGAACCATAAACCTCAGTGTTGAGGCACAGGTAACCGCAGAGAATTGCGGACGGGAAATCGAAGCGCAATCGATCGAACGCCTGCATGGTGGTGCCTTGAAAACGCAAGATCTGCTGCTTGCGGTCCCGGATTGCGACACAGTTGGTAGTTTTCTGGTGTTGAACAATCTTGTCGCAGACCTGAAAGTCGTCAGCAACTGAACACGGCTGTGGCAAAGGGCATCTTATGGCTTGGGCGCGTGCGGCGATTTTCGCCGCACTCTTCATATGCGGCACATGTGCGTCTGCGCAGGATGTGACTCTCACTTCGCCGGATGGCGCTGTCGAGCTTAGCGGAACTTTGCTGGGGTTCGACGGCGAATTCTATCGTCTTGAAACGATCTATGGCGAATTGACGGTCGATGGGTCAGGTGTCTTGTGCGAGGGCCCGGCTTGTCCAAATCTGCTCAATTTCGTGGCCGAAGTGAACATTTCCGGCTCTGCCACCATGGGCCTGGTCTTGATGCCTGCGCTGATCGAAGGGTTTGCGGAGCGCAATGATCTTATGGCGGAACGGCAGGTGACGGGTGACACGACCTTCGTTTACGTGCTTCGCAATCAATCCGACAACGAAACTGCCGCCCGCTTTTATTTCCATGTCTCAACGACTGATGAAGGGTTTGCGGACCTTTTGGTCAACGAGGCGGATATTGTCATGGCATTGCGGGAAATCCGACCCGAAGAGCGGCAGCGCGCCCGCTCTGCCGGGTTGGGGGATATGACGCGCGCCAATCGCAGCCGGGTTCTGGCGCTGGATGCCATGGTACCTATTGTGGCGCCGTCCAATCCGGTGGCAACCTTGTCTCCGCAAAATCTGGCACAAGTGCTTGCGGGGCAAATCACCAACTGGCGCGAGCTTGGTGGCGCGGATGCGGCGATTGCCCTGCATTTGCCGGATGCGTCCACCGGTTTGGGACAGTCGGTCGAAGATGACGTGATGGGCCCGGCGGGTTTGCCGTTTGCAGATGACATCGTTCGGCATACCCGCCCCGATGACCTTGTTGCGGCGGTGTTGAAAGATCCGTTTGCCTTTGGCGTTGTCAGTTATTCCGAAACGGGCAACACGCGCGCGCTGACCCTTACGGGACCGTGTGGATTTTCGTTGTCTGCGGATCGGGGTACGATCAAGACCGAAGACTATCCGCTGATCGCGCCCATGTTCTTGTATGTGCCTGCACGGCGTTTGCCCAAGCTGGCGCGCGAATTTCTGGCGTTTACCCGCACGCCTGCAGCGCAAATCATGATCCGGCGCGCCGGGTTCGTGGATCAATCCCCGGAAGAGGTCAGCATTGATGCGCAGGGCTATCGGTTTGCGAATGCGATCACCTCTGCCGGGCCGGAAGTGACATTGGAAGAATTACAGCGCATGACGCGCACGCTTTACGGGATGAAACGGCTGACCACGTCGTTCCGGTTCGAGGCAGGGTCGGCGCGGCTTGATGCGCAGTCACGATCAAATGTGCAGCAACTGGCGCTGGCACTCGAACAAGGGAAATACGATGCGCGCAAGCTTCTCCTTGTGGGATTCAGTGATGGAGATGGGCCCGCGGACGTCAATCGCACCATCGCATTGCGCCGTGCCGAAGCGGTGCGCCGCGCCGTTGTTTTTGCGGCTGAGACGGCGAATTTCGAACGGATTCAGATAGATGTGGATGCGTTCGGGGAAGCGTTGCCGATGGCATGTGATGACAGCGAATGGGGGCGGCAGGCCAACCGGCGGGTTGAGGTCTGGGTGCGCTGACCCTAGAGGTAGCCTTCGGACTTGAAACTGAGTTCGCGTGACTTACCGACGATCAAATGGTCATGCAGGGTCAGCCCTAGGGCAGCACAGGCCATTTCCATCTGTCCGGTCATGTCGATATCGGTCTGGCTGGGTGTGGGATCACCGGACGGATGATTGTGTACCAGGATAAGCGCCGACGCATTGAGCTCAAGCGCGCGTTTGGCCACTTCGCGCGGGTAGACGGGGACGTGATCGACAGTACCCTTGCCCTGAGCCTCATCCGCGATCAGGACGTTCTTGCGATCCAGAAACAAGACCCGAAACTGTTCGGTTTCACGGTGCGCCATGGTTGTATGACAGTAATCGATCAGCGCATCCCAACTTGAAATAGCGTGTTTGTTCAGAACCTTGGAGCGTGCGAGGCGTTGGGCGGCGGCTTCGACAATCTTGAGTTCGGTAATGACCGCATCGCCCACACCCTTGAAATCGCGCAGCCGTTCGGCCGGTGCCGTGATCACGCGATTGAAGTCCCCGAAGGCGTCCAGAAGGCTGTGCGCCAGCGGTTTGACATCTTGCCTCGGGATGGCCCGAAACAGGATCAGTTCGAGCAGTTCGTAATCGGGCATCGCGTCTGCGCCACCCTGAACAAAGCGGGTGCGCAAGCGCTTGCGGTGATCGGCCATGTAGGAGGGTGTCTTGCCACTTGGCAGGGCAACCGGGGTCGCCTCGTCAAGGTCAAAGGGCAGGGGCTGTTCGGCAAAATGGGACATGCCGTCACCGTGCCTCAAGCTCGGTTAGCGAACGGTTAACGCAGGGCGAAAAACCGGGTATATCGCCTTGCCACAATGCGTGCATCCCCCAAGCGCGCTTGAGCCACGACGCGTGCAACAGGCGTTTGACGAGATTTCTGTTCCGGACAAGATGATTTGCCAGGTTTGTGATGGCTCAAGTGCGCAGGTTCAATCTGGTTTGCCGCCGATATAAGGCAATGGGATGTGCGTGCAGATCGACCACAGCCCGCACGTTACAGGACATCAAAGCGACACCGGTGAAAATGAATTGGGCTGGGGCAACCCGGTCAAACCGGGATCTCGCGCACCAACGCGCTCCCTATCCCTTCATCCCCTCCCAGAACGATTTGACCGACGAAAAGAAGCTGGAGGATTCAGGATTGTTCTCTTCCGAGAGATTCTCGAATTCGCGCAGCAGTTCCTTTTGCCGACTGGTCAGGTTTACAGGTGTCTCAACGGCCAGTTCGATGAACATGTCGCCCGGAGTGCCACCGCGCAACGCAGGCATGCCCTTGGACCGTAACCGCATTTGCCGACCCGATTGCGACCCTGCCGGGATCTGAACCCGTCCGCGTCCGCCATCGATTGTCGGCACTTCGATCGAGCCGCCCAAAGCCGCGGTTCCCATCGACACGGGCACGCGACAAAACAGGTTGGTGCCGTCGCGTTCAAACAGCTTGTGATCTGCGACTTCGATGAAGATGTAGAGGTCGCCGGTGGGTCCGCCCCGCATGCCGGCCTCGCCTTCGCCTGAAAGACGAATACGGGTGCCGGTTTCGACCCCGGCCGGAATGTTCACACTGAGCGAGCGGTCTTTTTCAACCCGGCCCGCTCCGGCGCAGCTTTTGCATGGGTTCTTGATGATCTGCCCCATGCCCGAGCATGTGGGACAGGTGCGTTCGACTGTAAAAAAGCCCTGCTGTGCACGGACCTTGCCCATGCCGGAACAGGTCGGGCATGTTGTGGGTTCGGAGCCCCCTTCCGATCCTGTTCCGCTGCAGGCGCCACAGGCCACGGATGTGGGGACATTTACGGTTTTCTGAAGGCCCGAGAAGGCGTCTTCGAGGTTGATCCGCAGATTGTAGCGCAGATCGGACCCGCGCGCAGCGCGTCGTCCGCCGCCACCACGCTGACCACCCATGAAATCGCCGAAAAGATCGTCAAACACATCGGAGAAGGCAGACCCGAAGTCCCCCTGCTGATGACCGCCGCCCGGACGTCCGCCACCGCCCATACCACCTTCGAAAGCAGCATGGCCAAAGCGATCATAGGCCGCCTTTTTGTCAGCGTCCTTCAGAACGTCATAAGCTTCATTGGCTTCCTTGAACTGCGCCTCGGCTTTTGGATTGTCCGCGTTCCGGTCGGGATGCAGTTCTTTGGCTTTGGTGCGAAATCCTTTTTTGATCTCTTCGGCGCTGGCGCCTTTCGAGACACCCAGCACATCGTAGTAGTCACGTTTTGCCATGGATCACTTCCTTTGCTGGAACGTCTGAGGCCGGCCCGACCAGGACCGGCCCCGTGATTGGTTCCCTGACGCGCAAGATCAGGCGCGCTTGTCGTTGTCCAGATCTTCGAACTCGGCGTCTACGATATCGTCGTCATCGCGACGTGGCTGGTCAGCACCGGCTGGCTCGTCATCGCCGTCGTCCTGTGCTGCCTTGTAGATGGCTTCGCCCAGCTTCATCGCAGCTTCGGTGACGTTCTGGATGCCCGACTTGATCTTGTCGGTATTGTCTGTTTCCAGCTCGTCTTTCAACGCAGCAATGGCCAGTTCGATGGCTTCGACCGTTGTTGGATCGACCTTGTCCGAATGCTCTTCGACCGACTTTTCTGTCGAGTGGATGAGGCTTTCGGCCTGGTTCTTCGCTTCGATCAAGCTGCGACGTTCCTTGTCCGCCTCAGCGTTGTCCTCGGCGTCCTTGACCATTTTCTCGATGTCCTCGTCGGACAAACCGCCCGAGGCCTGGATCGTGATCTGCTGTTCCTTGCCGGTGCCCTTGTCCTTGGCGCCCACCGACACGATGC
>CAYGQZ010000088.1:0-4870 GCA_964352055.1 uncultured Rhodobacterales bacterium
TTTTGCGCCCGCGCCTGCAACCTGAGACGGACGGTCGTCGCGCCGCTGACCACGAGTGGCGCATGAGGGTCTGCATTGAAAATTCCTGTTTGGCGCTTTTTTGCCTATGCGCTTGTGATCCTGATCGGGATCGCGGTGGCACTGCCGAGTTTCCTTCCGCGCGACATCGCAAGATCACTGCCCGGCTTCGTGCCTTCGACTCCGGTCTCGCTTGGTCTTGACCTGCGCGGGGGGGCGTCGCTGACGTTACGTGCGGACGAAGCCGCTTTGACGGAAGATATCCTGACCGATGCACGCGAATCGGTGTCTGAGGCGCTTGCAGACAGCGGCCTGCGGGCCAGCATCCGGATCGAAGGGCACACGCTTGTCGTGAGTCCGCGTCCGACCGCGGGTGATCCCGAACAGATGCGGACCATCCTGGAAGCAGCCATTCCGACGTTCCAGCGCTCCGCCCTCAGTGGTGCCGAACCCGCCTTTACTCTGGGCGAAGGGGCAGGTGACGGGCTGACCCTGATGCTGCGGGCGGTCGCCCTCGAAGAGGCTCAGGTCGATGCAATGGCACAAAGCATTGAAGTCGTGCGCAAACGTGTGGACGAAGCTGGTGTGGCCGAGCCGTCGATCCAGCGCCTTGGAAAGGACCGCATTCTGGTTCAGATGCCGGGGGTGTCCGATCCCGCCGCCCTGCGCGCGCTTTTGGGCAGCACGGCAGAGCTGTCATTTCATCGCCTTGTGCCCGATCCCGGTCCGGAACGCCCTCTCGGCGATGACGCCTTGCGCCTGCCGATGGCGGACCGGGCCGGTGATCTGGTTGTCGAGAAACGCGCAGCGCTGCACGGCGAACGCCTTGCCGATGCTTCGGCTGGCTTCCATCCCGAAACCGGCACCCCCGTGGTCCAGTTCCGTTTTGATACCGATGGTGCCATCATCTTCGGCGAATTGACACAGGCGCTTGTCGGTCAACCATTTGCCATCGTGCTTGACGGCAAAGTCCTGAGCGCGCCGGTCATCCAGGAGCCGATCCTGGGCGGGTCCGGTGAGATCAGCGGCGATTTCACGGTAGAGCAAACCAACACTTTGGCCGCATTGCTGCGTGCGGGTGCGTTGCCTGTCCCGCTCGAGATCATCGAAGAGCGCACGGTTGGTGCAGACCTTGGCGCAGACGCTATCGCGGGTGGCCTGTGGACCGGGCTTGCAGGCTTTGGCCTTGTGGCCCTTGTCATGATCCTGCTCTACGGCGGCTGGGGTATCGTTGCGACGGGTGCGCTGCTGACAAACGTGATGCTCACGATCGCCGCTCTGACGCTGCTGGGGGCCACGCTGACCTTGCCGGGTATTGCGGGACTGATCCTCGGGATGGGTCTGGCCGTCGATGCGAACGTGCTGATCAATGAACGCATCCGCGAAGAAACCGCCCGCGGCAAGAAGGCCGCATCGGCGGTGCAGGCGGGGTTTGACCGCGCCTATCGCGCCATTCTGGATTCCAACCTGACGACGCTGATCGCAACATGTCTCCTTTTTTGGCTTGGTTCGGGCCCGGTCAAAGGTTTTGCACTCACCATGGGGCTTGGTATCCTGATCTCGCTTTTTACCGCAGTGACCGTCGTGCGCTCGGCCATGGACGTATATCTGAGGGTGCGGCGGCCAAAGACCTTCGTGATCCGTGCGCCGCTCGGTTTCCTGAAGTCCAAGGCCACGCCCGCTTTCCGGTTCATGCGGATGCGTTTTGCCGGGCTGGCCGTGTCACTTGTGCTGTCGGTCGCCTCGGTTGTGCTTTTTGTGACACCGGGTCTGAACTACGGCGTCGATTTTCGCGGAGGCACCCTGATCGAGGCACATTTTGACGCAGTCCCCGACGTGGGCGCACTGCGCAGCGCGGTCGAGGCTCTGGCGCTGGGGGATGTTTCGCTTCAGCAATCGGACGCGGAGCGCACTGTGCTGATCCGGATCGAGGAACAACCTGGCGGGGAAGCTGCGCAAACCCGCGCCGCCGATCAGCTGCGCGCCGCTGTCGCGACCGTCGCGCCGGACGCAAGTTTCGAGCGGGTCGAGATCGTCGGGCCAAGGGTCAGCGCCGAACTGGCGGTGGCGGGAATAATGGCTGTCGCAGCGGCGAGCCTTGCCATGCTGATCTACATCTGGGCGCGGTTCGACTGGCCCTTTGCCGTCGGTGCCATCGCCACTCTGGTTCTGGATGTGACAAAGGTCGTGGGCTTTTTTGCCCTCACCGGGCTCGACTTCGGTCTGACGGCCATTGCGGCCCTGCTCACCCTTATCGGGTATTCGGTCAATGACAAGGTCGTGGTCTATGACCGGATGCGCGAGAACCTCGACCTGCACAAGTCGATGCCTCTGCGCGCGCTGATCGATCTGTCGATCAATCAGACCCTGGCGCGTTCGCTCTACACTTCGGTCACTGCGCTGGCGGCGATGTTGCCCATGGCGATCTGGGGCGGTGCAGCGGTGCAAAGCTTTGCCATACCGATGGTCTTCGGCATTATCGTTGCCGCCGGATCGTCCGTCTTTATCGCGGCACCTATCCTTCTTTTCCTTGGCGACTGGCGGGCACGCAATACGGCCCGAAAGCCTGCTGCGTCTTTCAGACAGATATCTTCCTGACACCTTGCCCCGAAAGGCTCCTCAAATGCACCACACCGCCGCAGTTATCGCCAGCGTGACCTCGCTTGGTCTGATCTGCATGATCTACTACTGCAACATCCTGTCACCCAAAGGCAGTTGGTTCAGAAACGATATTATTGCCATGATCCTGCTGGCGCTTCTGACGGGCCTGTTCCCTCTTGCCGTCACCGCGTCCCTCTTCGGCCTTTGGAAGGTTGTCGCAGGCGGCCTGTCCCTGAACGCCATCCTTTCAGCCGGGGCGGACATGCTGTCGATTGGCGCAATCGTCCTTGGAGTCTGGGTGTTCCGGGCCCTTGTCACGGCGACGTATCGCACCAGAACCGGGCGGGGGTTCGGGCCAGTTCCGTCCTCATGACCCAAGCGGCGCGTTCAGTCATCACGGTCGCACATATCCGCCGAGCCCGGACAATCCGGGTGGCCGGCTCTCTGCCCAAGCGCTCAACCACGCGTAAAGGAACACCATGCTAAACCTAATTCCGGCCTTTGTAATTGGCGCCACTTTGCTGGCAAGTCTCGGGCTTCCAACGGCCGCGGTATCCGACACCACGAACAGGCTGCCGGACATACGTGCGCTTGGTCGTTGCGAGGGCTGCGCCCTGTCCGGGCATGACTTCAGCCGAATGAAACTGACGGGCATCGATCTTCAGAACGCTGAACTGACATCGCTGGTGTTTGATGAGGCGGAAATGGATCTCTCGATCTTTGAAGACTCCGTTCTGTCCGGCGTCACTTTTGCGGGTTCAAGCCTGCGCGGCGCGAACTTCGTCGGTGCGCGGCTTGTCGACGTCTCGTTTGACGGCGCCGACCTGCGCGGCGCCGTATTCGAAGGTGCCGTTCTTGAACGGACCAACCTTGACAGCGCACTGCTGTGCAACACGCAGACACCCGATGATCTCATGGACAATTCGGACTGTGATTGAACTGTGCCAAAGGGCCTGCTGCCAACGTCGGATCCTGAACGGCTGCGGCGTTCAGACCGCCAATAGGGTGTCAGAATGATCGAAGACTTCTGGTTGATTGCGGGTGTGGGATTTGCCGCGCAGATGGTCGACGGGGCGCTTGGAATGGCTTATGGGCTGACTTCGACATCGCTGCTCCTGACGCTTGGATATTCTCCGGCGGCGGCCAGCGCCGCTGTTCATCTTGCCGAAACCGCGACAACCGCCGCCAGTGCCGGATCCCATGCCGTAGCGCGGAATGTGGACTGGAGCCTGGTGCGCCCTTTGGCGATTGCTGGTGTGCTGGGTGGTGTGGCGGGCGCGACCCTGCTGGCAACGGGTCTGGGCGATTTGCTCGTCCCGTTCGTGTCCGCATATCTCGTGGGAATGGGCGCTGTCATCCTTTGGAAAGCCTTTGCCGCAACACCCGGGATCCGGCCGCCGCGCGGATTGCGCAGGCTCGGTGGAATTGGTGGTTTTCTTGATGCCATCGGTGGCGGAGGCTGGGGCCCGATCGTGTCGGGCACGCTGGTGGCTTCGGGCAGCTCCGCCCGGCACATGATCGGCTCGGCCATCACCGCCGAGTTCTTTGTCACCACGGCGATTGCGATCACTTTTGCGGGTCACCTCGGCATCAAGGAGTTCGGGTGGGCGGCACTTGCGCTTGTCGTCGGCGGCCTTCCTGCAGCACCGTTTGCAGCGATTGTGGTACGCTATGCGCCGCGCAAGGTGCTTATGGTTGGGGTGGGTGGTCTTATCATCGCGCTCGGACTTTTCGGCATCTGGCGCGTGCTTTGGCAAGGGTGAGGATGCGGACATGGCCCGGGCTTCGCTCACTGGTGAGATCCGCTTGAAACCTCCACCAAACCCCGGTTTTCGATTGATTGTTTTTTTAAGTCCGCATCTTGTAAGGAATTGCCCGGAGCGCCATTTACAATGCAGGCGAAACAGTTTGGATCGCCATATCTCTGTTGGAGAATAGAAATGAGTAGAGTGGCCATTGGTGCTCTTCTCGCGACCTCCGTAGCCTTCGCCGCTCACGCCATGAGCGCGCAGATCGATACTGACGGGGACGGAAAAGCATCCTTCGATGAGCTTCAAAAAGCCTTTCCCGAAATCACCGAAGATGTGTTTCTGGAAATAGACACCAATGCTGATGGCTTGGTGGACGATGAAGAGATGGCGATCGCGGTTGAATCCGAGATGATCCCGGATATCGAAACCGATGCGTAACACCTGGCGTTGGAGATTTTGCAATGTACAAGCGTGACAAGTTCAGATGGGTCTACGCATCC